>NZ_CAXRBQ010000039.1:0-25815 GCF_964228735.1 Pontibacterium sp. | reverse complement strand
GGAAGCGGCGCTGGAAGGCCAGAACCTGGAGGTCCCTGCCGGTCGTATCGAATCCCGCGAGCGTGAGTTCACCCTGCTGACCAAAACCGATCTGAACGATGTGGAAGAGTTTAAGAACATCATCATCCGCAACGATGACGGTTACCCGGTTCGCATCAAGGACGTAGCACGTGTCGAGATCGCCCCGGAAAACAGCCGCCAGATCTCCCGTTATAAAGGAGAGAGCGCCGTTGCCCTGGGTGTTGTTAAACAGTCCACCGCCAACCCGCTGGACGTATCCCGCGATATCCGCGCCAAGCTGGAAACCATCAGCGCCAACCTGCCGGAAGGCATGGAAGTGGAAGTGGCATACGACTCTTCCATCTTCATCGATGAGTCGATCAAGTCTGTATACCAGACCCTGGCTCAGGCGGGTGTGCTGGTAATCCTGGTACTGTTCTTCTTCCTGCGTAACGTGCGTGCCACGCTGATCCCGGTGGTCACCATTCCACTGTCTCTGATCGGTGCGTTCGCGATGATGTACCTGATGGACTTCAGTATTAACACCCTGACTCTGCTGGCGCTGGTGCTGGCGATCGGTCTGGTGGTGGACGATGCAATCGTAATGCTGGAGAACATCTACCGTCACGTGGAGGAAGGCCTCAGCCCGGTGCAGGCAGCCTTTAAAGGCGCGAAAGAGATCGGCTTTGCGGTCCTGGCAACGACTGCCGTATTGGTAGCAGTGTTTGTACCGGTGGTGTTCTCCGAAGGCCGCACCGGCAAGCTGTTTACCGAATTCGCCCTGACCCTGGCCGGTGCTGTGGTGGTATCCACCTTTGTGGCACTGAGTCTGTCACCGATGATGTCCTCCCGCATGCTGAAGCATGAGAAACGCCACAGCGCTGCCTTCAACCTGATCGAAGGTTTGCTGGTGGGCCTGACCAACGGTTACCGCGACCTGTTGAGTAAACTGCTGCGTTCCCGTCTGCTGGCGCTGGTGATCATGGGTGCGAGCATGGGGGGTGCTTATTACTACTCCATGCAACTGCCGCAGGAACTGGCCCCGTACGAGGACCGTGGTGATATCCTAGTCTTCGCCATGGCACCGGACGGCGCATCGGTGAATTACATCGATCGCTACTCCCGCCAGATTGAAGGTGTGGTAAGCCAAGTGCCGGAATCCGACCGTTACTTCTCCATTGTGGGTTTCCCGGCGGAAACCAACGCCATGACGTTTGTTGGTCTGGACCGCTGGGAAGATCGTGAGCGCAAGCAGCAGGAGATCTCCCAACAGCTGACGCCACAGCTGTACGGCGGCATCACCGGTATCATGAGCTTCGCGCTGGACCTGCCATCTCTGGGTCAGAGCTTTATCTCCCGTCCGGTTGAGTTTGTCGTGAAGTACAACGGCAGCTACGACGACCTGAAGAACATTGCCGACCAGATTATGGGCAAGATCCTCGCCAACAAAGGCCTGATGCAGCCGGACAGCGACCTGAAGCTGAACAAGCCGGAACTGCAGATGGACGTGAAGCGTGACAAGCTGTCCGAGATCGGTATCGATGTGTCTACCGTCGGCCGCACCCTGGAAAGCTACATGGCTGGCCGTGAAGTCACCCGCTTCAAGCGTAACGGCGAACAGTACGAAGTGATCGTGAAGGTGGCCGACAGTGAACGTCGTGATCCAAGCGACCTGACGGAACTGTACGTGCGTACGCCACAGGGAGACATGGTACAGCTATCCAACCTGGTCGACGTACAGGAAACCGTGGCACCGCGTGAGCTGAACCACTTTGATAAGGTGAAAGCGGTGAAATTCCAGACCCTGCTGGCGCCGGGTTACTCCCAGGGTGAAGCGCTGACCTATCTGGAAGAAAGCCTGAAAGAGATCGCACCGGACGCCACCTTTGACTTCACCGGCCCTGCCCGTGAGTTCAAGCAGTCCAGCAACACCCTGATGGTGACCTTTGGTTTGGCGATCATCTTTGTGTTCCTGGTGCTGGCGGCACAGTTCGAAAGCTTCAAGAACCCGCTGATCATCATGCTGTCAGTACCACCGGCGATCTTCGGCGCACTGCTTGCCTTGAAGTACAGCGGGGGTTCCTTTAGCGTATACAGCCAGATCGGTCTGATCACACTGGTTGGCCTGGTAACCAAACACGGTATTCTGATCGTGGAGTTTGCCAACCAGCTGCAGGATCAGGGACGCGACCTGCGCGAGGCGATCATTGAAGCATCCGCCCTGCGCCTGCGCCCAATCCTGATGACCACCGCAGCAACCGTACTGGGCGCTGTACCACTGGCGATCGCTTTTGGCGCCGGTGCTGAGTCCCGTCAGCAGATCGGTTGGGTGATTGTGGGTGGTATGACCTTTGGTACGCTGCTCACCCTGTTCGTCATACCAACCGTCTATAGTTATCTGGGTAAACGAACTTACAAAGAAGTTCAGCCCGAAGAAGTGTAACGTTGCATAAGGAAGCACACGTGAAAAAAACACACTTACTCTCCGCATCCGCTCTGCTTGCTCTGGCGCTCCAGGGCACGCAGACCAATGCGGCCGCGTTGGCTGATATCTATCAGCAGGCGCTGGCCAACGACCCGCAGCTGAAATCTGCTGAAGCGACCTACCTGGCCGGTGCAGAAGCGGCTCCGCAGGCCCGCGCAAACCTGCTGCCAACCATTCGACTGGCCGCCAAAACCACCTCGACCGAAACGGACACCACTGAATTCCACAATAACGGTTACACCGTCTCCCTGAGTCAGCCGCTGTTTGATGCCAACGCCTGGTTCAACTTCAAGCAGGGCGAAGCTCAGTCCGAACAGGCTCGCCTGACCTTCGAACAGGCGCAGCAAAACCTGATTCTGCGTGTGGTGGAAGCCTACCTGAACGTGCTGCGTGCGCAGAACAACCTGGAAACCACCCAGGCGCAGGAGCGTGCGATCAAACGTCGTCTGGATCAGGTTAACGCCCAGTTTGAAGTGGGCCTGATCGCGATCACCGACGTACAGGAAGCTCAGGCATCCTACGACAACGCCCGTGTGGCCCGCATCGAAGCGGAAGGTGATCTGGAAAACAGCTACGAAGCGCTGGAACGTCTGACCGGTCAGGAAGTGGGTAAAGCAGACCTGCTGAAGGAAGACTACCCGGTTCAGACTCCGACGCCGGAAACCCCGGATCAGTGGTTGGACAAAGCATGGCGCGGCAACATTGGCCTGCGTGTCGCCGATGCGGCGGTTGAAGCCGCCCGTCGTTCCGCCCAGGCGGCCCGCTCCAACCACTTGCCTACACTGAGTCTGGATGCGAGTTACGACTACGACAACGGTACTGCAACGGCCGACAACATCAACGACACCAACACCATCGGCCTGACCTTCAGCTTGCCACTGTACAGTGGTGGTGCCACCGTATCGGCCAGCCGCCAGACCGAGCAACAGATGATTGCCGCCCAGCAGGATCGTGAAGACACCCTGCGTGCGGTGACCCAGTCTACCCGCAGTTTGCTGCGTGACCTACGCACCGACGTGCTGTCTGTACAGGCACGGAAGCAGAGCATCAAGTCCAGCGAAACCGCGCTGAAAGCCACCGAAGAGGGTTTCAACGTCGGTACCCGTAACGTGGTGGACGTACTTAACGCCGAGCAGCAGCTGTACAGCGCACAGCGTGATTACGCCAACGCTCGATTCGACTACGTCTTCAACCTGTTCAGCTTTAAGCAGCAGGTGGGCAGCCTCAGCCCCGAAGACCTGAACGCACTGGATCAGTGGCTGGAAAGCCCACAGCAGTAAGCGTTTGTCTCAACCACGGAGCTGATCAGGTCTGATCCCTGACGGACGCCGTACAAGAAAAGGTAGCGATCACCGTCGCTGCCTTTTTTTATGCTTTTACTCAGCAAGATTCAGCGTTGGCGATCAGAATTCCCCCTTACTGTGAGCTAACCTGAATAGAACGTAATTTGTCAGACAGGACGGCATTACCATGCGACTGACGTTAGCTTCTCTGTTTATCGCAACCGGCATCATTCTCTCCGGCTGCCAGGATCCGGAAGTCACCGCTCGACCGGTTATTCCCAGCGTAAAATTTGAAGAGGTCGGCGCCACCTCCGGCAGCCGTATCCGTCAGATTTCCGGTGTACTGGAATCCAGTAACCGCTCCGAACTCAGCTTCCAGGTATCGGGACAGGTCGAACAGGTGCTCGCCAACCTCGGTGATCGAGTCACCCAAGGCCAGGTGCTCGCCACACTGTCCACCAAGGACTATCAACTGACGCTTTCATCCCGTCAGGCCAAGCTGCGTAACGCCCGCGCCAACCTGAGCGAAAAACAGGAAGACTTCAACCGCAAGAACAGCCTGCTGAAAAAAGGCTTCACCAGCGCCACCGTCGTGGATCAGGCCCGTGCTGCGCTGGAATCTGCCCGTGCCGAAGTAGACGTAGCACGTTCTGATCTACGTAATGCCGAACTGAATATGACCCGTACCACGCTGAAAGCCCCCTTCGATGGCAAGATCTCTCGCCGCGAAGTGGAGCCCTTTGCCGAGATCAGTGCCGGTCAGATGCTGTTTGAGATTCAGGGCGAGAACAGCCTGAAAGCGCGGGTTCTGGTGCCGGAAACCCTGATCCGAGAAGTCAGCTACGGTCAGCCAGTAGACGTGGAGTTCCCCACCCTGCCCGACACCAAACAGAAAGGAGTGGTGAGCGAAGTCGGCTTCCAGGTGGCCACCGGTAACGCCTTCCCGGTACGCATCGACCTGCTGCAGGCCAACGATAAACTGCTGCCGGGTATGACCGCCAAGGTCAGCTTCCTGTTTGGTGAAAACCAGAGCGATACGCCGGTATATCTGATCCCACTCTCTGCGATTGATATCCGCAGCACCACCAGCGACAAGGGTCGGGCCAACCGGGATGATAACGATCCAGTACCGATCTTTGTGTTTAATCCGGAGTCGTCCACGGTTGAGCGCCGTTTCGTGAAAACCCGCGACATCCGTCACAACAAACTGGAAGTGGTGGAGGGCCTGAACGCCGGTGAGAAAGTGATCATCGCAGGTGTCGCCTTCCTGCAGGATGGCCAGAAAGTGCAGCTCTGGCAACCGTAAGCGGACAGGGAGAATCAGACCATGGGACGCTTAACCGCCTTTGCCATCGATAACGTCCGCCTGACGATGCTGCTGATCGCATTCATTGTCATCGCGGGTATTTCATCCTTTCTCAACTTCCCCAGCCAGGAAGATCCGGAGATCACCATCCGCACCGCAGCGGTCACCACCCGCATGCCCGGCCTCAGTCCCGAGCGGATGGAGAACCTGATCACCAAACCGATCGAGCGGGTTCTGAAACAGATCCCCGAAGTAAAGGAGATCCGCAGCACCTCCACCACCGGCCAATCGGTGATTAACGTTGAAGTGGACGATCAGTACTTCGATCTCGATCCGATCTGGCAGGATCTGCGCAATAAGATGAGTGATATCAAACGCGACCTGCCGAGCGATGCGCAGGGCCCATTTGTAAACGACGACTTCGGCCGCACCGCGTCCGCCACCGTGGCGATTGTGGGTGACGATTTCAACATGGCCGACATGCGCACCATCTCGGAAGACCTGCAGGACGAATACAGCGCACTTAAAACCGTTGCCCGTGTAGATGTTCTGGGCTTGCAGGAGGAGCGAATCTGGCTGGAGATGGACCCGGTTCGCCTCGGCCACTACCGAATCTCGCCTTCCCAGATTACGCAGGCACTGAGCAATCAGAACATCATCCTGCCTGGCGGTGATATCGATGCAGACGGTGTGACTATTACCATCGAGCCGTCCGGTAACTTCGAGTCAATCGAAGACATCAAGCTGCTCACCATCGCCACCAGCGATACCGAGTTTGTCTACCTGCAGGATCTGGTGAACATCCGCCGTGGCTATGTAGAACCGGCCCATCAACCGGCGTTTTACAACAACAGCCCCGCCGTGGTGTTGGCAGTATCCATGGTCGCCAATGCCAATATCTTCGAGTTTGATAAAGCGGTACACACGCTTACTGAGAAGATGCAGCAGACCGTGCCGCTGGGTGTGGAACTGCACTTCGCCACTTACCAGCCAGTAATGGTGGAGAAAGCGATCGACGGCGCCACCAGCAACCTCTACCAGACCATCGCCATTGTACTGGCCGTAGTAATGATCTTCCTGGGATTGCGCACCGGTCTGATTGTGGGCTCGCTGGTACCTCTGGCAATCCTGCTGTCACTGCTGGCAATGGGTGCACTGGATATCCCGCTGCAGCGCATGTCGATTGCGGCAATCATCATCTCACTGGGCCTGCTGGTCGATAATGGCATAGTAATCGCCGAAGACATTCAGCGCCGTTTAGGGTTGGGTGAAGACCGCCGGGATGCGGCTGTAAACGCCTCCGATTCTCTGGGGGTGCCACTGCTGACCTCCTCTCTGACGACGATTCTCGCCTTTATGCCGCTGATGCTGGCGGAAGATGTGATGGGCGAATACCTGCGCTCGCTGAGTCAGGTAATCATCACGACCCTACTCTCCTCCTGGTTCCTGGCGATCTTTGCCATTCCATGCCTGTGTTACTGGCTGCTCCCTGCCCCTAAAGCCAATACCGACGAGCAACAGGAACCATCAGAGAATGGATTTGTAAAAGCCTACCGTGGCATTGTGGCTGCAGTTCTGCGCTTCCGCTTTGCCTTTATCGGCTTGATGGTCGGCATCTTGGTGGTTGCTCTGTACGGCTTCAAGTTCATCGATCAACAGTTGATGGCCGGTTCAGACCGCAACCAGTTCCTGATCTACCTGAACCTGCCTGCCGGCAGCACCACCGATGAAACACTGGCTGTCACCAGTCGCCTCTCCAACTGGCTGGGTGACGAGGGGCAGAACCCGGAAGTAGAAAGCAACATATCCTACATCTCCAGCGGTGGCCCACGCTTCTTCCTTGCGCTGCAGCCGGTTGATCCTGACCCAAGTAAAGCATTCCTGATCGTGAACCTGGAAGAAGGTAAACCGGTTGATCCGGTTGTGGCACGCACCAACCGTTTCATCAAAGAGCAACTTCCGGAAGCCGATGGTACGGCTAAGAAGATGTGGCTCTCCACGACAGAAAAAGGCTTGGTGGAATACCGCATCAAGGGTGAGAGCATTACCGAGCTGAACCTCATTGCTAATCAGATCGAAGCGGCCTTCCGTGCCATTCCAGGCGCCCAGAACATCAAGAATGACTGGGAAACACCGACCATCAAGGTGCGTGTTGAAGTCGATCAGGCCCGTGCCCGCCGTGCAGGTGTAACCTCCGAAGAGATCGCCCGCGCACTGAACGCCTATTACAAGGGTGTTGAGGTGAGTAACTACCGCGAAGGTGACCAGTCGATTCCGATCCTGCTGCGTGGCGATCAGCAACGCAATGACCTGGACCGTTTGCGCACGCTGGAGCTGTACTCCACCAGCCAGTCCACTCCGGTTCCGTTAATTCAGGTGGCTGACTTTATCGGCGAGGTACAACCCAGCCGTATCAAGCATGTGGACCAGAAACGCACCATGATCGTTTCTGGCAAGCATGTGACGATGAGTGCGAAAGAGCTGCACGCAAAGATGGAAACCGCCCTGAACGCAATCAACCTGCCTGCGGGTTACGAGATCGAACTGGGCGGCGAAATCAAAGGCTCCGAAGAAGCCAACGCGGCGCTCTTCCAGTACATGCCACACTGCCTGGCACTGATCGTAGTTCTATTGGTATGGCAGTTTAATTCGTTCCGTCGCCCGGCGATCATCATGCTGACAATTCCACTGGTACTGATCGGCGCGAGCGCGGGTCTCCTGGCCACCGGCACCGTGTTCGACTTTAACGGCATGCTGGGTGTGTTCAGTCTGGCGGGCATTATCATCAACAATGGGATCGTGCTGATCGACAGGATCGAGCTGGGTTACGACCAGGGCGACCAAGGCTTTGATGCGATCATCAACGCCTGCGCCGAACGCCTGCGTCCGATCCTGATCACCACCCTGACTACTATCCTGGGCCTGATCCCGCTGGCGGTATTCGGTGGCGAGCTATGGCGCTCTTTGGGTGTAGTGATGATCTCCGGCCTGGCTGTGGGTTCGATCCTTACCCTGGCCTTTGTACCAGCCCTGTATGCGGTGATGTTCCGAGGGCGTATGGTTAAAGCAGAAGCCTAGCTCCTGTCCTAAAAATGGCTGGTTACCCAGCCATTTTTATATCTTGCAGGTTGGGTCGAGCGTAGCGACACCCAACACTTTTACGTCGATAAAGTGGATTATGTTGGGTGTCGCATTGCTCGCCCCAGCCTACCAATCCAAGCCTAATGACCGCTCCTTATCCTGCTGTATTGCGCTAAGCTGTTCATACGGACACTATAACCTGGACACGTACTGGGTTAGCTCATCTCAATCGTTATGAATCTTGCCAAGCGATTTTGCCAGTTATCAATAATGCTATTGCTGTTCACTGGGCCAGTCTGCGCGCAGGAGATTCTGGTACTTAATTCCCCTGGCGCAATCTGGGAACAAGGAATCCGCTCCAGGATTAATCAGGTCAATCGCTTCTTAGGTGATCATTTCCAGCCTATCCCACAATCAGTCAGGGTTGTGCGCACGCACGGCACACCGGAATACGACCTGTCGTTGAAGTTGTTGCTGCTCGATGAAGCGTACATACCCGTCGAGCTGTTTCATGAATACGCTCACGCCCTGCTCGATAGCTTCCTGCTTGAGCGCTCACCGGCAATCCAGTACTACCAGTTGCGTAAACGGATTCGTGATGCCGATGTGGATACAACGATCAGAGAACTGCAGAGAGAGATTGAGGATGACAGTCGTTACCTGCTCAAACTGAGGGCGAAAGGCTACACACAGATGGAGAGCAATCTGGCGAAAGCCATTGAGGGTTCCAGGCTGCTTCTGACAAAGCTGAAAGATGCCCGCCAGATCGACCAGAAACTCAGCGTGATGTTTCCCCTTTATAGCGGGAGGACAACACAGCCGTCTTTATACCGGGTGATCGCACCCTATCACGAACTGTTTGCCGACACCCTGACAACGCTTGTCACCGGTCAGTGGGAATCCATCTACATGGCCCAGCTAAACACAATCGAGAAGGATGACTTTGAGCTGGGATTCAGCAATAAATCCCCGGCAATGGACAACGATACCTATCTCAACTTCCGCTCGTTTAAAGCCGGTATAGACTTAAAGGACTACCGCTTCAGCGATATGGAAGGGCAAAGCGTCTATACCCAGTTTGCACCGACTCGCTCCTATATCCGTCGCTTGGCGGAATCCAGCTACGCGACAGCAAAGGCAGATCTGCTGAGCAAACTTGCTACCGCTATCGCCGAAGAGATCGAAAACCGCCTACGCAGCCCACAGCACTACGAAATGAGCTTGCGGGAACAGAATCAACGTCTGATCAGCAAACTCGCCGCTGTTACCGATATTGATCATTGGTGAAAACCAAAGGAAATAGCTGCGATTCGGTTAATCCTCTAGCCCGATGAAACGTGTGGCGATCTCGATATCCAGATAATCCGGCATTGCCTGGTGGTGCTCCACTCTGTCCCCCAGCAGCACAAAGTTGTAATCCAGTTGCCGGGACGCGGTTTTATCCCAGGCGGCATCACCAAAATAGGTACGCGAGAGCAAAGGCTGGTCTGCTGCACGCGCTTCCGCGATCTTCATAATCTCAACCCGGGCGATATGGTCGGAAGAGGTCGCCAGTGCAATACCGCTCACATCCAGCCCTGCAGCCTCGAGCTTTATCGTTGCCGACTCATACCAGCCACCTGTGGCGATGGCCAAGACCACATCTTCTCGCTGTTTCAGGTGTGCCAAAAACTCGATTGCACCAGCGATAGGCTCAACGCTATTACTCTCGAGATACAGGGTGAGATTTTGCATAAAACTCGCTTTGATCTGCGTTTCCAGTACAGCGCGATCAGGCCGGAAACTTGGCTGGCTCAGAATCTCATCAAGGATGCCGGCGTCGGTCACGTGGGGATAACGCTCCCAACGCGAGTCGATCTGAATCCCCAGTACTTCGTCGATGGCCGTGAGAAAGCACTGCTCGTCAATGTCATAGGATTCAATCAACGTTCCGTCGATATCAAACATCACCAGATGCATTCCGTGACCTCTTTTATGCTTTGGTTCTTTAAACCATAGGCCATAAACAAAAACACCCCGCATCTGCGAGGTGTTCTTTTTATTCGATTTCGATCGGCTTAGTGCACAATCGTTTTCTCATCCGGATCGGATGGGATGATCACATTGCCGTGACTATCAACAGCAAGCACACCCTCTTTTGCTCCCAATTCCAGAAGCTCACCCAGCAGCATACGGGTCAGGTGACTGCTGATAATCAGGCCTGCCGGCGGGTCACCCTCAAACAGGTCTTCGTCGATCAGGTCATCCGGGCGCAGACCCAGCAGCAACGGATTTTCCATCACCAGCGGCGCGATGTCCTGCGGCGCAAATACCGAGTAGTCAGAGGAGATCTGCAACGCTTTCTGATAGGCATCACTGGAGCACTGCTTAAGCGCCTGCAGATAGGCTTCCTCGGCGCTACCAAACAGCTGGCTAAGTTCACTGATACCGGGTTTAGTCAGGTTCTGACGTGCGATTTCGGATTGACTGAAGTCCACGAGAATCGGGTACTGGGTGTCCTGACTCAGCTCCTCTTCATCCACCAGGATGTTGTCGCTTTCGTCCACCTCAATCCATTCATGATCAACTGCAACCGAGAGTAAACCTTCCAGTGCGGCAGCCAGGATATTGCTACAGATGATCACCCCCACCGAGGGATTCTCCTGCTCCTGCTTGTTCATGATCAGGTTACCGGCACGCGCCGCCAACAGGGTTGGGTCCTGATCAACGATCTCTGCCAGGGTATCGCAATCCAGAAACAGTTTCTCGTGACAGAGCTTCTCTGCCGTCAGGTAGGGCTGAGTAAACCCGTTTTCCCGCATCCGCTCCAGATACTCTATACGTACTTCATCCAGAATCTGTGTCAGCAAACCGCTCATCATCGCTCCTCAAATCAAGGCTTCTAGATTAACAGAGGTGGCAATCCGACCCTAATCTTTCTTTGAGTATGGCCGATTAAATTAATGTGGCACACATTTAACGTCGAGGAGGGAGTTTTGATGTACGTTTTTCACCACGCCAGCAGCGCAGATACCATCGAAGTTCAGGAAGGGGAAGGCACCGTTTTTATCCCATCGGATAACTGACGGTTTGCAGATCGTGTAGATAAGAAAACGGCCAGCAAAGGATGTACTGGCCGTCGTCTTCATTCGACTACACGCTACCGATCAGTGCAGCGTGATACCTACCGGGCGAGAGTCAACTTTGATGTCGTCGAAGACTTCACGCAAGCGCTTCAGCGGCACAAAACCGAAGTCTTCCGGTGCGGCCGGTTTCTCAAACCAGTCCAGCGCCCAGATGCGGGTCATCAGCTCGTACTCACCGATCAGTGCGTCCAGGAAGATCATCACCGCTTCAACGCGTGGATCCATATCCAACACCTTCGGCACATCTTCCATGTAGATTTCCAGGTGCAGACGGCCGTTTACCTGACGCAGGCTGAACCAGAAATCTTTGATCTCACACAGCTCATCCCCCACGTGCACGTGTGTTGGCACAGGGTCGTAGCGGTGGTTGAACGCCTTAAAGTTAATACCCTTCACATTCGGAGCAGCACCAATCAGGCTCAGCACCGTAGCGATGGACTCAGGGAAACCGTCACAACCAAAGATCATCTCCACCGGGCCTTCAGACTCGTCGTCACGCTCGAAGTGGAAAGTCAGGTTGCGGTCAATCTTCTGTAGCTGATCACGGTACTTCTTCAGCAGAGAATCTGCTTCAAAGCGGTCGTCAGAACGGCTAACCAGCAGCTGGTCGATAGTCTTCTCCAGCTGCTCCCAGAATGAGGCGATGTCTTTACGCGTTTCTTTCATTAATCTCAATTACAGGAGTGTTATCAGGTACGAGGAACAACGACGCCGGTCTGTCCCTGATATTTACCGTCGCGATCCTTATAAGAGGTTTCGCACACTTCATCAGCGCCCAGGAACAACATCTGTGCCACACCTTCGTTGGCATAGATCTTCGCAGGCAGAGGCGTGGTGTTAGAGAATTCCAGTGTTACGTGGCCTTCCCACTCTGGCTCCAGAGGGGTTACGTTTACGATGATACCGCAACGGGCGTAGGTGCTCTTACCCAGACAGATAGTCAACACATCACGTGGAATTTTGAAGTACTCGACGGTACGCGCCAGCGCAAAAGAGTTTGGCGGGATAATGCAGACGTCAGACTTCACATCAACAAAGCTGTTCTCGTCGAAATCCTTTGGATCCACAACGGAGGAGTTGATGTTAGTAAAGATCTTGAACTCATCTGCACAACGTACGTCGTAGCCGTAGCTGGAAGTACCATAAGAGACGATACGACCGCCGTCGGTGTGACGAACCTGATTAGGCTCGAACGGTGCGATCATTTCGTGCTCCTGCGACATCTTACGAATCCAGGAATCTGATTTAATACCCATGTAGAGTTCCGTTTAACAAAGTCTGCATACAAAAAAAGAGGCGGTATTCTACCTTTTTTCCATAAAAAAAGCCGCAATCAATCGTGACAAAATCGCGGCTTTTACATGAACATTTTTTGACCAGCGGTGAGTTTTACGAAAAATCACCCCGTAGGTTGGCCATCACATCGTGATGCCCAACGTTATGCAACGTGTTGGGCATCGTTTACACGATGGCCAACCTTGTATCTCTCCTCCAGCTCTGTTTGATTAGACAGAGCTCCCCAGTCAGGTGAGCCAGTGGCTAACCTGAGTACCTGATACTGAGACGTAGATCGGGCCCCTGGCTGGCTTCTTATTGCACTGAATGGTATCCAAGCGCACCTAATCTGGGATGACGCTGTATGTACAAGGGTAGTGGCAAGAATGGATGTAATGATTGGTGTTGATGTCAGCAAAGCAAAACTGGATTGCTTGTGGCTAAAAGACCTGCAAACCCTCAAGGTCAAAACCAAAGTGTTAGCCAATACGGTTGACGGATACGAAGCGCTCATCAATTGGGTGCTGAAAAATACCGGCGTAAAGCTGTCTGACTGCCGCTTCGTCATGGAGGCGACGGGGATTTATCATGAGGCACTGGCCTATTACCTGTACGAAGCCGGAGCAAAGGTGTATGTCGTAAATCCCGCACGGGTACGCGACTTCGCCAGGAGTCTTGGTACACGAAGTAAAACCGATAAGAAAGACAGCATGATGTTGGCCCGCTTTGGGGCGGTGAATCCACTTCGGCTCTGGCAACCGGAAGCGCCGGAAATCCGTACATTACGTGCTCTGCTTGCCCGCTTGGACGCATTAGAGAAAGACATCCAGCGCGAAAAAAACCGCCTCGAAAAAGCGGAAATCAGTCAGGCGTCTGCGCAGGTCATCGAATCGATCCAACTCATGTTGTCGGCATTGAACCAAGGGAAACGGCGCCTGGAGCAGCAGATCAATGACCACATTGATCGCCACCCGAAACTCAAACAGGACCGAAAACTTTTAGAGTCGATCCCGGGAGTGGGACCGGTGTTATCACGTGTGATGATGGCGGTGATACGTAGCCGAAACTTCGATAATGCCCGGCAATGTGCGGCCTATCTTGGCCTGAATCCCATCCCATGGGAATCCGGCAGCAGTGTCAAAGCACCGCCTCGCATGAGCAAGGCAGGCCCTGCACTTGTTCGTGCAAAGCTGTACATGGGGGCAATCGTAGCGAGCCAATGGAATCCTGATGTTAAAACTCATCGCGAACGTATGCTGGCGCGTGGAAAAAGTAAAATGTCTGCGCTAGGGGCGGCGATGCGCAAGCTCGTGCACATCTGCTTTGGTGTCTTGAAACAGCAAGTGAAATACATACCTCAAGCTGCCTAATCAACAGCTTGAGGTGAGTATGGAGAGATGGTATCTACGGATCAGTCTTCCTCTACGGAGATATTCGGGAAGGATACCGGCGCAGCTTTACCACGTACCGCCAGGATCGCACCGACCTTACGGGCGATATCACGGTACAACTCAGCTTCTGCGCTTTCTGGATCAGACAATACAGTTGGATTACCCGCATCCACCTGCTGACGGATCGACAGGGACAACGGCAGGTTGCCCAGTAGTTCGGTGTCGTACTGCTCGGAGATGCGCTCACCGCCGCCTTCACCGAAGATGTGCTCGGCATGGCCACAGTTGCTGCAGATGTGGGTGCTCATGTTCTCCACTACACCCAGCACCGGGATATCCACTTTGCGGAACATCTCTACGCCCTTCTTCGCATCCAGCAACGCAATATCCTGTGGCGTAGTCACCACAACCGCCCCCGCGACTGGCACTTTCTGGGACAGGGTCAGCTGCACATCACCGGTACCCGGTGGCATATCCACAAACAGGTAGTCCAGATCTTCCCACAGGGTTTGGGTCATCAGCTGCTGCAGGGCGCCCGCAACCATCGGGCCGCGCCATACCATCGGTGTATTTTCGTCGATCAGGTAGGACATCGACATGGACTGAATGCCGTGGGACACCACCGGTTTCATGTGCTTGTCACCCACCGGCTCAGGGCGCTTACCTTCCACACCCAACATCAGGCCTTGGCTCGGGCCGTAAATATCCGCATCCATGATGCCCACTTTGGCACCCTCGGCGGCCATCGCCAGTGCCAGGTTTACGGTGGTGGTGGACTTACCTACCCCGCCCTTGCCAGAGGCAACAGCCACGATGTTTTTTACCTGAGCCATATTCGGCAGCTGATGCTGACCGGCATGTGGCAGGATGTTGGTGCTGAACTCAACCTCAGTACCTTCACCCAGCGCGGCCTTTACCTGAGCACGAATATCATCCTGCGTACCGGCACACGGATAAGGAAATTCCAGCGCAACAACGCGCTTATCGCCCGCGTTGCGAACCTCTTTCAGGACACCAGCACTCACCAAATCCTGTTTAAGGTAGGGATCCTGAATCTGCTGAAGTGCGGTTTCTACCTGGGCCTGTTCCGGTGCTGTCATCGTTTGCTCCGCTGTCCGTTTCTTACCGAAGAGATTGGAAAACATACTCAACTCAAAATAATAACCAACCAATTTGGTAGGAATTATGCGACCTGAATCTGCTTAGGTCCAGACATTTCTATATCTCTGTTTTAAAGGCCCTTTATATTGTGCGACAATCGACCAGATACACATTCAATAACGGCCTGACACACCAGCTGTATCGGTAGTGAGCAGAGCGGTCTTCAGCGCCGGTTACACAGAAGTTAGTTGCACCCGGTATTACATGATTACAACTATTCCGCTGCACAAAAAGCTGAAGCAAGTGATGCACCGCGCCCTGCTGGTGTGCGCATCTGTCACGGTTATCCTGTTTCTGCTACACAATCTGTTCTACGCCCAAAAGGCGTTAGAAAAAGAGGGTGAGTACCTCACCGGTATTGTGTTTGACCGGCTCTACAGCTCGATGATGACCGGCTGGGACAAGCACAGCATCGACCAGATCTTCACCGATCTGAACGCCCGCGCACAGGATATGACGCTGGAACTGCACCGTTCTGAGATGCTGGAAAATCAGTTCGGCCGGCGCACCACCGATACCCCCACACCTGAACAAAGCGCGTTCCTGACCTCACAACAGGGCAAATCGCTGATTGAGTATCACTGGGAAACCGGGGTTACCTACACCAAGCGCATTCACCTGCGTGAAGAGTGCCTGGCCTGTCACACACAAGGTACCGCCGGGGCAACCGCGGGTATTCTGAGTGTGACCTATCCGTTTTCATCGGTGCGTGTCAGCCTTTCTGGCAGCATGATGGCCACCTTCCTCAGCCTGATCTTTGCGATCACCTTCTGTTACTGGCTGTTCAAGCGTTTCATGGCCTCTCAAATCGAGGAACCGGTAGAGCGACTGGTGCACCAGATCAACCGCATCTCCAGCCATGACGATCTGGATAAAACCGTGAACATCCAGAGTGAGATCCGCGAGATCCAGCAGATCGAAACCGCCTTTAACCAGAAGAATGGCCGACTCAAGGAAGCCTATCGAGAGGTCGCCCACCTCTCCGTCACCGATACTCTGACCGGTCTGTATAACCGCAACAAGCTGGCGGAAACCCTCGCCGAAGAGATCTGCCGCTTTCAGCGGCATGGCCAGGGATTTGCCCTGGCGATGATGGATCTGGATGGCTTTAAGCAGATCAACGATGTCTATGGCCACGATGCAGGTGATATTGCCCTGGTCGAATTCGCGAACCTGATCCGCAAAAACCTGCGCCCAACCGATACCGCCATTCGACTGGGTGGTGACGAGTTCCTGGTATTGCTGGGGCATACCAACCGGGAACAGGCACAACACTATGTGGACCGCATACAAACGCAGGTTAACGGTCACGCAGTAAAATACGGTGATATTGAATTTACTCTCGCCACCAGCGTGGGTTTGGCCTGCTGTAATGAAGACGGCCAGGACGGTGAAATCCTGCTTCAGGGTGCAGACCAGGCGATGTACCAGAACAAGCAGAATCGTAAAAAGGCACGAAAAAACCATCCGCACACAGTAACAGAGGAAGCGGTCTGATAGACCGTTTCCTGTCTCTTCTTCTAACTCACACCGCACACCTGGACTGGTCTAGGGCCACCTCCACGCGATAAAAGACAGCTATCTGATTCCGTCCTGAATCTGGGAAATTTACACCTTATTCTCCCCTGATCTCTGTAGTAGACTCGCCTTTTTGCTAAAGATCTAAACCTGAGGTAAGGATGTCTCTCGCACTGCTGTCCCTGTTTATCCCCACGTTTTTCTTCGTATCCATCACACCGGGGATGTGTATGACACTGGCACTCAGCCTGGGGATGTCCGTGGGCGTGCGACGCAGCCTGCATATGATGTGGGGTGAGCTGATCGGCGTAGGTCTTGTAGCCTCCGCCGCTGCACTGGGTGTCGCAGCCCTGATGCTGCAGTTCCCGGAAGCCTTTATCGTGCTGAAGCTGGGTGGCGGTGCCTATCTGGGCTGGCTGGGCATTCAGATGTGGCAGTCAAAAGGCAAACTGGTGATGCCTGAACCGGGTGCGGAAGTGGTGGTTCAGGGCAACATGCAACTGGCACTGAACGGCTTTATCACCGCCATCGCCAACCCTAAAGGCTGGGCGTTCTTTGTCACCCTGCTGCCTCCGTTTCTTGATCAGAGCCAGCCCCTGGCGCCTCAGCTGAGCGTATTGGTGGCGCTGATCCTGCTGCTGGAGTTTATGTGCCTGCTGATCTACGCCAGCGGCGGTAAAGCGCTGCGCCATCTACTGATGGATCGGGGTAACGTGAAACTGATGAACCGCATCGCTGGCTCTCTGATGATAGGTGTGGGTATCTGGCTGGCCGTGGGCTAACCATCGACCCCGCGCATTGGCAGTTGCAGATCGAAGCCGGTAAAGTACCGGCAAGATTTAACGCATTAAGGACCTTCATCATGAAGAAGCAACTGCTTTGCGGTGCCCTGCTTGGCGCCCTCTCTTTCACTGCACACGCAGGCCTGTTCGACCAGATCGCCACCGGCACCTGGGAATCCGTTGAGCCAACTGCAGCCTACAAACTGGAAACCTACGGCTACAACGTGCGTGTGTACGAATGGACGCCGAAGGACAACCCAAATATGCGTTGTGTGTTTGTCGCGGGTGAGACCAACTCTACCGGTGTGGCGTGTTATCCGGTAGACGAGAAGAAACAGCAGTAATTTAACTCAATCGCACCGGAGGAAAGGAAAACCTTATGAATAATCAACAAGGAAAAACAGTTTCTCTGGTGCTGGGCAGTGGCGGCGCCCGTGGCCTGGCCCATATCGGTATCATCCACTGGCTGGAAGAACACGGTTATCAGATTCGGTCCATTTCAGGCTGTTCGATCGGTGCGCTGATTGGCGGTATTTATGCAGCGGGCAAACTTGATGAGTACGAAGCCTGGGTACGTGCTATTGGCCGTTTGGATATCATCAACCTGCTCGATCTCTCCTGGAATAACAGTGGTCTGATCAAAGGTGACAAGATCATCGAAACCCTCACCGAACTGGTGGGTGATATCAATATCGAGCAGCTGCCCATCCACTTCACTGCCGTTGCTGCAAACCTGGATAACAACAAAGAGGTCTGGCTGGATCGTGGACCACTATTCGATGCGATCCGCGCCTCTATCTCCCTACCCCTGTTATTCACCCCATTCGAAATGAATGGTGATCGTCTTATTGATGGCGGTGTACTCAATCCGGTTCCTATCGCACCAACCTTCAGCGATCAGACCGATCTCACCATCGCCGTAAATCTCTCGGGTGAACCGATGATTGAGACACCTAAGGAGAAGAAACCCGACGTATCTCCGGAGTCACTGCCGCTTCACCAGCGTATCAGTAGCTATATCAACGATCTGACCGATTCGGTGTCGAACCGACGCTCATTCGATTTGGACGCATATGACATCGCGCACCAGGCCTTTGATGCGATGCAAACGACTATTGCGCGCCAGAAACTGGCCGCTTATCCACCTGACCTGACCATCGATATCTCACGCAATATCTGTAGCACCCTGGAGTTTCACCGTGCCGCAGAGATGATCGAGCTGGGCTACAACACCGCTGACCGTGTTATCCCACAACATATTTAACTGAAAGGCATTAAGAGCCCCGAGAGGCTGAATTGCGTGCCATTATTACTGATAGTCTCCTCTGGTCAGGCGAGAGTATTCAGGATGGCGCACTCCCCAGACAAACGGTCTATCTGGTCCTGGGCCTTTTATGATTGGGCCAACAGCGCATTTGCGATGGTGGTGATCACCGGCTTCTTCCCGCTGGTCTTCAAGCAGCACTGGGCACAAGAACTACCCGCCACCGAAAGCACCTACTATCTCGGGCTGACCAACTCAGTCGCGAGTCTGATCGTTGCATTGCTCTCACCACTACTGGGTGCCATTGCCGATCAACTGGGCAAGCGCAAAGGCCTTCTTATGGTCGCCGCGTGTTTGGGGATAGTGGCATCCAGCGCACTTTATGGGGTCACACAAGGACAGTGGCAGTTGGCGGCATTGGCTTACCTTATCGCTATTATCGGCTTCTCTGGCGGTAACCTGTTTTACGATTCCCTTTTGTGTGTCGTTGCCCCTAAACAGCAGGTCGACCGGATCTCTGCTCTGGGTTTTGGATTGGGCTATCTCGGAGGTGGACTGCTTTTCGCTGCCAACGTCTGGATTGTACTGCACCCCACTGATTTTGGCTTCGCTACGAGTATCGACGCGATGTTGTGTGCTTTTGTGCTAACCGCAGTCTGGTGGCTGTTATTCAGCATTCCCCTCATCCTGTTTGTGAAAGAGCCAGATGGATCCGGGAAAAATGCATCGGAAGGTATCCGCGACGCGGGCAGACAACTGCTGACTACCATCAAACAGATCCCCAAGCTGCCCCATACCTTTATGTTTCTGCTGGGTTATTGGCTCTACATAGATGGCGTAGACACCATCGTACGCATGGCCACGGACTACGGGCTGGCGATCGGCTTGGAGTTCAGCGACCTGATCAGCGCCCTTTTAGTCACCCAGTTTATCGGTTTCCCCGCTGCCATTGCCTTTGGCCGGATCGGTGAACGGATTGGCGCCAAGCACGGCATCCTGATCGCCATCGGTATCTATATCCTCGTCACCATCTACAGTTACTGGATGCATGAGGCCTGGCAGTTCTACCTGCTGGCTGGGGTGATTGGATTGGTACAGGGTGGCGTGCAGGCATTAAGCCGGTCGCTTTATACGCGGCTGATTCCCGCAAACCAGACAGCTGAGTTCTTTGGCTTTTACAACATGGTGGGTAAGTTTGCGGCGGTGATTGGGCCGTTACTGGTTGGCTGGACGGCGCTGGTGACCGGGGATCATCGGGTGGCGATTCTTTCCGTGTTGGTGTTGTTTATTGCCGGGGCACTCTTGTTGGTTCGGGTGAACGTGACGGAAGGCACCAGGCAAGCAGGGCTTGTGGAACCGCGGTATTGATAGGGATATTAGGTTCTATCTGGCATTCTCGCCACAGGCGAATCCACTTGTAGGTGGGTCGAGCTATCGGCGACACCCAACACATAGGGGCCCAAATACGTTGGGTGTCGCTTCGCTCGACCCAACCTACCTCTCTGTTAGACGATGCGAAAGACTGTGCTTCCTTGGCGCACAATGGCTTTCCTTTCATTGGCACAACAAAAAGCATGTCGGAATACAGATAACCCTCACTTTCAAAATTCTGCAAACTATTCGCGAACTCTACCGATCATAAAGCGACACTCAGGTTTGACCTGATGTTGTATAACCCTGATGATGACCGCGGCTGTTACAGAATAACAAAGAGACATTATGAACGAGCAACTCCAATCTATCCCGACCAACATCATCACCGGATTCCTTGGCGTCGGAAAAACCACGGCAATCAATGCATTGCTGGCTAACAAACCTGAGGGTGAATCCTGGGCCGTGTTGGTGAATGAGTTTGGTCAGGTCGGGATCGACCAGGAGATGCTGCCCGATCAGGACGGCCTGCATGTTAAGGAGTTGGCGGGCGGCTGCATGTGTTGTGCGATGGGCGCTTCCCTGAAAACAACACTGACGATGCTGATTGAGCGTGCTCAGCCCGACCGTCTGATTATTGAGCCCACGGGTATTGGCCACCCAGAGGGGATTATCGATACCCTCATGGGTCCCTCCTTCAAGGATCTGCTCGACCTGCGTGCAACCATTTGCCTGCTAGACCCACGCTTGCTCGAACAGGAAGAGGTCATCGGAAACGAAACCTTTCAGGACCAGCTCAACCTGGCTGATGTGGTACTGGTTAACAAATGCGACCTGGCAGATGAGGCGCTGATAGAGATCGCCGAAACCAGTCTCGGCAACATGTTCCCGCCTAAGCAGCATGTCGGCCGGACCACTCAGGGTGTGATCGATCCTGCTCTACTGGACCTGGTGCGAAATGGTCAGCTCAGCGCCCAGTTCCCGAACGCGCATAATGCTATCCACCACCATCATCACGATTACAAACATGATCATGGGCATAAACACGAAGCAAAGCCCGAAGCCCAACCAGAACCCGGCAAACCGATCCGCAAAACCGGCAACGGTAGCGGTTTCTTCAGCAGCGGCTGGATCTTTCACCGAGATGACTGCTTCGATTACTGGGAGCTGGAGAAGATCCTTAATGGACTGAAAGGGATCAACCGCATTAAAGGCGTGATCCGTATTGGTAGCGCATGGGTGTTCTTCAATCGAGTTCAGGACGAACACGATTTTGATAAGGTCGCCTACCGCCGCGACACCCGTATCGAGATTATCAGCCCACGTGCGTTAGATTGGGAACAGATCGAACAGGATATGATGGCCTGCCAGATAGAAGGCTGATCTTCCACTGTCTCCCGTTAGGAAATCCTAGTTGTAAGTTGGGTCGAGCCAAAGGCGACACCCAACCTACAGCAGCAATTAGCGCTTATTTATCCGCGAGTTTGCGCGCTTTCTTCTCCAGCGCTTTATCCAGTTCTTCTGGATAAACCACCAATCCATCCTGTTCTTCGATCGGACAGATCACCACCGCAAAACCGTCCTCTTCCAGACCACCGGTCCAACGGCTGTGCCATTTTTTAAGCGAGATCGCTTCGGCCTTACAATCCGACCACTCACCGGTTGCCCAAGCTTCCGCCAGCTCTTTAGACGGCCATACCGGTACACAGTCTTCGTCGTCAGTGTTCAGCATCACACTGCCGTACTCATCGGTCAGAATCCAGATCTGCTTGTGGGTCGCAGCTTCACTTACAAAATGGCTGTAGAGCTGCTCGGCGTTGTATTTCTGGATGGTTTCGAGGTCTGGAGTGGTCATAGCAATTCGTTACGTTGGAAAAACGCAAAGCATATCGGAAATGGATGAGCGGCGCTTGAAGAATTTGGTACCGATACGCCGAAATCCACCTTAAACAACAATCAAGGTAAAGCAGTTAGAGCAGAGGCATCATAAATAGTGCACAATACGCGGCTTGGCCTTTTACAGATCCAGCCTTCACATATTCACCCAGTATTTTTCAGGACTCATAGCGCCGGTACGGTAACGCTGAGCCCTTTCTACATTTGAGAACAACCTATGACATTTGCCGATCTCGGCCTCTCTCCCGCTATTCTTGATGCCGTTGCGGATCAGGGATATGACACGCCATCTCCAATCCAGGCCCAGGCGATACCTGCCGTAATCGAAGGCCGGGACGTGATGGCTGCCGCGCAAACCGGCACCGGTAAAACCGCAGGCTTCACCCTGCCGCTGCTGGAACGTTTATCTGGTGGCCAACGCGCCACTGCCCATCAGGCGCGCGCACTGGTCCTGACACCTACCCGCGAACTCGCCGCTCAGGTTGGCGACAGCGTTGCGACCTACGGTAAGCACCTGCCGTTGCGCTCCACCGTGGTATATGGCGGCGTGAAGATCAATCCACAAATGCAGGCACTGCGCCGTGGCGCGGATGTGTTGATCGCAACACCGGGGCGTCTGCTGGATCTCTACAACCAGAAAGCGGTGAAGTTTAACCAACTGGAAGTGCTGGTACTCGACGAAGCCGACCGTATGCTCGATATGGGTTTCGTCCACGACATCCGCAAAATTCTGGCCGTACTGCCGAAAGACCGGCAGAACCTACTGTTCTCAGCAACCTTCTCTGACGAGATCCGCACGCTGGCAAAAGGTTTGGTACGAGATCCGGTCGAGATCTCCGTGACTCCACGCAACACCACGGCGAAAACCGTGAAGCAGTGGATCTGCCCGGTAGATAAGAAAAAGAAATCCGCCCTGCTCACCCAACTGATTACCGAGCACAAGTGGACGCAGGTGCTGGTATTTACCCGTACGAAACACGGCGCCAACCGCCTGACCCGTCAGCTTGAAAGCAAAGAGATCAGCGCATCAGCGATCCACGGCAACAAAAGCCAGGGCGCGCGTACCCGAGCACTGAACGAGTTCAAAAACGGAAAACTGCAGGTACTAGTGGCTACCGATATCGCCGCCCGCGGTCTCGATATCGATCAGCTGCCACAGGTGGTGAACTTTGACCTGCCCAACGTCCCGGCTGACTACGTACACCGTATCGGGCGTACCGGCCGTGCGGGAGCAACAGGGCAAGCAGTTTCTCTGGTCAGCGCCGACGAACACAAACAGCTAACGGATATCGAAAAGCTGATCGGCAAGCTACTAACCCGTGAAATCATCCCCGGATTTGATCCGGTGCATGTCCTGCCCGAGTCACGTCTGGATACAGGGAAGAAGCGAGTTAATAAACAGAAAAAACGCCGTCCACCACGCGTTGAACACAGTGATGGGCAGCGCTCAGGTGAAACAGCTCGCGGGCATAAGCCAACAGGCAAAAACAAGAAGCACGTGAAAAAACCAGCGACATCCGGTGAGGGTCAGAAGCTAGGATCTCGTGGCGGGAAGAAAGCTGCGCCAGCTGGTAATACCGAAGCACCGAAACGGAGAAGACGTCGTCGTTCTTCGGCTGCAAAACCCGTGAACAATACCTCCCGCTAAACATATCCGTAGGGTGCGTTAGCAAAGCGTAACGCACCTTCTTTCCGGAAAGATAAAGCACAATCCAACTTAGTTAAGCTTCGGAATAGGCAACCGATTGAAATCGCCGCAGGACGAAGTTGAACGCCGGAATTGCCAACACCCAGGTCAGCTCACTCAATACCATGAAGAAGATGGTATCTGCCGAGAAATAGACCAAAGCCAGATTGATTCCTACCGCTGTGTTGTTAGCGCCAGAACTGAAGGAATAACAGACTTTATCTGCGCGCTTACCCTGTCGACCTGTAAACAGCCAACCAAACACGTAAAAGAGCAAGAACATCAAACTCAGTATCGCGACAACGACAGCAAAGGCGTTGTAGCTTGAGAGAAATTCTTCTCGTTGTTTGGATATAACAACGGCAATAATAATGCCCAAAAATACCACCGACACAAAGGCGTTATTGCGTTCGATAAAGGGTTTAACCTGCGGCCGAACGGAGGTGAGAGCGAAGTAAGCGGCAAACGGCACCAGGATGACAGATGTCAGGGTATAGAAGATCCCTAACAGTTCAATCTCGGTATCAGAATGACTTAGCGCAAACACCATCGGCACCACAACCGGTGCTAACAAGCTGGATGCCAGCATAAGCAGGAACGCAAGCGATACATTGCCCTTCTGTGTACTCACAAACACCGGCGTACTTATTCCGGCTGGCATGAGCGCCAGAAGCAATATACCCACTGCATATTGAGGCACCACCAGATTAGCCAGGTAAAACATCCCAACGGGAAGCGCAATAAAGCGGGCTAGATAAAAGGCTGAAACCTCTTTCACAGAGATCGCTTTAATTTCAGACAGCGAAATTTTAGAACAGAGGAAGAACACGATAATCCCCAGCAGAACAGACACAACGAAGTTGGGCACGTGTTCAATACCGGGGACGGTCATCCCCACAATCAGTGAAAGAAAAAGAACTAAATTAAAGTTACGCTCTATAAACTTCTTCATACAAATCTCACCAGCACCGAAAACCGACAGTGCATCCATCTCTCCGAGATGCCCTCAAATAAAAACCTATTACAAGAACACCCTGCCGATTAATGGATGATTAGGTCCATCCGCAGGGTGCGTTGTAACGCACCAGCCAAGCCATACCTTCCGGTGCAATACGCTTCGCTATTGCACCCTACGTTCTATCAATGTGATCTGACGGATACGTCGCTCTGGTCTTATGTGCTTATTAGCAACATAGGCTTCAATCGAGAGTCAGCGCCAGCCCCAATCTGAACTCAAATGTAGCGCCAGCAAGCAGTTCCAGTTGGCGCCGATCATAAGTCATGCAACGGCAACAAGGGAAGTATTGATAAAATGAGTTCCACACTCCCGACTTGAACAATGAAACACAGTACGTCGCCTATCTGGCGGTGCAATACGCGTTGCTATTGCACCCTACGATCATCCCAACTGTATGCTCCTCCAACACTTGCTGAACAGAAAACACACAACTAAAATGACCAATTATTAGACCTTAATTAAGACCTAAATTATGACCACACGAATCCTGGCCGACGTTGCAGCAAGCATCACGGAACTGAAGGCCAACCCTATGAAAGTGGTAAAAAGCGCAGAAGGAGAGCCGGTTGCGGTGCTGAGTCACAACGCCCCGGCATTTTATTGCGTACCCGCTGAAGCCTATGAAAAGCTGATGGACAAGCTTGATGATCTGGAGCTACTGGCCATCGCTAAAGAACGTGAAAACGAAGAAAGCGTGCCAGTATCTCTCGATGACCTATAACCTTCAGTTCGAGAAAAGCGCGCTCAAAGAATGGAATAAATTGGGTGCGCCATTAAAAGCACAGCTCAAAAAGAAGCCCTCCGCACGGCTTAATAACCCGCATGTTCCCGCCTCTAAACTGTCTGGTGGCAATAACCTGTATAAGATCAAGCTACGCCAATCCGGTTACCGGCTTATCTACAAAATTGAAGATGATGTGGTCATAGTTACGGTGATCGCGGTAGGTAAACGAGAGCGTGGCGATGTTTACCGAGATGCTCTGAAAAGAGTGAATGACTAGCGCCATCCGTAGGGTGTGTTGTACGCACCTTTCAGCTAAATGTGGCTTTTGGTGCAATACGCTACGCTATTGCACCCTGCTCTCTTAACTAATAACGTCTATTTCTCGCAATACCGCCAAGAGAAGCCTATCCAAAACCCTCTGCTGCAATATAAAGTAAGGCTCGCTCAC
>NZ_CAXRBQ010000038.1:0-48091 GCF_964228735.1 Pontibacterium sp. | reverse complement strand
TACGAGTCGGTCTGATCCACTCGGCTTAACTCACCTCGTTCAACCGCCAAGCCACAAAGCGCCATGCATGGCAGGATGTTTTGTGGTTCCCGATAGCATTCAGAGCAAAAAAACGTCGGAGAAGACGGTGAATGATGCTGCTGTAGCGCAGATGCGGCGGCAGAATCCGGATAAGATCGAGCGGTGTTAAAGAATGTGGTTATATTCAATGCGGTGGCACGGCAATAGCAGATGAATTCACTGATTCAGGTTAAAAGCATTACAAAAACTACAAACTTTCGCATGCTGATGCAGCGTATTTCGACAAAATGGGCACGTTTGCATTACTTAACTATTCCTTGTTTTTCCTGCGATTACTAACTTCTAACCTTGCAAGTTGCGTATTGGGCTTGTCTTAGAACTGTCGGGGAGATAACCAATAAGCCAATCCATCGCCTAATGAAACGCATCCCAAAGCAACACAAGGCTATTGTGGCAATAACCTATCAGCAATGCTACGAACAGACAATAAGGATTAGCTGTGGCAGCTTTGTGCCGAAAGCGGACGTTACCGAGCCCGCTTAAACACTCCCCACCACCTTCGCACAATCTGGTGCATCCCCTCCATAACAGTGCACACTTTTAGTTCACCCCGCTCCTCCCTCACTGACTAAAATCCATCCCAAAACACGACACAAAACAAAATACACATTTAATTTCAATAACTTAAAAAAGTTGGCACCACTTCTGCTAACTACCTAAGCAAAAATAAAAACAAGAACACCCGGTTAAGACAGTTAGCGCTACTCCCGCTGACCCTTAAGCCAAAAATAAAAATAAAATCTCACTCACTCATGAACAACGGCGTTCATCCACCCCCGGCTTTCCCGACCGGTAGGTAGATGAGCGCCTTTTTTTTGGCCGCAAACAGAAGGTTTGAGCGAATCAATGAAAAAAGAGCATCTGGTAATTATCGGCAACGGCATGGCGACCGGGCGACTGCTCAGCGAAATTACAGCGCTGGATGCAGACCGTTACGCCATCACGGTGTTCGATCAGGAACCACACGGAAGTTATAACCGGATCATGCTCTCGCCTGTTCTCGCCGAGGAGATGACGGCCAAGGAAATTGTGATCCACCCAACGGCTTGGTTTGCGCGCAATAACATCACACTGCATACGGACGATCCGGTAATCAGCATTGATCGTGACCACCAGTGTGTGACCAGCCTGCGCGGTGAAGTGGCCTATTACGACAAATTGGTTATCGCGACCGGATCGGAACCTGCACTACCAGCTGCGGCACGCGACTGCGAGCTTGAGGGCATTCTCAGCTTCCGCAATATGCGCGATGTAAAACGTATCAAAGAGCAGGCCAATACCAGTGAACATGCCCTGGTGATTGGCGGTGGTTTGCTGGGGTTGGAAGCAGCATACGGTCTGCGCAAACAGGGTATCGAGGTGACCGTTCTGCATCGCGGCGAATGGTTACTGAACCGCCAGCTGGACGAAGCGGCAGGCAAACTGCTGCAGGCAGAGCTGGAGAGCCGTGGTATCCACGTGCTTCTGGACAAGGAGGCATTGGCATTTAAGGGTGACAGTCATATCTCTTCTGTCCTGCTATCTGATGGCAGCGAACTGCAGGTTCAACAGGTGGTGATCGCCATCGGCATCGTGCCACATGCCGAACTGGCGGAGGCTGCGGGCCTGGATTGTCAGCGTGGTGTGCATGTGAACAACCGTATGCAGACCAGCGACCCGTTGATCTACGCACTGGGTGAATGCTGCCAGTACGGCGACGACACCTTCGGCCTGGTCGCACCGATCTGGGATCAGGTGCAGGTATTAGGCAACGTGCTCTGCGACGACGGCAGCCACCGATTCGCGGTCAATCCGACCGCTACCAAACTCAAGATCTCCGGCATCGATCTTTACTCTGCCGGGGAGTATCTGGACAGCGACGACACCGATGCAGTGGTCTTCAAGGACCGCTTCAACGGGACCTACAAGAAACTCCTGTTCCGCAAAGACCGCATGGTAGGCGCGGTGATGTACGGCGACGTGCAGGACGGTAACTGGTACTTCGACCTGATCCAGGAACAACAGACTATCCGGGCAATCCGCCCACATATCATTTTTGGCCGCGCTTTCTGCGAAAAAAAGAGTGCCGACGCAGGCACCGAAACAGAGCGCACAACCATTGCGGCAGCATCTTAAGAGGACCTCTCCCATGAGCAAACAGAAATTAGTTGTTATCGGTAACGGAATGGTGGGTCACCACTATCTGGAAAATCTGGTGGAGTCCGGTTTCGCCGAGCAGTACGAAATCACCGTGTTCTGTGAAGAACCCCGTCTGGCCTACGACCGTGTGCACCTGAGCGCCTACTTTGATGGCTCCAGTGCTGACGATCTGGCAATGGGCACGCCAGCCCAGTACGAGAGCTGGGGCCTGAACGTACGGGTTGGCGAAAAAGCCGTCGCAATTGACCGCGACAACAAAACTGTCACCGCCGCAAACGGTGACCTGCTGAGTTACGACAAACTGGTACTGTCCACCGGATCTTACCCGTTTGTCCCACCGGTTCCTGGCCATGATCGGGAAAACTGCCTTGTCTACCGCACCATCGAGGATTTAGAGGCTATTGAAGCCGCTGCCAAGGGATCCAAAGTGGGCGTAGTAGTCGGTGGCGGTTTGCTTGGCCTGGAAGCGGCAAAAGCCCTGCGTGATCTTGGAATGGAAACCCACGTAGTGGAGTTTGCCCCCCGTCTGATGGCTGTACAGCTGGATGAAGACGGTGGTCAGCTTCTGCGCAGCAAGATCGAAGGCCTGGGTGTAAAAGTACATACCAATAAAAATACCCAGCTGATCGATGATGGCGAATCCGCAATGCACCGTATGAATTTCGCGGACGGTGAAAAGCTGGAGACGGACCTGATCCTGTTCTCCGCCGGTATTCGCCCCCAGGACGAACTTGCCCGTCAGAGTGGACTCGAGATAGGCGAGCGCGGCGGTATCGTAGTGAACAATCACTGCCAGACCTCCGATGAAAACATCTACGCCATCGGCGAGTGCGCCCTGTGGAATAATCGAATCTTCGGTCTTGTTGCGCCGGGCTATACCATGGCCAAGACAGCTGTCTCCCACATGCTGGGTGGCACTGAAGAATTTACCGGTGCTGATATGAGCACCAAGCTGAAACTACTGGGTGTGGACGTAGGCTCCATCGGTGATGCCCACGGTATGACCCCTGGCGCAATCAGCTACAAATACGCTGACGATGCAGCGGAAAGCTACAAGCGCATCATCGTTTCTGAAGACAAGAAACACCTGCTGGGTGCGGTACTGGTCGGCGATTGCAGCGAGTACGACACCCTGCTGCAGTACGCGCTGAACGGTATCGAGCTGCCAGCTCACCCGGAAAGCCTGATCCTGCCATCCCTGGACGGTGCAGCTGCTCCGGCACTGGGCCCGGATGCACTGCCGGAAACCGCCACCATCTGTTCGTGCCTGAACGTGACCAAGGGCCAGATCTGCTGCTCCATTGATGAAGGCGCAACTGATGTCGGCATGGTGAAGGATGCCACCAAAGCAGCATCCGGTTGTGGTGGTTGTGCCGCCCTACTGAAGAGCGTGGTGGACAACGAGCTGGAGAAGCGTGGTGTTGAAGTCAGCACCGATATCTGTGAGCACTTCCCGCATACCCGAGAAGAGATCTACCACATCATCCGCGTGGAAGGGATCCGCAGCTTCGGTGAACTGCTGAAGAAACACGGTAAAGGTCTGGGCTGTGACATCTGTAAGCCTACAGTGGGCAACATGCTGGCGTCCTGCTGGAACGAACTGATCACCAAGGAAGAGCACGTTCACCTGCAGGACACCAACGACACCTTCATGGCGAACATGCAGAAGAACGGCACCTACTCCATCGTGCCACGTATCGCCGGTGGTGAGATCACCCCTGACAAGCTGATCGTACTGGGTGAAGTGGCGAAGAAATACAACCTCTACACCAAGATCACCGGTGGTCAGCGTGTCGACCTGTTCGGCGCACAGCTGCACGAACTGCCGCTGATCTGGGAAGAGCTGATCGCTGCAGGCTTCGAAACCGGTCACGCCTACGGTAAGTCAGTACGTACCGTGAAATCCTGTGTCGGCAGCACCTGGTGCCGCTATGGCGTGAAGGACAGTGTGGGCATGGCGATCAACATCGAAAACCGCTACAAGGGCCTGCGTTCACCGCACAAACTGAAGTTCGCCGTGTCCGGTTGTACCCGTGAGTGTGCCGAAGCCCAGAGTAAGGATATCGGCGTCATCGCCACTGAAAACGGCTGGAACCTCTACGTGTGTGGTAACGGCGGTATGAAACCACGTCACGCTGACCTGTTCGCCACCGACCTGGATGACGAAACCCTGATCAAGTACATCGACCGCGTGCTGATGTTCTACATCAAAACCGGTGACCGCCTGCAGCGTACCTCCGTCTGGATGGACAACATGGAAGGCGGCCTGGACTACCTGCGCGATGTAGTGATCAACGACTCCCTGGGACTGGCCGAAGAGCTGGAAAATCAGATGGCCCACATCGTGGAAACCTACGAGTGTGAATGGAAAGCCACCATCAGCGACGAAGAGAAACTGAAGCGTTTCCGCACCTTCGTTAACGAAGAGGGCGGCGACCCACAGATCATCAACATCATTGAACGTGATCAGATCCGTCCGGCCTGATCCGGACTGAGCAAACTTTAGAAGGAGATTTCAGATGAACAGTGCAACTCATATCGATTGGAAAACCCTCTGCTCCCTTAGCGATCTGGTGCCGTTCTCCGGTGTCGCGGCCAAGATGGGTGAAGCGCAGATTGCCCTCTTCTACCTGCCGGGTCAGGAGAAGAGCCTGTTTGCGGTGTGCAACCACGACCCGGTCAGCAACGCCAACGTCATCGCACGTGGCATCATCGGCGACCTGAACGGCGAACCGGTGGTGGCCTCCCCCCTGTATAAGCAGCACTATGCCCTGAAAAGCGGCGTGTGTCTGGAAGACGAGTCCCTCTCACTGCGCACCTTCCCAGTGCGCTTGAATGGCGAACATGTGGAAATCATGAACGCCTGACAATAACAAATAGCAATGTCCCCCATTTTTCACGGCCGTCTTTTGACGGCTCTTTTTTGTGTGTCACCAACAGAGTGACGCAGTTGTAGGTTGGCCATCGCAGAGCGATGCCCAACATGTCGTCTCAAAATGGCCACTGAAGTGTTGGGCATCGCTTCGCGATGGCCAACCTACGTATTTTCTATGTAATTCGGATCGCTCGGCAGCCCGTCGTTAAACCGAGAAGAGATACCCTCTCGACCCATTGCACCTCAAACACCCAGACCGCTACCATACCCACCAACAGTAAACGCGTCAGGAGTAGAAGCACGTGATCAAAACCATGGGCGCCGCCAGCGCTTCGCTAACCTTGTACCTGCCTAATCCACCCACTGAGATTCCACCGGGAATGGATCTGGCCCTGCCTGACATCGCCCAGCTTACCGACCTGAATGGAAACCATTGGCGCAAGATTTTCACCATTCTGGCCAAGCTTGCCGCACCCGACGACAACTGGCGTGAATATCGCGACCAGCAACTACTGCAGCACGCAGAACAGATCAGTTTTGCAGACACACTGGCAGAGCGTGAGGGGTGGCATCTAGTGGCAGGGAAAGCAAGCTGGCAACGACTGGGCTTTGCTGACGAAGCGGGAGTGCCGCATCAGATGCACCCCGTCGATGAAGAAGGAAGAGTGTTTATTAAGGATCAGATTGTATTGGTGCCCTACCCTGACTATCGCCAGTTTCCCAATCAGCTGATTGAGAAGCTTAGACAGCGGCTACACAGGTCAGACATGGTCTAACAACCGGTAAGTACGCTGCCCACCGTCGGGTCGTCTCCGTTGGCGGGGTTATAGTAATACGCGTAGCAGAGATCAGAGAGTTTCATCCCTTCAGGCCATACCAATACCAGCCCTCGACCGGACACGGTGATCGGTAATCCGGGGGCGCTACGTTGATTGCCCACACCACAAAATGCATTTGCGGTGCAGGTACTGTTGGTGCGGGTATATCCGATCTCTTTGCCAATATTCATAGCGTAACGCCAAGCCTTGTTCCAATGGCCGGTTATATAGCCACTGGATACCGATATGTTCTGCCCATCCACCACTATGTTTCCAGTATCAATGCCTTGCGTGATCGCTTGAGCTGCCACCATGGTGGAAGTCGAAGCCATTGCGGCTTCGACGCCTTTGATGGAGGCACGGCGGGCATCATCCGCGAGATCTAAAAAACGGGGTAAGGCGACAGCGGCCAGAATGCCGAGTAAGGCGATCACAATCACCAGCTCGACCAATGTGAAACCCCGACCAGCGGAGAACTCTGCGTTGGAAATCGGACGGTTAAAGCGTGAAAGGCTCTCGGTTCGCATACTGACATTCCTGTTACTTCAAGGAAGCTCGTACATTGCACGTACAATGACGAATCGATAGCTCTAGATAATAAAAGACCCTCTGTTAAAAAATCAGATTCAAACATCCGTTTTAAAGCAGTATTTCACCTTAAAGGCCAAATCTGGTGAAAACCGGGAAGAAGCGATCCTATTTTTTATAGACGAAACACATCACTGGTTTTGTGAATAGAGAAGCGTAGGTTGGTCTTCGCAACGCGAAGCCCAACAGCTAAGGGGCAACTGTATGTCAACGTGTTGGGCATCGCTTCGCGATGGCCAACCAACAATCAACTCACACTGTCGGCACTGACGATGAAGCATAAAAAAGCCCGCCTTGATATCAAGACGGGCAGTACAGGAGAGCCATGTTCCCTAACGCTATTTAGGCTTGTCTACCACCATATCTACACGGCGGTTGAGTCGCCTGCCATCCGATGTTTTGTTGCTCGCCATTGGCTGGCTTTCACCGTAACCAACTACTTTCAAGCGAGACGGATCCACACCATGATTGTTAACCAGACGATCATGCACTGCCTTGGCACGTCGTTCAGACAGCCACTGGTTGTACTCATCAGTGCCGGTTGAATCGGTATGGCCCGCAATCACTGCATCGGTTTCTGGATTATCAGCCAGATACTGCGCCGCATCTTCAATGTCTTTGTCATAGGTGTTGACCAGTTCCGAAGAGTTCAGCGCAAACTTCACATCCATACGGAAAGCGAGCTTGTTACCTTCGATTTCACGGAAGCGGGTATCCTTCTCAAGCAGACCGGCGATCAGGGCGTCCTTATCGATAGTGTGCTGAACTGGAACTTCTGGCGGGCAGCGACCAAAGGCATCAGCTTCCGGATCACGCTCCATCATTACGTTGGCACCGTCTGTACCAGACACATCAAAGGATGAAACCAGCTGTCCCATTGCGGCCAGGGTACGCGCCTGCGCCAGCTTGAGGTTGTGTACGGTATTCACATAGGTGCGCTGTACTTCGAAGTATTCGTTTTCGGTATCCAGCAAATCCAACAGGGTGCGCTGACCGATATCAAACTGCTTACGGTAAGCATCCCGCGCCTTGCCGATCGACGCCTGGTTACGATTCAGGTACTGCTCCTGCTCGGTCAGAGTTCGGATATCGTTGTGCGCAATAACAACCTGCTGACGCACGTCCCGGCACACTTTACGACGCTGGTGATAAGCGGAATCGATCAGGCGATCAAACTGGCGCTGGCGAGCACTGTCTGAACCACCGTTATAGAGGTTGTAACGCAAGAGCAGCTCGATCGCTTCTTCGTCACGCTCAACATTGACACCGTCGGTGTAATCCTCGATCTCTTTGCGCAAACGCAGATCCAGGCGTGGCAACATCGCCGCGTCTTTGTTTTTACGTGCCGCATGGGCGGCCAGCATATTTTCCTCGGCCGCGCTGATGTCAGGATGCGTGACGTAAGCGGTATTCAGTGCATCGATGCGGGTAGCCGGAATCAGCTCCAGGTTAAGGGCCGGATCTTGCAGCTGTTCCATCGGCAACACACCGATAACACGCTGGAAACGTGCAGTCACATCGTGCAGGTTGGTCGCTTCCGTCAGCAGGTTTGATTCTGCCAGGGCCAGGCGTGCGGTCGCCTGCTCAAAATCGACACGACGTCCTATACCTGCATCGGTACGGCGCTTGATGTCGTCATACACATCGCGGTGTTCGACGTAGTTTTGTTTCGCCAGCTCCACCAGCCTCTGGTAGCGCAATACATCGAGATACGCGCGGGTGGTTTCGAGCGCAACGTCTTCGGATGTTTTTCGGAATTCGTAGAACCGGACCTTGCTGATGTGGTCCAGACGATCCACTTCGTTCTTGGTGGCAAACCCATCAAACAACATCTGGGTTAAGCTCAAGCGGACGTTCCATGGGTCGTAAGAAAATGCGGGCTGATCATCCCTGTCCAAGCGCTCATGTCCGATCTGTCCTTCCAGATCTACACGAGGATAGTAGCCGCCCTTACCGACGCGCTTTTCTTCTTTTGATGCTTCAAAGTTATACCAGCTGGCTTTCACCTCAGGGTTACTTTCAACCGAACGCTGAATAGCCTCGTTGAGAGAACCGATAGGCTCCGCCCATGCTGGGGCTGCGACTACTACCAATGCAGCCAGAAAGAGACGATAGTTCATTTTCCAACCTGCCTTTAAGTATCAACTCCCCAACAACTGTTCACAGATTGAACAGATGATCGTATTTATCAAGGTAGTCGACAGCTGACTGTAAAGATAGGTTTACACCTAAATAATTGAGGACTATTTATTCAAGAACCGCTAGAATCGGCCGATAAATGAACAGCAGTTACACCAAGGCCGTATACTGATTGTTTAAAAGCAAAGAAACTAATGTTTGTTTTTTAAACGATTTTTCATTCAGTTTTGTAGTCAGTACCACAATTTCGACTGTTTCAGCTTGCTGAAGGAATTTAAGTCAGGGGTAGTATTTGTGCGTCAGAAAATCGGACGATGGGCCGCGGTTCTTTTTATTCCGCTGTTAGGGTTCTGCACGAGCGGATCTGTTTTAGCTACACAAACTCACAGTGCGTTAAGCCAACTTTTAAATCTACAAGAAATTGCAGAAACCCGTTACGGACTACCGGCTGCGGATTCTGTATATCGCTGGCGCAGTCTGCTGGATGCCAGCTCCGGCCTGCCTGAGCAGGAAAAACTCAAGCGTATCAACCAGTTCTTCAACCTTCACGTTTATTACGATGAAGACAAGCGTATCTGGCAAAAAGCCGATTATTGGGCGACACCGCTGGAAACCCTCGTGCAGGCACGGGGAGATTGCGAAGACTATACAATCGCCAAATATATCTCCCTGCGCTTATTGGATATTCCGGAAGATAAACTCAAACTGACCTACGTAAATCTGTATCCGGTGATCGGAGATAACAGCACAAAACAGGCACACATGGTTTTGGCCTATTATCCGGACGAACAATCCGAACCGTTGTATCTCGATAATTTGCAGGGGCAGATTTTACCGGCATCAAAACGCCCGGAGTTAAAACCGGTGTTCAGTTTTAATGACAGCGCAATGTGGGTAAATGGCGAAAAAACCAATGTAAAGCCATCTGTACAACTCAGCCGTTGGCGTGATGTATTAAATCGAATGCACAATGACGGCATGTAAGGCACATGCCGTCATTGTTTTCCTGCACTCACTCAGCTATCCCTGTTACACATCGGTTATCAACGTACCGTTAGTCACCAGATCCTGGATCAGTGATGATTGATCAACCACATTGTTCACGGTGTAGGCACTCACCAGGTCCACGTTTTCCATCACGATCACCTGCTCCACGTCACCGGCATTGTAGCCTCCGGCAAAATCACCGTCCGTGCTGATATGCAGTTCGGTATCGCCATCCCCGTTTAGCTCGAAATGAAGGAAGTGGGTCAGGTCGCCGCCATCCTCACCAACAAGCAGCTCACTAAGATCCAGTACGTCACCGCCGCTGGCAGGCAGGCTGGAATCAAAATCAGTGATCACATCGTTGGCCGGTGTGCCCGCAGCACCACCGTCATTGAGCATCCAGACAAAGGTATCTGAGCCCAAACCACCGATCAGCGTGTCGTTGCCTGTGCCGCCAATCAGCGTATCATCGCCGTCGTTACCGGACAGTTGGTCATCGCCGGCCAGACCACTGAGGGTGTTGGCGTCTTCATTGCCACCCAATGCATTGTTATCACCGTCACCGGTCAGATCATCCAGGGTACCGCTCACGTTGATATTGATGGTATCGGTGGCCGTATCCTGATCGCTGTCGGTCACGTTGAATTCACTGCTGATACTGAAGTCCTGCGCCTCTGTCAGGTAGTCGACCGTCAGCTGTTCCGGTATCAACTTGTATTCGCCACTGTCCGCTTCGAACACGATGAAGGTGAACTCGTCCAATCCCAGATCCGAGGCGTTGATCTCCAGGGTGTCATTATTGGACATGGTCACAACATTGCTGATGCCACCTGCCGGCAATGAGGTATAGGTAAAGCCATCCATACCAAGATCTGCCAGTTCAGACGGTTTCAGGCTGTACACCGTGTAGCGCAGATCTGCCGTACCATTACCTGTGATGGCGACCTGCAGACTCAGGCTGGTCACGTTCTGATCAAAGTGCAGCAGCAGTTGGTCCTCTTCGTTGGTATCCGAGTCAACATCCTGACCGGTACCCACACCCATGCTGTTTGCGCTGGTATTTACCGTGCTGCGCACGTAAGCACCGACGCCATCGTCATATTCATAGCCGTAGAATAGAGTCTGGATCGGGTCTTCCAGCGCACCATTGGAGGAGAGACGGAAGCTGCTGGTATTACCACCGGTCAAGTTGGCGGTGATACCGACATCATTCACCTCGGTCTGTACCGCCATGTACTGGTGATAGGTATAGGTCGTCAGATCATCGTTCAGGGTCAGGGTGAAGACGGTTGTATCGTCTGCCAGTTTACCGGTCACCGTTTTCGTCGCGTCATCGGAGGTGATGATGATCGGCTCGCCATTGGCAAACAACTCAACGCTGGTGCCGACGGCCCCCCAACTGAAGCTTTCCGGGCTATCCGCAGATGAATCCACACTGATCGCACCGAGTATCTGCCCTACGCCGTTCAGGCCGGAGCCATCAGAGACAGACAGAATCTCTGGCTTATCATCGATCTGGCTGATGGTCAGTGAACCCGGTGCCGATACGTCACCATCGGTATCGGTTGCGGTCACGACGAAGGATACGCTGTCGATATCACTGCCCGGGTCATGGTCAACGGGGTTCAGCAAGGAATAGCTGTAGGACACATCCCCGGTACCGGCGTTGTAACCGGTGAGCACCAGCTCTTCATTTGCGTTGCTAACCACCGTCAGCGGTGAGATTACGGACGCCGCAGCCAACTGAGCGGCGGTAAAGGTCACACCTGCAATGGTCAGCGATGCCAAGCCATCCTGGGCAATCACTTTGAAGCTACCGTTCGCGGTTTCACTGGTATCCGCGACGGAAAGCAGGCCTACATCGTAGACAGTGCCTTCACTGCCGGTGAAGTCCAGCGTCACGCCAAAGTCTTCATCAACACCAATGGTCACAGTGGCGACGTTGGATTCCAGGCCAGTCGCGTCTTTAACGGTGTAGGTAAAGCTATCAGGACCGAAGTAGTCCGCATCCGGGGTGTAACGAACTTCGCCCGTTACCGGATCCACACTCACGGAACCGTTACTTGGACCGGACTGGATAACCACGGTGGTCGGATCGATATCGTTTTCCGGATCGCTATCGTTGCTCAGGACATCGATATCAACAAAGCTGTTTCCCTTAACATTGGCGCTATCATCAGCAGCAACAGGCGGATCAGCCACCGGATCAACGGTGATATTTACCGTTGCCACATTGGATTCAAGGCCTGTGGCATCTTTTACGGTATAGGTGAAGCTATCCGGCCCGTTGTAGTTCAGATCAGGTGTATAGGTCACTTCACCGGTGACCGGATCCACGGCCACAGAGCCGTTGCTAGGACCGGACTGGATCACCACAGTGGTCGGATCGATATCGTTTTCCGGATCGGTATCGTTTGCCAGCACATCAATGGCGATTGCCACGTCTTCATCGGTGATCACGTTGTCATCCGCGGCAACCGGTTTGTCGGCTACCGGTTCAACAGTGATATTCACCGTCGCCACGTTGGACTCAAGTCCGGTGGCATCTTTCACAGTGTAAGTGAAGCTGTCCGGACCGTTGTAATCACCATCCGGGGTGTAGGTTACTTCGCCGGTGACCGGATCTACAGAAACCGACCCGTTGGATGGACCAGACTGGATCATCACCGTAGTCGGATCGATATCGTTTTCTGGATCGGTATCGTTCGCCAGCACGTCGATGGTAATCGCCACGTCTTCATCGGTGGTCACATTGTCATCAGCCGCCACCGGTTTGTCCGCTACCGGTTCGACGGTGATATTGACGGTCGCCACGTTGGACTCAAGACCGGTGGCATCTTTCACTGTGTAGGTAAAGCTATCTGGACCGTTGTAGTCACCATCGGGGGTGTAGGTCACTTCACCGGTAACCGGATCGACAGCCACGGAACCTTTGGATGGACCGGACTGGATCATCACCGTAGTCGGATCAATATCGTTGTCCGGATCGGAGTCATTCGCCAGCACATCGATGGTGATCGCCACGTCTTCATCGGTAGTTACATTGTCATCCGCGGCAACCGGCGTATCTGCGACAGGTTCAACGTTGATACTCACGGTGGCAGGTGCGGATGTATTACCTTCATCATCCTGCACGGTGTACTGGAAGCTGTCTGGCCCGTTGTAATCCGGGTCAGGGGTGTAGGTCACCACACCGGTAATTGGATCAACAGTTACAGAGCCATTTTCCGGTGGATCGGTGATGGTCACGGTGGTTGGATCGATCTCCCCGTCCGGATCTTCATCATTGGCCAGTACATCTATCTCAACGGCATTGTCCTCGTTGGTGCTGACTTCATCGTCCAACGCAATCGGTGGTTCAGCCACGGGGTTAACATCAATGGATACACTTGCCGGCTCGGACGTATTCCCCTCTTCATCCTGCACGGTGTATTCAAAGCTGTCCGGACCGTTGTAGTTTTCATTCGGTGTATAAGTAACCGCACCGGTCACCGGATCAACAGTCACTGTGCCATTGGATGGCGGAGATACGATAGTGACAGTGGATGGATCCAGGTCGCCATCAGGATCGCTGTCATTCGCCAGGACATCGATCACAACGCTACTGTCTTCATCCACACTGACAGAATCAGGCAAGGCAACGGGAGGGCCCGGTTCATCCTGTTCCAGCAGATCTGGTGTTACAAAATTAAGCTGAATGGCATCAAACCCTGCGCCACCGAACTCAACGCCCTCTACCGATTCCACGATCCTCGCCAGGCGCACAAAGCTATGCCCTTCGTCCGCTGCTCCGGCACCGGCTGCCGGTGCTGGCAAAACTTGCGTTGGATCCTGACCTGCTTCCAATGCACTTAACACTGCCGCCACTGAGGGATCTGAAATGCTTTCCTCTTCCGCCAGGACTGTCTGGTCTGTAAGCATCTCCCGTGTCAGAGTTACTTCTACCGGATCATCGAAGCTCATCGGTGTGCCGTCAGCCATCACCAGATCGACGCTGCCGGTGGATGAAGGCAGTATGACATCACCTTCCATCAGTTGATCACCCACTTCCAGTTGCCGTAAACGACCGTCGCTGTCACGGACTGTCACTTCACCCGTAACGGCTGAAACTGTTGCTATGGGGGTATGGTTTGCCATGGTGTCGCACTCCCCTATCACGCGTAATTAACCTTAACCCAAAGGCCTGAAAACGCTGCGGAATGCGCGTATGAAAGGTGCTCTACTCAATACAAAAACTGAAAGTATCCATCGTCCCTAATCCCTGTAGATTGTTCGCTAAATCAGTGAATGGCTAAGCGGTGGCCTGGCATTCCGAGATCTGATTCCAGTAGCATTAACAGGCATAGTCATCTTAGAAACGGGGCAATTTTGATGCATTGTACCTGCGGTACAATATGATCATTTTTCATACATCAGTACACTGACTCATCGCGATCAAATTAAAGGCCAAAAGTCAGGGAGTTAGATGAAGCGAGGGGTTATTAGGCAGGCTGGTCGACTACAAAAAACATTTGCGATGGGAATAAACAGCAGACAACGGATCAGTTAGCTGATGCGCTCAGACATCGGTGACTAAGGTACCATTGGTCACCAAGTCTGAAATCAATGCAGACTGATCAACCACACCACCTGAGGTGTAAGCGGTTACCAGATCCACGCCTTCCTGCACGATAACCTGCTCAACATCGCTTTCGCTGAAACCACCGGCAAAGTCCCCATCGGTGCTGATCTTGATCACTGTGTCACCGCTGCCGTCGAGTTCAAAGTGCAGGAAGTGGGTCAGATCCCCGCCGTCTTCGCCAACAAGGAGACTGCTGAGATCGAGTTTATCGCCACCACTGGCGGGGGCGGTGCTATCAAAATCGGTGATGGTATCGGTGGCGGGAGTACCTGCGGCGCCACCGTCATTCAGCTGCCACACGAAGGTGTCCGACCCCAGTCCACCCACGAGGGTATCGTCACCGCTACCACCAATCAGCGTATCGTCTCCGGCATTACCGGAAAGCTGATCGTCACCGGCCTGACCGTCAAGGGTGTTGGCCAGTTCATCACCGCCCAGCGCATTACCGTTGACATCCCCGGTCAGGTCAGAGAGCGTCGCACTGATATTGATGTCGATGGAGTCGGAATCAACATCCTGGTCATTGTCCGTCACATTGATTCCGGCGCTGATGCTGAAATCCTGACTATCGGACTCATAATCCACCGTCAGTTGATCAGCAACCAGCTTGTAGTCACCGTCATCCGCTTCAAACACAATGAAGGTAAAGGCCCCAAGTCCAAAGTCGGAAGCGTTAATTGTCAGCGTATCGTCACCGGAAACTGTTACGACATTGGAGTGACCACCCGCTGGCAGCGCAGTATAGGTAAAGCCATCCACGCCCAGATTGGCCAGCTCGGCAGGTCGGTCGGTATACACGGTGTATCTCAGGTCAGCCGTACCCACACCGCTGATATCCACCTGCAGGCTTAAGCTTTTGACGTTCTTGTCAAAATCGAGCAGCAGCTGGTCTTCCTTGTTGTTGTCTGCATCAATATCCTGACCTGTACCTACCCCCAACTTGTTTGCACTCATGCTCACAGTACTGCGGGCATAGGCGCTATCACCCGAACTGTACTCATAGCCATAAAACAGAGTCTGAATTGGGTCGCCCGCCAGACCATTAGAAGATTCACGATAGTCGCTGTTGTTGTTGCCAGTCATACCAGCGGTAATGCCTATATCCTCGGCATTTGTATCGATCGCCATAAACTGCTGGTAGGTGTAGGTGCTCAGGTTGGCATCCAGCGTCAGCGTGAAAACGGTGGTGTCGTCGGCCAGCTTACCAGTCACGGTTTTGCTCGCGTCATCGGTGCTGATAATGACCGCTTCCCCACCCACATACAGATTCACACTGGTGGTCACCGAACCCCAGCTGAAACTCTCAGCGGTATCGGCGGAGGAATCCAGATCGATCGCCCCCAGAATCTGCCCTACGCCGTTGAGACCAGAAGCGCCAGCAACTGACAGGATTTCCGGCGCATCATCTTCCTGACTGATAATCAGTGATCCAGCCGCTGAGGTATCACCGTCGGTGTCGGTGGCAGTAACTACAAAGGAAACACTGTCGGTATCACTGCCCACCGCGTGATCAACGGGATTCAACAGGGTGTAGCTGTAGGACACATTGCCGGTACCAGCATCATAACCGGTGATCACCAGCTCCTCGTCGGCATTGCTTACAACGGTCAGCGGTGAAATGCCCGTTGCGGCTGCCAATTGCGCTGCGGTAAACGTGATACCGGCAATCGTCAGGGAGGCCAATCCGTCCTGGGCAACCACCTTAAAGCTGCTGTTGACAGTTTCACTGGTATCCCCAACTGACAACAGGCCCACATCGTAAACCGTAGCGCCACTGCTGGCAGTGAAGTCCAGGGTTACCCCGTGATCTTCGGTCACATCGATGATGACGGTTGCCGTATTAGAGACTTCGCCGGAGTCATCCTTGATGGTGTAGGTAAAGCTGTCCTGCCCGATAAAGGTGCCGTTTGGCGTGTATACAAAGGTGCCATCCAGAGTCTGGGTCACGGTGCCCTGGGCAGGTTGGGTAAATCCATCAATATCAATCGGATCACTTTCCGGATCTGAGTCGTTTGCCATTACGTCGATAGTAATCGCCGTATTCTGATCCGTTGTTTCACTGTCGTTCACCGCCACTGGTGCATCATTTACCGGATTGACGGTCAGGCTGACGGTGGCCGGGCTGGAGGTGTTGCCCGCCAGGTCATCGACGGTGTAGCTGAAGCTGTCGGCGCCGTGGTAGTCGGCATCCGGGGTGTAGGTCACCACGCCGGTGGTCGGATTCACCGACACCGACCCGTGGCTCGGCCCGGCGGTAATCACCACCGAGGTCGGGTCCAGATCGCCGTCCACGTCGCTGTCGTTGGCCAAGACATCGATCGCCACCGCCACGTCTTCGTTGGTGCTGGCGCTGTCGTTCACCGTCACCGGATCGTCCGCCACCGGATTGACGGTCAGGCTGACGGTGGCCGGACTGGAGGTGTTGCCGGCCAGGTCATCCACGGTGTAGCTGAAGCTGTCGGCGCCGTTGTAGTCAGCATCCGGGGTGTAGGTCACCACACCGGTGGTCGGGTTGACGGCGACGGAGCCGTTGCTTGGGCCGGAGGTGATCACCACAGAGGTCGGATCCAGGTCGCCGTCGACGTCGCTGTCGTTGGCCAGCACATCAATGGCCACCGCCACGTCCTCGTTGGTGCTGGCGGCATCATTCACGCTGACCGGATCGTCCGCCACCGGATTGACGGTCAGGATGACGATGGCCGGGCTGGACGTATTGCCCGCCAGATCATCCACGGTGTAGCTGAAGCTGTCGGCGCCGTTGTAGTCGGCGTCCGGGGTGTAGGTCACCACACCGGTGGTCGGGTTCACCGACACTGAACCGTTGCTTGGATCAGCCGTAATCACCACAGAGGTTGGATCCAGGTCACCGTCCACGTCGCTGTCGTTGGCCAAGACATCGATCGCCACCGCCACGTCCTCGTTGGTGCTGTCGCTGTCGTTCACGCTGACCGGGTCGTCCGCCACCGGATTGACGGTCAGGCTGACGCTGGCCGGACTGGAGGTGTTGCCGGCCAGGTCATCGACGGTGTAAGTGAAGCTGTCGGCCCCGTGGTAGTCGGCATCCGGGGTGTAGGTCACCACGCCCGTGGTCGGGTTGACGGAGACTGAACCGTTGCTCGGGCCGCTGGTGATGGTGACGCTGGTCGGATCCAGATCACCGTCGACGTCGCTGTCGTTGACCAAGACATCGATCGCCACCGCCACGTCTTCGTTGGTGCTGTCTGAATCGTTTGCCACAAAAGGTGCACTGGCTACAGGTTCGGGATCGGGCGCTGAAGTACTTTGTTGAGCTGCAGCGGCATTCTCTTCACTACTGCTATCACTCTGCAAAAACAGCTCTGTTAAATCAAAGCTCAGCTCACTGCGTACCTGTTTCAGGAGTTCGTGGATTTCAGCTCTCAACGGATCAAAAAAGCTGGTGATTCCTTGTGCATCAAAAGTCAGTTCATTGATGCTTTCTTCTATTCGGTTCAACACCGTAAAACTGCGACCGCCATGTCCTTCAGGACCGGCTGCGGGAGGCTGTATAACGTCGAAAGGATCCTGGCCTGATTCCAGAGCCTGCAAAACGGCTGTGACGGTGGAGTCCACGATGCTGTTGTCTTCCACAACAGTAAACCGATCTACGAGCATGTCTTGGTTCAATGCGATCTCTACAGGATCGGTGAAAGCCAGTTCAGCCCCGTCTGTCATCACCAAATCGACACGCCCACCTTCTGAAGGCAGGATTGCATCCCCCTCCTGTAGGTGCTGCCCCACATCCAGTGCGCGCAATTGATCCGAACTGTCACGGATAAATGCCTCACCGGTAATTGCAGCTACTGTAGCGATAGGTGTTTGATCAGCCATGTGCTCTTCCCTTCAAGACAGAATGAATAATCTCTCGAGGGCCGATAGCACGATATGAATGTGCTCTATGGACTGCTTAACTCAAAAAACACGTATTTGCGGTAACTCCCTGTAGCGTCCTAGCTTGCTCGATTTTTGATTTATCGAGCGGCATCCGTTCAAAAGAACAAATACTTATGTGCTAACAGGCTTGTAGAAGATTAGGAGGGGTGGCAATCAGAAGTACTGTACCCAAAGTACAATATGATTATTATTCATACAGTTGACGAGGCGATGTGATTTAGCCTCAAGACCAGCTGAATCCGATCACGTGCGCCCGTCTTCGCAAAGATCGATGCCAGATGCGCCTTCACCGTGCGTTCAGTGATCTCCAGCGAACTTGCGATCTCTTTGTTGGTGGCTCCACGCGCAACCTCGCGCGCGACCATCATTTCACGCTCGGTCAGCAGCTCGGAATAGGGGCACTCTTCTGGTGCAGGCACCTGAGAGAGTTTGTCGGCACTTAGCTGCAGGACTTTTTCGATGAAGGACGAACCCACCCAGTAGCCACCGTGCTCAACCACCAGTGCAACCTCTTGCAACTGCTGTGCTGCAGCCAACACGTGACAGTACCCACAGGCACCAGCGCTGAACACATGCACCGCTTCGTCATCATTGGGTACATTAGACAGCACCACCACCGGGCATTTGAGTGCTTTGGCCTGCTCCAGCCACAGCTGCCGGTCTACCGGTTTCAGGCAGGTAAAATCCAGCCAGACACATCCCTTGCCCCGTGCCACAGCAGAGGCCTCATCCGGCGTCCGTACTGTGATCGCATCGGGAAAAGCCTGATGCCAACGCACAGGCGACAGTGGTTTCTGGCTTACAAATACATGCATAGTCTATCGCTCCGTCAACGCGTACTCTTTGGCTCTAAGTACCGGTTTCAGCAGATAACTAAGGATGCTCTTTTTCCCCGTCAGGATATCCACCTGGGCAACCATCCCCGGAATAATCGGTTTCCCCTCGCCCAGACTGGATTTTAAAGTGCGTACCCTAACGATATAGAACGGATTGCCCTTATCATCCAGTACGGTATCAGCACTGATATGCTCCACCGTCGCGTCCAACCCGCCGTAAATAACGAAGTCATAGGCGGTGAATTTCACCAGTGCATCCTGACCGGGACGCAGGAATGCGATGTCGCGGTGGCTTACTTTTGCCTCCAGCAACAAGGCATCATCGAGTGGCACCACTTCCACAATTTCACGCCCCGGCAGCACCACCCCACCAATGGTGTTGTAGTACAGGCGCTTGACCGTACCTTTCACGGGAGAGCGCACCGCGGTTTGCTCAACCCGGTCAGAAAGACCCCGCCCACTTTCCGTCAGCGTATTGATGCGGGCCGTGGTACGTGACAGCTCTTCGCGAATTGTGTTCTTAAAATCCAGCTCCACTTCCGACAGCTTGTCTTTGGCCTCGGCGATCGCTGCGTTGATTCGCTGAATCTTGGCACTCGCTTGCTGGCGTTCTCCGCGAAGACGCGACACTTCACGTCGCAGTTTCAGCAGATCAATGGGTGATACGGCACCGGAATCAAGCAATGGCTCGCTGGCATTCAATTCCTCGACGGCAAAATCGTAACCCCGGTCCAGCTGCGCTTTCAGCGCCCGGGTTTCCTGTCGTTCCTGCTCCCGCTGACGCAACTGTTTGACGGCAATATTCTTCGCGGCTTCCAGCTCGGCCTGACTGGATTGGTAGAGTGTCATCTCCTGCTGCACCACACGCGGCGCTTCCCGGCGCAACTCTTCGGACGGATCAAATACAGTTTCTTCCGCCACCGCACGTAATCGCACCGCTTTGATCTGCAATGCGGTCAGCTCCGCGCGGTTCTCACGAAAACTCGCCACGGAACGGGTCGCGTCCAGCTTCACCAGCAGCTGCCCTGGTTCCACGGTCTGACCTTCTACCACCGCCAACTCCGTCACCACACCGCCATCCTGAGACTGGATGATCTGAACCTGTTTGGAAGGAATCACTTTGCCTTCCCCGCGCGTGACCTCATCAATCTTGGCATAGGCCGACCAGGCAATCAGCACCGCAACAACCAACCCGATCATGTAAAGCAGCAGTCTGGCCTTGAGTGGGTTCTGCTCCAGCATGGCGCGATCGGCGTCCTCCAGCCAATCCAGGCTGGCCTGATCATCCACCGGCACACCCTGTTCAAACTCCCGTACCAGGTGCAACGTTTGCGGTTTCTGAGGGGTCTGTTCTCTCATAGCGCCCTCCCGATCCGGCCTTTACGCAACGCATCCATCACTTTGTCTTTTGGCCCATCGGCGACCACCTGACCACGATCCAGCACGATAATCCGATCGACCAGCTCCAGCAGTGAGGTACGGTGGGTGGTCAACAGCATGGTTTTGCCTTGAGCGTATTCACGCAACTGCGCCTGGATCACTGCTTCCGAGGTGTGATCCATCGATCCGGTTGCTTCATCCAGCAACAGCAACGGAGGATCATGAATCACGGCCCTGGCCAAGGCGACGGCTTTACGCTGCCCTCCCGACAGAAACTCGCCACGTTCACCGACGTTCATGTCATACCCCTGCGGATGCCCATTGATGAACTCGCTCAGATCCGCAAGCTGAACGGCCTGATCTATCTCGTGTTGTGTCGCCTGGGGTTTTGCCAGAATCAGATTCTCACGCAGGGTGCCATAGAAGAGGTTGGCCTCCTGTGGCACATAACCTATCTGGTGGCGTAGCTCTGCCGGATCGATCTGACGAATGTCTATGCCATCCACCAGCACCGCGCCGTCACTCGGTTGGTACAAGCCCATCAACAGACGGTTCAGGGTCGTTTTACCGGAACCAATCCGCCCCAGTATTGCGACCCGCTCCCCAGGCTGCAGGGCAAAACTCACATCGTTGAGCGTGGGTACCTCTGAGCCTGGATAGGTGAAAGAGACATGCTTGAACTCCACACCTCCCTGCAATGCAGAACGGGGGGAGAAGCGTTTATCAGCCGGACGCTCCACCGGCAGATCCATGATTTCGTTTAAAGCCGTCAATGCTGTGCGGGCGTTGTGATATTGTGTCAGCAGACCTGCGACCTGACTGATCGGCGCCATCGCCCGGTTACAAAGCATGGTTGCGGCAATGAGCCCCCCCAGGGTCAGCTCGCCAGCGGTGATCAGATACACCCCCAAAACAATGATGCTCACGCTGACCGACTGCTGCGCCCACAGGGCAACATTGAGGTTGGTTGACGCCAGCAAGCGCAGCTTGACGCCAACGCGATCCAGGAATGCAGCGGCTTTCTCCCAGCGACGCTGCATCATCCCTTCAGCGCCCATCGATTTCAGAGTATCCAGGCCCACCAGACTCTCAATCAGTACCGAGTTGCGCATCGAACTGGCGCGGTACATGGTTTCTGTCAACTGCCGCATCTTGCGCTGAGTAGTCAGTGCATAGAGCAGTACCACAACAATCCCCACCAACAACGGCACCACCATATAAGGGGCAATCCAGCCGATCACCAATACAAAGATCAGCGTAAACGGCAGATCGATGAGTGCGGTCAGGGATGCTGATGTGGTGAAGTCACGTACCGATTCATAGGATCTCAGGTTGGCGGCAAAGGCCCCCACCGACTGCGGCCGGTGCTCCATTTTCAGCCCCAGCACCTGCTCCATGATCCGCACGGAGAGCAGCAGATCGACCCGTTTGCCTGCCAGATCCAGAAAATAGCCACGCATTGTGCGTAACAACAGGTCGGCCAGCAAAACGATGCCGATACCAACCGCAAGCATCCACAGGGTTTCGATCGCATGGTTGGGCACCACACGGTCGTAAACATTCATCGCAAAGAGTGGCAGCGCCAAGGCAAAGAGGTTGATAAAGAACGCAGCCAACAGCACATCGCGGTAAAGACCAAGGTTCTCCCCCATTGCGCTCCAGAACCAGTGGCCACGCTTGGCGGTACTTACATTCTGGGTACGGGTATCGAAGAAGAAACGAGGTCGGGCGTAGATAAGTAAACCGGTGTAGCTCTCCTTTAACTGCGAGATTGGGATCTCTTCCACAGTTTCAGACAGCTCGGGAAAGATAACCTGGGCATGGCGTTTATCGGCACTCCATCCCATCAGGACACAGGCTTCATCGCCTTCCAGCAGCAGAATTGCAGGTAGTGCACGTTTGCGTACACGGCCCAGCGGCTTGCTCAGCACTTTAGTGACAAGCCCGGCACGTGCAGCCGCCCGCCCAAACAGAGAGGGCGTTAGGTGCGCTTGCTCGAGGGGTAAACCAGATACCAGAGACTCACGGTTTACGTTTTCACCGTGAAATGCGCTCAGGACCAGCAGACACTCGAGCAAAGGATCAATATCCGTCTTCGCGTCCATAGCCACTCCTGTTTCAGTGGCTGCGTTTCCTGTACCCCTCTATTGCAGCCACTTTCTTCAATCTAGTTGAAAAACCACGAAATAAAAGATGGTGGCGAAAGAAACTGCCCGTTTGGAATTGCATCCTCAACCGCGCCGAACTTCAACCAGCACAAAGACCGATCAGCCCACACCTGTTTGAAATCCTGCTCCACACGAAATCATAGCTTTAAACAATCAAAAGCATATTTTTGTTTAATTTTATCAAAAACACCTCTTTTATTAGTATTTCCCTATCGAAACGAACAACACCACGGAGATCAAAAAACATGTTCCAGAATCGCGAAGGTCAGGCAGTCCCACAGGTAAGTTTTCCGGTACGTGAAGGCAATGATTGGAAAACCCTCACCACCGACCAGCTGTTCAAAGGCAAAACAGTGATCGTTTTTGCCCTGCCAGGTGCGTTCACCCCAACCTGTTCCAGCACCCACCTGCCACGTTACAACGAACTGGCAGCGGTATTTAAAGCGAACGGTGTAGACGACATCATCTGTCTGTCAGTGAACGATACCTTCGTCATGAACGCTTGGGCGGAAGACCAGAACGCTGAGAACATCACCTTCCTGCCAGACGGCAACGGTGACTTCAGCGAAGGCATGGGCATGCTGGTCGAGAAAAACGACCTGGGTTTCGGCAAGCGTAGCTGGCGTTATTCCATGCTGGTGAAAGACGGCGTGATCGAGAAGCAATTTATCGAGCCAGACCTGCCGGGCGACCCGTTTGAAGTATCCGATGCAGATACCATGCTGGAGTACATCAACCCGAACGCCGAGCAGCCAAAGCGTATCACCATGATCACCAAACCAGGTTGCGGACATTGCACCCGTGCCAAGAACGCACTGAACGCACGTGGCCTGAAATTTGAAGAGATCGAATTGGGCACCAATGGTGTGAGCTACAGCACGCTGACCGCGATCTCCGGTCAGGGCACCACACCACAAGTCTTCATCGACGGTAGCCACGTGGGTGGCGCTGATGAGCTGGAAGACTGGTTGGCAGCAAGCGCGTAAACCGTTTACCGCACTCAATAGTAGATAGGGTTTTGGGAGAGCATATTGCTCTCCCTTTTTTATGTAGCCTTGTCAGCGTTACTCGACATAAGGATTGCGATTCCCCTGTTTAACCTCAATCATCCAATTACGCGTGCGCTCCCACTCATCCACCGGGTCCTGCTTAGCCCAGGCTTCAAACAAACGGCGCTGCTGTTTGCTCAGGCGAACACCGTAGATATCTGCCATGTAAAAGTAAGTACGCGCGATATCACCACGTAACGCCGGTGCGGGCTCCGCTTTGCGTGCCTTAAAATCGATCTCTACATCGCAGGCGCCGTAGGCTCTACGCTCACCTTCCAGCATGCCGTAACGGAAGTTGGAACGGTCGCCATTTACCTCGCCCACGGCAGGCACCAGGTTGTGCATATCCGCTTCCATCTGCTTAAAGTCAGGATTCTTGCGGCAGTTCTTGCGTCCGCCTTCCTGCCAGCACTGTAGCTGATGACCAAAGGCCCAGGCCGGCATCACGTGTTCCCATTCAATGCGCTTGGCACGCTTGGCATTTTTACGTGGATCGTAGCCACAACTATCCAGGTCCGGCACCAATTTCTTACCCTGCTTTTTATAGTCACAGCCACAGTAGAAACTCACCGGTTGCTCGGCATAGATCTCAGCCAGGATGCGTTTGGATTTACTAAAAGAAGGTTGCGCCGCCTGCGCTACGTTTAACGTGAAAATCAGTACCAGAAGTGTGCGTACCAGCATATGAGTTTCCAGACATACACCGGCATTCCCTTGCCTAAACAGATCACCCTACTCCCTGATCAACCACACTGATGGCAATCCCGGGTGAACAACAGAGCCCCAGCGTACGCAACAATTCCTTGCCACCCGCTGAATGGCGCTATGATACCTCTTTTTGAATGAACAATCGGTGGTATAGTGTGCGCCCTTTTCAGCACACAGAGCGAGACCGCACAACCATGGAATACGAGTTCAGTCAGGATTTCACCGGCCCGGAAGCCCGCTTTTCGATGGGGCACGAAGCTTTTGGTTACTGGCTGACCCAGGAGATCGGTGCACGAAAGGACAAGCTCGCCGGGGTTTTCAAAGCCCTGAATAAGCTCACCCAAGGCACCGCGTGGGATGCTGAAATAACGGGGTTTGAATACGACCTGCTATTGAGTCGGGATGAAGCGATGGTCCGCGCACATGCGCTATCCGCTGGTGATGACCTTGATCTGGAAGAGGATATGGATTTCTACGACTCTGAATCCTCAGCCCGTTGCGGGCTGGAGGACTTTGCTGAATTGATCGATAAGTGGGCAGGATTTATCGGATATCACGGGTAACAACCGACATAACTATTCAGTTAGCGTTCCCAATGAGAATAGCTCGCCCTGACTCTCGATAACCAGATGGGCTGCACCATCAATCTCACGCTCTTCCGCCAGCTCTACCAGTTCATAAAACACGTTGCGGGCGATCAGGCCCTCCATGCCAAAGCGCACGGCAATATAAGGTGACGGCTCTCCGGTGTCTGCGCAGTGCTCCACCCGGATCGGATGTTCCACCCCGGCAACTACGACATCATCGGTCTTGCTGGTAAACACCAGCTCTGTGCCCTGCTCCCCTTCCCGCTGTTCCACAGCGATCATCAGAAACGGCACATCGTCCACCTCAATACCGACTTTTTCCACCGGGGTTTTCAGGAAGTATTTTCCCTCTTCCTTCCAGAGTACACGGGAGAAGAGCTTGACCATCGCCGGACGCCCAATCGGTGTGCCGTTGTAAAACCAGCTGCCATCGCGCTTGATATGCATATCGATATCACCGCAGAACTCCGGGTTCCACTTCTCCAGTGGTGGCAATTGTTCGCCCTGTGCCTGGATCTCCTTACTGGCGGCGGTCAGATCAAAGCCCTTCTTGGTCACACACATACTCCTGCTATACATACAGTTATCTGATACTTCTCATGCTAGTGATTCTATATCTTTCAAGCCACATTAAATTCACTCAACTTTGTTCTAAAAACTTTCATCTTATAACCTAAACACATGAAAAAGATTAATTGTTAGAATGGTCCGTACTTAAAAAGAGCCCAAAACGAAAAAAATCATGAAACAGGATCTAAGAGCAAAATTCGCAGACAAGAATCGCGGCGTGTACCTGGTAGGCACCTGCCCTCCTAAGGATGGTACCTCTGCTGAACAGGCAAGCGAGATCGCGACCAAGTTGCTGGCCCGTCTGGGTCAGATCGATTATGACGGCCTGATTGTGTACGACATTCAGGATGAGAGCAGCCGTACCGACGTACCGCGCCCATTCCCGTTTATGCGTACCTTAGATCCTCGAATGTATTCCAAACTGGTCCGTGAGATCTCCGAGCACCCGGTAATCACCTACAAGAGTGTCTCCCAGCGGGACCGCGAAGACTTCAGCAACTGGCTGGACGATGCGTGGGATCAGTATGATGTGCGCGATATGGTGATGGTGGGTAGCCCGTCTGCTGACGGTGAGATCAAACTGTCACTGAACGATGCATACGAAGTGTTGGGTGATCACAACCGCGACTATCAGCTGGGTGGTGTGACCATCGCTGAACGTCACGCCAAGAAAGGTGACGAGCACCTGCGCCTGCTGGACAAGTCCGCTAAAGGTTGTGAGTTCTTCGTATCCCAGGCGGTATACAACGCCCAGGCTACAATCGACATGCTAACCAGCTACGCCCGTGAGTGCCGTATCCGCGGTGAAGAGCCAAAACGTATCATCCTGACCTTCACACCGTGTGGCAGTGCGAAGACCCTGGAGTTTATGGAGTGGTTGGGTATTTCGGTACCGGAAGGCAGCCGCTGGCGTATTCTGGATTCCGCCAACCCACTGGCAGAATCGATCCGTATCTGCCGCAGCAATCTGGAACAGATTCTGGATGCGGTAATCGACCTGGATCTGCCACTGGGCCTGAACATTGAGTCCCTGACAAACCGTAAGGACGAGATCGACGCGTCGATCCGTCTGTACAAGCTACTGAAAGCCACGATGGATCTGCGTCTGGCCGAAAAACAGCTCTGATTTTCAGCAACCCCTTCCGCTGATGGTCTCGGCCCCGCCCATGTGCGGGGCTTTTTTATGCGCCTACGGGATTAATTTAATCCCAGTTCAACGCGACGCTTTTTCAGCTCAATCTCGGATTCCAGATCCGCCTTCAGGATTTGAAGTTCAGCGTAGAGCGCAGGCTCCCAGATAATGCGCTTCCCTTCCATATCCAACTCGTAAGGTGCGCGACTCAGGAAATCCATACCCAGCAAGCCTTGCGCACCAGCCGCACCCACTGGATTTTCCAGCACCAGGGTTTTCACCTGCTCCGCTTCGTACGGGCCAATCACAACCTTATCAAGGGTCAGTTTTTTGGCGGGTACACGGTTGCCATCCGCCAGCTGTATACTGCCCGCCTTACGGAACTTGGTTTGCAGAGGGTTCAGCGCATGCTGATACACAACGGTGGACGATGCACCGGTATCCAATACCAGCTTGAGTTTCACCGAGCGGCGCCCGAAGTACATCTTCACCGGCGCAATCACCAGATTGTTTTTGACGCTGACTGGCATCTCCAACTCGCGAAGCTGCTTTACAACTGATTTGTAGTCCGCTTCGAGACTGTCTTCGCTATTGACGTTTGCAGGAAGAGCGACCAGGGATTTGCCGGCGGCCGGTGCGCGTTCCTCTCGCACCTGCACCTGGTCACGGAATTGTGGGGGGACCCGACGAATGCTGTCGACGTAAACCTTACGTCCTTCGGCATTCTCGTAGTGATAGATTCTGGCCTGTGCGGTGGGCCAACACAGAGTCAAACATAACAGAGTAATAAACCTACGCATGAGCACACATCCCTTTTGGCTTTCTGCACTGCTATTACCGTAATCTTTTTAAACGCCAGTCTTAATGATTAGCGCACCCACTGCTGCTTCACAGCCACAATTCAAACAGAATTCTGCCAGAAACGAGCGTCAAATGCATACGCCGAATGGCGTATTACGTGGGCTTAACCAAAAAAATTACTCAGTCCGTTAAACACAAAGATCGCAACAACCGCCAGGAAGGCCAGTCCGAAGCGCATCATCATGCAGAAACGACATACTTTTTTTGGTTTTTTAGCTGTGTTGTTCTGCACCGATCAGCCACCTGCCAGCTTAACTTTGAATCCCTCTTTCTCAAGCACGGCTTTGAGCTTGTCGCGGTGATCACCCTGAATTTCGATCACACCGTCTTTCAGTGCGCCACCGGTGCCACACACTTTCTTCAGTTTCTTCGCCAGTGTCTTCAGTTCATCTGCCGCCAATGGCACACCGGACACGGTGGTCACTCCTTTGCCTTTACGACCGGAGGTTTCACGGCGGATACGTACAATGCCATCCAAGCTGTCGATTCGCTGCTGATCGGCCAACTCATCGCAGATACAGCTGTCTTGTGGCTTGCCGCAATCCGGGCACATCGCCCCGTGTTCAGTGGAATAAACCAGCCCCTGCAGCTGATCGCGTAGTGAGGACATCAGACACTCCCAAAGTCGTTCTAAGTTCAGATATCAGACCAGACCACCAATCTGTCGGGCCAGATAAGAGGCGTAATTGTCCGTCATTCCGCCGATGAAATCGAGCGCACGCATGTAGGAATGGTAGAGTGGCTTGTCCTTGGATGGCGCATGAATCCCCATCAGACTGAGGATCTTCTCTGTCTGGTAGCTCAGGTTCTGCCCCTGCTGTTGGTGGTTGTCATACACCGCACGACAAAATGCATCCAGCAGCGCACCCAATGTGCGGTAGGCGCCCACTTCCAGCTCCGTCTTGCGGGTGTCAGGGAATACTCTGTCGCGTGCCAGTGTTTTAGCCCGCTGAATACCATCCCGTACACCGGGATCACCGTCCGAAACCAGCTCCCCTTTATACTCCCCCGCCATGATCTTCGGATAATGTTCCATAAAGGCACTCACGGCGGAGTTGATCATGTTCTCCATCGCCCTGCCCCGCAGCGCAGATATCTTGCGCCGGGCCGATGCTTCGGTGTTGAAGATCTCGTCATCAACCTCCAACACACCACACATCTCCAGCAGGATCGGCTTGATCTGATCGAAGCTCAGGATATTGAGTTCGATTGCATCCTCCAGGTCCAGAATGGCGTAACAGATATCATCCGCCGCCTCCAGCAGGTAGGCCAGTGGATGGCGGCACCAGAGATTGTCGTCCAGCTTAACCAACCCCAGCTCTTTGCCCAGTTTGTTGAGAATCTCAAGCTCGGTCTGAAAGCTGCTGAACTTGCCCCGATCACAGGCGTTCTCAACCCCCCAGGGGTATTTCAGTAATGTGCCAAGGGTTGGAAATGTCAGGCGCAAACCACCGTCAAACAGGTGGTTTTCAATCCGGGTCACCACGCGGAAGCCTTGTGCGTTGCCTTCGAACGTCTGCAGATCCAGGCGCTGACGGTCGCTCAGTGACGCCAGCAGGTACTGATTGCAATCACGCTTGAACCAGTCACGGATGGCGAACTCTCCCGCATGACCAAAGGGCGGGTTGCCGATATCGTGGGCCAGACAGGCGGCCTGAACAATCACGCCAATATCGTGGGGGGTAATCCACTCCGGCAGTTCGCCGTTCAGTAACTCCCCTACGCGAATCCCCAGGCTGCGCCCTACGCTGCCCACTTCGATGGAGTGGGTCAGCCGAGTGTGAATATGGTCGTTCAGGGCCAGTGGATGCACCTGTGTTTTACGCCCCAGGCGTCGGAACGCACTGGAGAACACGATACGGTCGTGATCTTTATGGAAATGACTGCGCCCGAGTTCCTGCGCGGACAGCGCTTCGTGGCCGTAGCGCTGCGATGTAAGCAAACGATCCCACTGCATGGACATGCTGATTCTCCTGAACTCCCGCCGGCCCAAGGGTTGCGCCGGTGTTTCCATACTTTCCATACTATTGCGCGTGCGTGACAGTCCTGCGTCAAACGCTCTCTGATCATTCTTCAACCACCGTGGCGACATTGCAAGTGAATCTACGGTAGCTATGCTTTCAAATATAGATAAGCACAACAGCGTGCCGCGAGGTATGCCTGTAATCAAGAATCCACCAGCAGAAAGGAATCCTGGTCGGCCAAACCAAGTGAGGCCTGCTTATGGATCATTATTCATCCCAGCACGTCCCCGGTTCAAACACCGAAGCTCAGCTATTGGCGTTGTATCCGATGGTGCACGAACTGGTGGGGGACGCCTACTTTCACCTGCTCAGTGAGACCTACGCCAACCATTACAACGAAGACAGTTCACCCGATCACTTCGGCGATCGATTTGGCCTACTGCTGTTGAAGCACTATATCGAACACCCCGAACTGGATAAGTTGGCGGTTCTGCCGGAGGTTGCGCGCCTGGAATGGCTGATGCATGACTCCGAGATGTCAAAGGACATCTATGTCCTGAACGCCGCTCAGCTGGATACAGTGCCTGTCGAAGCCCAGCCGCAGATTTGCTTCCACGCCTGCCCCAGCATCCGGTTGATGTACAGTCGTTGGCCATTGCATGCGATCTGGCAAGCATTTCAGCGTGGCGATATGAGCCATCTGTCACGCGAGGGTGGTGAAGAGTGGCTTTGCATCTATCAGGAACATATCAACCAGCAGGACAAGGTGACCGTCGAAACCCTGAACGATTCGATGGCCCAGCTATTGGGCGCAATCCTGAAAGGCTACACCCTCGAGCAGTTGTGCCAGTTGGACCTCGACGTACAACGCTACCTGCCGGTACTGGTACAGAAACACTGGCTGGATTACTTCACGCTGAAGGAAGCCTGATAAACCAATGGCGACAGAGGTAACACTCCAGACCCAAATACGTTGCCCACACTGTGGTGTCCAACAGCAGGAAACGATGCCGACAAATGCATGCATCTGGTACTGGCAATGTCCGCAGTGCCAAGCGCTGGTGACACCAAAAAAGGGGGATTGCTGCGTCTACTGTTCCTATGCAACGATGCCTTGTCCACCGGTACAGCTCGGTGCGCATTGCTGTGACGAGTAAGTACTGTGATGAGTCAGTGCTGTGACGAATATGCGTTGTAATGAACAATAGAGACAGGAAAGCAGATGGCAGCAAAGGGAGTTCATATATGGACGCGGCACCTGTGGTTTATCGCCCCGCTTTATCTACTGACGGTACTGCACGGTTTAAATCACGCCGCAGCCGAAACCCGCAGCGAGGTACTACCCATGACCCGCTACAGCCTGCCCATTGATGATGCCCTAAAGCAAACACTGCATACCGCGTTACAGGCCAAAGGCGAGGCTTACAGACCACGCACCCATCACCTGGATAAACAGAAGCAACCTCTGTTCACCAACCGCCTGATCCTTGAATCCTCCCCTTACCTGCTGCACCACGCCCACAATCCCGTGAACTGGCACCCCTGGGGTGAGGAAGCGCTCGCCACCGCCAAGGCCCAGAACAAGCCGATCTTTATCTCCATCGGTTATTCCACCTGCCATTGGTGCCATGTGATGGAGCGAGAGAGTTTCGAGAACATTGCGATTGCCGAGTTTCTCAATGACCATTTCATCAGTATCAAGGTCGACCGGGAACAGCGCCCCGACCTGGACGACATCTATATGATCGCAGCGCAGCTGATCAGCGGTCAGGGCGGCTGGCCCCTGAACGCCTTTCTGACACCTGACGGTAAACCTTTCTTTGCGGCGACCTATTTTCCCGCCGATCGTTTCCTGGTCTTGATGGATGAAGTCAGGCAGGTCTGGCAACAGGATCACGCGAAAGTCTTGGCGCAAGCCGCGCGAATTCACACCACCATTGAGGCAACCCTATCACCGGATAGCAGTGGCCAGTTGCCTGGGCATGAGCAAATTCAGGCTGCGCTGGACTACTTTCTGGGGCAGTACGATGAGTTTAACGGCGGCTTTTCTACCGCACCGAAGTTTCCCCAGGAAACCGTGCTGTTACTGCTGTTGGAACAGGCCTTACAGCAGCGGGATGAACAACTGCTCGGCACCGCAATTCACACCCTCGATGCCATGCAGCAGGGCGGCATCTACGATCAGGTCGGTGGGGGCTTCCACCGCTACGCAACCGATCCCGACTGGCTGATCCCCCACTTCGAAAAGATGCTCTATAACCAGGCGTTGCTGGCCGAGGTCTATCTGCGTGCCTGGCAACTGACCAACAATCCGCTATACAAACGCACGCTGAAACACACCCTGGATTATGTCCTACGCGAGCTGTACGCCGACGGCGGTGGATTCTACTCCGCCACCGATGCCGATAGCGAAGGCGAGGAGGGTCGCTTTTTTGTCTGGGACGAAGAAGAACTCAATGCGGTTCTGTCCAAAAAGGATCAAGCACTGGCGCGGGCACTGTTTAACACCAGTGCAACCGGTAACTTTGAGGGGCGTAACATCCTGCACCTGGAACTGTCGCTGCCCGAATTTGCCGAACAACAGGGGATGCCCTACTCAGACTTAGCTGAACAGATCGACCGCATCCGCGACCAGCTCTATAACGTGCGTAAAACCAGGGTCGCACCGGCACTGGACGACAAACTGATCACCGCCTGGAACGGTCTGATGATCCGCACCCTGGCACTGGCCGGACACGCCCTGCGTAATCCCCGCTACCTATCTGCTGCCTGGCAAAGTGCAGAACACCTCTGGCAACAGCATCGGGACGGCAACGGTAACCTATGGCGTGATACCCGGGAGGGCCAGCCGGGGGCTGCCGCCACCCAAGAAGATTATGCTGCGTTAGCCCGTGCCATGCTGGCACTCTATGACACCAGCGGCGGTGAGCTCTGGCTTGAGCGCGCCCAACACCTAACCGATACCATGCTGGAACAGTTCTGGGACGAGAAGAACGGCGGCTTTTTCCTTACCACAGCTGATACCCTGACACCGCTACGCAGCCGTTCGCTTGATGACGGCGCCCTGCCCTCCGGCACCTCTCAGGGCTACGCCCTATTGCAAGAGCTCGCCCAACGTACCGGCAATATCCACTATCAAACCCGTGCGACCGAGCTGATGCAGCAACTGGCAACACGCATAACCAAGTACCCCGCCAGCTTCAGTTACCTGCTGAGCCAATACGGACAAACATTAGAGCAACCGCTGGCAGCCATTCAGTTCGCTGCCCAAGGCGCGCTCAAAGCAGAGGTAAAGGCGAAAGAGGATGGATTTGAATTGCAGATCAATCTGCGGGAAGGCTGGCATATCAATGCCCAAGATCCAGGCGATAAGCGACTTATCGCAACGACGGTAGACGGTGACGGGTTATACGAAGTTCGCTACCCGGAAAGCAAACCGCTGAATGTTCAGTTCAGCAAGCACCCTATCGCGGTGTATTCCGGTGAGATCAAAATAAGCGGGCGGCAGCAGGAGATGAATACCCTGCTGCCGCCCCGGTTAAACTTTGCTTTCCAGGCGTGCAGCGACCGGATCTGCTTGCCACCCGAAAAGCTGGTGTTGCAGATACCGGCCACCCACTAAGCCGTGCCGTGCATCAGATGCGGAACTGCTGAACCAGTCCCAACAGGCGCTGTTCGATCGCGTTGAGTTCACGACTGGTTACCGCCAGTTGCTCGGCATCACCGTTGGACTTCTCGGCAATATCTGAGATGTGATGCACGCTGCGGCTTATCTCATCCGCCACACCGGTTTGCTGCTCAGCCGCCGTTGCAATCTGCGTGTTCATCTCACTGATGGTACCCACCGAGTAGGTGATCGACTCCAGAGATTCGCTCGCACTCTGTGCACGACGGATGGTTTCATTGGTGCTGTCACGGCTCGTGTTCATCACACTTACCGCCTGACGTGCCCCTACCTGAAGTTTTTCAATCATTGACTGAATCTCTTCGGTACTCTGCTGGGTACGGTTTGCCAGAGAACGTACTTCGTCTGCCACCACGGAGAAACCACGCCCCTGCTCACCGGCACGCGCTGCTTCAATCGCTGCGTTCAGGGCCAGCAAGTTGGTCTGATCGGCAATGTCCTTGATCACGTTGACCACCGTACCGATCTGGTCAGCATCGGTATGCAGTTTCTCGATGACGTCTGCCGAAGAGTTCACCCCGTTGGAAAGCTCGGTGATCGACTCAATGGTAGACGCCACCAGTTTGAGGCCTTCGTTCGCCGAAGAATCCGCTTCGCCAGCAGAGCCGGCAGCGCTACCGGCACTGTGAGCGACCTGCTGTACTGCCGTTGCCATTTCATGAATCGCCGCCGCAACCTGCTCGGTTTCGCCGTGCTGATCACTAACCCCTCTCTGGGTTCTGGCAACAACCTCTGACATATGGGTCGCGGCCGTAGACAGTTCATTTACCGCCTGCTTCACATCCCCTACCAGAGTGTGAATCTTATCCAGGAATCCGTTAAAGCCTTCGGCCAGGATGCCCACCTCATCGTTGGTTTTAACTTCCAGACGCTGGGTCAGATCACCATCGCCTTTACTCATATCCTGCAAGGCTTCGCTCACTTGGCTAAGCGGACGGGTCAGGCTGGTTGCAAACACGGACGCTACCACACCACAGATCAACACCAGCACGCCGCCAATACCCACAATAAACAGCAAGGTGGTTTGAATCTCTTCATCGACCTGACGCTCCATATCCAGCAAACGGTCCTCGATATCATCGATGTAGAAACCCGTACCCAACATCCAGCCCCACTTCTGCAGACCCACTGCATAGGAGAGTTTAGGTACCTTCATCTTTTTGGACGGTTTTTCCCAGATGTAAGAGACGTATCCGCCGCCGTTTTTGGCGGCATCGATCAGATCGGCAATCAGTGTTACACCGTTTGCATCCTTCAATCCGATCAGGTTTTTACCTTCCAGGGAAAGCTTGGCGCGCATCGCCAGGGCCGTGCCATCGTAGTCATACACAAAGACGTAGCCGTCCTTGTTTTCGCCATAGGCCAGACTGCGCAAAGTACTCAGGGCAGCCTGTTTCGCAGCTTCGTCATCAGTACCTGCCTGGTTATAGATCTCCTCGACGGAGGTTACCGCCAGGTCCATATATTCACGCAATGCAACGCGCTTGCTCTCCAGCATATGTTCCCGTGTCTGGGCAATTTCCTTCGCCCCCAGCTCTTGCAACTGCATCCGCGTAACCAGCATCACCACGATGATGATCAGTATTAGCGGCACGAGCGTTAATAAGAGGATCTTGTTTCTCAGCGTCAATTTACCCATGCTTGCACTCCGACTACCTCAGGTCCGGTAGCCATTTTTAGTAATAGTAATTTATGGTCTTTCGGCTGCTATTCCTGCAGCTCTTCTTTCAGCTCCACAACATTGCCATCGGGGTCTGATATGTAGAGCGAACGTCCCATTCCCTGGGCGCCATAACGTTGCTCCACATCCCCTACAGCATACGCCTGGAGAAATTTTTTGATACGAGCTGGATCAAAGGGCCTGATCCTCAGGCAAAAATGATCCATGTTCTGCGAACGGTGATCGGGACTGTCCGACGGTAGGAGGTCGATCAGCGCGCTTCCGGCACGAAGCTGCACCAATCCAATGGAAGGGACACGACGCTCTTCGGTACAACCCAAAATCTCCGAGTAGAAATGCAACGCGCGGTCCATGTCTTGCACACGCAGTACTACATGATCGAGTGCAACAAACTCAAAAGGAACTTGTGGCATAAGTTCATCCCCTCATTTATGCCTAAAATGCACTACAAACAATGATAGTTAGCGGCCTGCCTGGCCGAATCTTTACTACCTAAAAAGTACTACTCAATAACGACTGGGAATATGTACAAAGAGCAGCTAACCTATTGGCGATTAGCTCTGAATCAGCTTAGATCAATATCCATCACTTTTCAGGAGAACATTATGCACACCCGCACTTTTTATAGCCTCTGCTGTGCATTTCTACTTTCTTTTTCGGGACTGCTTCATGCAGCCACAACCCAGGTTATGCTGGAGACCAATCAGGGCGAAATCCTGCTGGAGCTGGATGGCGACAAAGCCCCGATCACCGTTGATAACTTTCTGAGCTACGTGGACGAGGGTTTCTACAACGGCACCATCTTCCACCGTGTGATCGCCGGTTTTATGATTCAGGGCGGTGGTTTCACCGAATCGATGGACAAAAAAACCACCAACGAAGCGATTAAGAACGAAGCCGATAACGGCCTGAACAATGAGCCGGGGACCATCGCTATGGCCCGCACCCGTCACCCGGACAGCGCCACTGCACAGTTTTTTATCAACACCGTGAACAACCGTTTCCTCAACCACGGTGCCCGCGGTGCTGGCTACGCGGTCTTTGGTAAAGTTGTAGAGGGTATGGATGTAGTGATGAAGATCAGCCGCCTGCCAACCACTTCCCAGGGCATGTATCAGGACGTACCCAAGGAGCCGGTAATTATCATCAAGGCGTACCGCGTGGCTCACTAGACGCTTCGCCTGCTCCAGACAAGAAAAGGCCGCTGCAGATTGATCTACAGCGGCCTTTTTCATGCTTTATCGTCAGATGGTACGAATTCGATAACGCGACTCGGTTGTAGGTTGGCCTTCGCAACGCGAAGCCCAACTTTAAAGGTCAACCTTGAGCCAACTTGTTGGGCATCGCTGCGCGATGGCCAACCTACGCTTTCAAATAACTCAGATCTGCTTAGCGCTTCTTTTCCAACGCGGTATAACTACCGGACAGACGCATCGCCACCTTATCGCCCTGACAGATCTCGATCACCAGATCCATTCGCGCACGCCCCTTCTCTTCCATCCGGGCATCAAAGCCAGCGACGGTTTCCGCATCCGGCAACGCGGTACGGGCGGTAAAATCATCAGTGACCGGCAACAGATATTCCAGATGGCTATCGCGAATCACCACATCGTCATCACGACCGTTTTCGCGCAGATGCAGGGTCACCATGCTCCAGCCACACAACGTAGCAACCGTCGCCAGCGAACCACCAAATCCGGTGCCTTTGTCATTAACGTTGGGTGCCAGCTCAGCCCCCATCTCAAGGCTCCGACCATCATATTTGAGCGGTTTAAAACCCATATGGTTGATCAGGGGAATCTGTCCCTTCAGCCAGGCAAGAAACTCATTGGCGGTCTGTTGATAGTCACTCATTTCATGCCACCCAGCGAGTTACATAAGGCGCGGTATCCACTTCCGGCGCCTGACGTACAACCTTTGGTGTTCCCAGATACAGGAAGCCTACAATCTCTTCATTCTCAGCCAAGCCAAGGCCTGCCATCACGGTCGGATGGTACGCCATCGGTCCTGTACGCCACATAGCCCCCACCCCCTGAGCGTGGGCCGCATAAAGCATCGCATGAGTAGCACAACCCACAGTGATAAGCTGTTCACTGAACGGCACCTTCGGATGTTCGGTTTTATGGGCAACCGCCACCACCACAACCGGCGCACGTAGCGGTGCGTTACGCAGCTTGGTTTGTTTGGCTTCTGTCAGCTCCGGATCATCTTCAAGGCCTGCCTTCAGGTAGATCTCCCCCAGCGCATCGCGCTGCTCACCCTCTACCACCAGGAAGCGGCTCGGGCGCAGGGCGGCATGATCCGGTGCACGCAACGCGGCCTTGAAGAGGTTATCCATCTGCTCGGCAGTAGGTGCGGGTTCCAGCAATAGCGGACAGGAAACACGGTTGTGCAGTAACTCAAGAGCGTCCATGGGCGGTTAAAACTCCGATGAAGTAGATTCTGGTTATTGGCGGCTGAGGCGCAGGTTGTCGATATCGTCCATCTCGCTGCTGCGGAACGGGTTGATATCCAATCCACCGCGGCGTACATAGCGAGCGTACACACTCAGACTCTCCGGCTGACACTGCTGCCAGATATCCATGAAGATATTTTCAACACACTGCTCGTGGAAATCGCCATGCTCGCGGTAGGAGATCAGGTATTTCAGCAGACCTTCACGGTCGATCTCCTGCCCCTTATAACTGATACCGATGGTGGCCCAGTCCGGCTGACCGGTAACGGGGCAGTTGGATTTCAGCAGGTGGCTGTACAGCACCTCTTCCACCACATCGTGGTCGCTGCTCAGCAGACCGGCATCCGGGCTGTAGCTATCAATCTCAACGTCCTGATTATCCAGGCAGAATCCGGTGAACTGACCGAAGGCAGGCGCTTTGTCCGGGTGATACATGATCACCTGCACCTGGCCACCCGCCGCTTCACTCAGGTCGGCTTCCATACGTTCAACCACTTCCGCTTCGGTCTCAAAACGGCTGAGGTTGAAGGAGTTCAGGTACAGCTTGAACGACTTGGATTCGATGATGCACTTGGAATCCGCAGGGATACGGATCTCCGCCAGGCGCACATTGGGTCTACCCTTGGTATTCAGCCAGGAGATCTCGTAGGCATTCCAGATATCCACACCCTTAAACGGCAGATCGGCCCGGTTGATGTCACGCTCAGCCCACTTGAGGTCACGTTGAATCGGGAACAGCAACGATGGATCGTAGCTGTTCACATACTGGGTGTCCTGCCCCAGTGGGGAGCTGGTGAGTAATTCGTCTTGCTTCATTAACTTCTGATACCTTTTCCGCTTTTCAGCAGGTGCAGTGATACGCTAAACAGTATCACGATAAACAGTAAAATCATGCTGTACGCAAAGCCGACATTGATGTCGCTTACCCCCAGAATACCGTATCTGAAGGTGTTCACCATATACAGGATCGGGTTCAGCATCGATACGCCCTGCCAGAAATCGGGTAGCAGCGAGATCGAATAGAACACTCCACCCAGATAGGTCAGCGGCGTCAGGATGAAGGTCGGCACGATAGAGATGTCGTCGAACGAGTTGGCAAACACCGCGTTGATAAAGCCACCCAGCGAGAACAGTACTGCTGTCAGGAAGACGATGCTGACGGTAATCGCGATGTTGTTGATCGCCAGATCGGTAAAGAACAGCGACAGCACCGTTACGATCAGGCCCACCGCCAAACCACGGGAAACCCCGCCAATCACGTAACCACAGAGAATCACCCAGTGCGGGATCGGTGATACCAGCAGCTCTTCAATATTGCGCTGAAACTTGGTGCTGTAGAAGGATGACACCACGTTGCCGTAGGAATTGGTGATCACGGACATCATGATCAGACCCGGCACGATATATTCCATGTAGTTGAATCCGCCCATTTCACCAATGCGGGAACCGATCAGGTTACCGAAGATGATGAAATAGAGCGTCATGGTGATCGCAGGCGGCAGCAGGGTTTGTCCCCAGATACGGGTAAAGCGACGCACCTCTTTTGTGACGATCGTCCAGAAAGCTACAAACAGTTGTGATGAGGTCATGCTTTTTCCTGCTCCAGATTTTGTTCCACCAGAGATACGAACAGCTCTTCCAGACGGTTCGCCTTGTTACGCATGCTGGATACCTGAATATTCTGCGCTTCCAATGCCTGGAAGATCGCGTTCATACCCTGCTCACGTTCCACTTCCACCTGCAGGGTGTGGTCATCCACTAGCTCGGAACGATAGCCGTTCAGTTGCGGCGCCTGTTGCTGCGGAGGAGTGATATCCAGGATGAAGGTTTCGGTGTTCAGCTGCGCCAGCAATTCTCGCATGCTGGTATCCTGCACAATGGTGCCATGATCGATGATGGCGATATTGCGGCAGAGGCTTTCCGCCTCTTCCAGATAATGGGTGGTCAGGATAATCGTGGTACCCGCTTCGTTGATCTCCTGCAGGAAATCCCACATGGAGCGACGCAGTTCGATATCCACACCGGCAGTTGGCTCGTCAAGAATCAGCAAGCGCGGGTTATGGACCAGCGCACGGGCAATCATCAAACGGCGCTTCATACCCCCGGACAGCATCCGGGCACGCTCATTACGCTTTTCCCACAGGCCCAGTTTGCGCAGGTAGAACTCGGCACGTTCACTCGCCACTTTCAGTGGGATACCGTAGTAACCCGCCTGGGTCAGCACGATATCGATCACCTTCTCGAACATGTTGAAGTTGAACTCCTGGGGCACAACGCCCAGGCACATTTTGGCCTTGGAGAGTTCACGTTCAAGGTCGTGGCCGAACACGGAAACCGAACCTTCGGTTTTGTTCACCAGGGAAGATACGATGCCCAAGGTGGTGGATTTACCCGCTCCATTGGGTCCGAGCAGGGCAAAGAAATCCCCCTCTTCAACTTGCAATGAGATCCCTTTCAGGGCCTCAAAGCCGTTGCCGTATACTTTTCGCAGATTGTTTATTGATAACGCAGTGGTCATGAATTGGTCCTGATTGGCTGGTGTCAGCATAGTGTGGGCAATATGGTCCGCATTCAACGGCTGCAACACTGTTTTCCATTTGGCGTTGCTTGTTCGAAAAGTGGTTGACCCACTACCAGCAGGAGGCGCACATTATACCGTTCAGGGTGACACTTTTGCGCATAAAGCCCGCTTTTTTCATCACTGTTGTAATTGGGATTTTTGCCCCCATCTCTACCTGTAGCCCCTGGCTGTACAATGAAGTTGATTATCCACGGAGAAATGCATGACCCCTTATCAGATTCACCACCTGAATTTTCTGAAAATTGCCTATAACAACTTCATTAAGAACGACCCTTTTACGCGTGAAGATCTGGCAACAGATGATGAGCAGTTCATCCACGACCTGAAGAACCTGATTGAGGACTTTGAGGCCGGTACGGGTGACATTCGTTCAGAAGGTCAGGATGTGATTGACCGTGCATTCCGCATGTACCCAGAGTTGGCACACCTGATCGCGCGTGACTTGCTTTGGTACTTCGGAGGCTCCTGTTTACACAACATGCCTGAAGACGAAATCGAGAAGTTCCAACGCCTGGATGAGATGAGCTTTGAAGCCGAAGAGGAAGGAAAAGACTTCGATTACCTCGCTGCTCGCTCCAATGTCTTTGGTACTAACTGATACCCTTTTTCTTTACTACATACCCTAAGAATCGCAGCCGCCGGTTGCGATTCTTTGCCAACATGAACAATTTGTAATCTTCCCTTTAGAGTAGCGACAGCTCGTCCCTTTAATCTCTTTTCCCAGATAACGCACTCACGTTTCAGGAGAGAGATCATGAAAAAAGCACTGGTTCTGGCCACCGCCCTGTTTAGCACCACCCTTTTCTCAGGCCCCCTGCTGGCCCATGACAGCAACTCAACCGCTCATCCTAAGCACACCGATATCGTTGTTGAGCAATCCGAGCAGTTACTCAGCATCAGCGAAGCTTTGCGTATTGCCTCCGAAATTGCACCGGCAACCTACAACAATATCGAGTTACTGCCCGGTAAAGCAGACCACGTCTACTACCTGATCGAAGGCCTCGACAACGGCCAGGAACGCTTTGTGATCCTTAATGCTAAAACTGGCACGGATGTCACCCAGCGATTGACCCAACCTCAAAGCAGCTTGAGCGATGCCGTGAGTACTGTTGAACGCCGCTGTGCAGGTAAGGTGGTTGAGGCCTCCCTGGACTTTGAACCCGACTATGAAGCGGTCTATTCGGTGATCGTTGAGAACGACGATAGCTACCTGCATGTGATGCTCGATAGCGATTCTCTGAAAGTTATCGCAGTAGAAACGCTGGAAGAAGAGATGGATGATGAGTCACTTGCCGCCATCGAGTACTCAGATTATTCAGAATCTGCCGATTACTAATATCGGAGCGGCGCGTAGCCAGATGTTTGTCTGCGCGCTGGCCCATCGTTAAGTACACAGAAGGGATGCCATGAAGGCACTGATTATCGAGGACATCACCGATCAGGCTGAGTTTATCAGCCAGAGCCTCAACGCCGCTGGTCACCAGACCGATATCGCTACCGATGGACAAGAGGGTCTGCTCTGCGCCCTGCAAACCGAATACGACCTGATTATTACCGACCGCATGATGCCCCGCATGGACGGTCTGCAATTTATCAAGGCACTGCGGGCAACCGGCAACACCACACCGGTGATGATTGTCAGCGCCTTGGACAGCGTGGATGAACGCGTGCGCGGCCTGCGCAGTGGCGGGGACGATTACCTGGTCAAGCCGTTTGCGTTCAGCGAGCTGCTTGCCCGGGCCGAAATCCTGGCGCGCCGTACTCCGATCCAGAAAGACGACAGCGACCATCTGCGTCAGCTCGACACCCTGACCCTGGACCTGCTGTCACGCAAAGCCAGCCGCGGTGACGAAGCGATTGAGCTCAACAACCGCGAGTTTCAGATTCTCGAGTATTTCATTAGCAACCCTGGGCGGGTGATTACCCGTGCCATGCTGCTGGAGCGGGTCTGGAACCACCACTTTGATCCACAAACCAACGTGATCGATGTCCACATCAGCCGCCTGCGCAAAAAGGTCGATTTGGGTGGACACAAGCCTCTGCTGCACACGGTGCGTGGTGCAGGGTATATCATGGAGGTTCGCCCTTGAACTGGATGCGCGACCCGTTTCGCAGCTTCCTGATTGTCTACGGTGCACTGGTTGTAATCGCCATACTCCTGCTGCTTGTCACCCGACAAACGATGAACGACTGGTATTTGGAAGAAGCCACGCTTCCCCTGCTGGAGGGGGAAGCGGTCACCATCGAGGAGACCTGGGACGAGGATGGCAAATCCGCGGTAGAACGCTGGATCAAAGAGAACGAGGATGATCTCTTTCAGTACCGTTTGCGACCTGTTACCGATCCCGAACTGATCCGTAAGCTCAACCTCGAACAGCAAGAGCTTGAGTTTAACGATGAGGAGTCCCAGATCGATTGGGAAGCCCGTTATCTCGCCTTCGAGGAAGCGGACGGAGAGGAGATCGACAGTTTCTCCTCTGTCGAGCTGTACCTGAACGAAGAAGGTCGCTGGTATCTGGTCAGTATTGCGATCAACACCGATGCCTTTGCCGTTCAGCTCAACCTGTTTAATGCGCTGCTGTTCGCCGTCGCTGCAATTCTCTTTTTCGGATTGGCCTTCGCCTGGTGGGTTTTACGCCGAATCAGACGACGCCTGACGGATATCAACCAGGCCTCGGAACAGATCCGCAACGACGGAGATCTGAGCACCCGTATCCAGTATACAAACCTGTCCGGCCCTCTCGCGGAGACCATCGATCAGATCAATCAGACACTTTCAGAGATTGAGCAATCAGTCGATAAAACCCGGCAGCAGGCAAACAATATTGCCCATGATCTGCGCACGCCACTCACCGCTGTGTATCAGAAGGTCCAGCAAGCGGCACACAACAATTCAGAGCTGGAAGAACTGGAACAGATGCTGAGCCGCCTGTTGCACACCTTCAATCTGCTATTGCGTATCAACCGACTGGAGTCGAATGGCGAGCGCCCACCGCTTTCTGAGGTAACACTAAACGACGTTGTTGAGGACGCTGTAGATCTCTATCAACCCGCCTTTGAAGAGAAAGAGCAGCAATTAACGGTACAACTGCCAGATAACTGCAAAGTGTCGTGCAACCACGACCTGCTGTTTCAGGTGCTGTGCAACCTGCTGGATAACGCCAACAAGTACAACCCTGTGCACGGCGAGATTGCGATCCACGCTGACAAGGGGGAGCATGAAACCACGCTGACCGTCGTTGACCAGGGTGGCGGAGTCACTGAAAGCCACCTTCAGCAACTGTGCGATCGTTTCTACCGGGTCGACAGCAGCCGTCATCATCCGGGCAACGGGCTTGGGTTGAGTTTCGTAAAGGCAGCGATGCATCGGATGAACGGGACGCTGACAATGAGTAACACATCCCCGCCCAACCCTGCCGGACTTGTTGTAAAGCTGACGCTGCCCAACGTGAAAGCGTAGCCAAACGGAAATGAACTCCACAAAAAAGCCTCCATATCGGAGGCTTTATTCGCTGACCTAAATGCTTATTACGCTTGTTCCAGCTGACTCTGCCGGTCCAGTGCGAAAGTCAGCAGCTCCTGCGGCGGCAGTGGCTTACTGAAGTAATAGCCCTGAATAAGCGAACACTTATGATCCTGTAGGAACTGCAGCTGAGGATCGGTTTCCACACCTTCCGCCAGCACCTCAATACCAAGACTGTGGCACATCACGATGATTGCCTTAACAATCGATTCATCGTCTTTATCACTGCCAATATCGCGGATAAAGCTGCGGTCGATCTTCAGTGTATCGATCGGAAGTTTCTTCAGATAACTCAGGGAAGAGAATCCGGTACCGAAGTCATCCATCGAAATGGAGATCCCCTTCTCACGTAGCTTAAACAACTTCGGTACCAACAGCTCCGGCTGCTTGATCAGGAAATTCTCGGTAACCTCAAGATCCAGGAAGTGCGGATCAAGGCCGCTGATGCTCAACGCATTATCGACTGTCACCAGCAAATTCTCATGCATCATCTGTTGGCCAGCCAGGTTTACCCCCACTTTCACGTCGTGCAAACCCTGAGACTGCCAATGCTTCATCTGACGACAGGCTTCGTACAATACCCACTCACCGATCTCTACAATCAGTCCCTGCTCCTCAGCCAGCGGTATAAAGCGGACCGGAGAAATGGTACCCGCTACGGGGTGCTCCCAACGGATCAGTGCCTCGACACCTACTAGACGGCCGGTGGCAGCGTCTACCTGAGGTTGATAGTGCAGGTGCAGCTCGTTGCGATCCAAAGCCTTGTGCAGATCATTCACCAGCGAGAAGCGCTCATCGCGGGCCACGCCCATCATCTCGCTGAACATCCGGCAACAGTTTTTACCGGAGTCCTTGGCATGGAACAGGGCAACATCCGCATTTTTGGTTAGCGCCGTAAAGTCTGTACCGTGTTCCGGATACATACTGATCCCCACACTCAAGGTGGTGTAGATCTCAAATCCGTCCACGTAAAACGGCTCACGGAACGCCTGCAAGAGCGGTTCTGCAAACTGCTGAATATTTTCTTCTGCAATCATGTCGCTCTTAACGATGACAAACTCATCACCACCCAGGCGGGACAGCATATCTTTGTCGCCAACATGGAACTTCAGGCGCTCAGCCGCTTGGCGCAACAGATCGTCACCCACTACATGTCCCATGGAGTCGTTAACATCCTTGAAGCCGTCGATGTCACAAATCATCACAGCAATGGAGTTGCCGTTTCGATGCGCTGTGCGGATGTTCTCCTCCAACTGGCTCTTAAACAGCAGTCGGTTCGGCAACGACGTCAGAACATCATGGTTGGCCAGCCAGTACAGCTGACGCTCCGCAAATTTACGTTCGGTAATATCGATGCCGACAGTCAGCAGGGCTGGTGCATTCTCAGACAAGGTGGTCAGGCGGGAATGCATCCAGGCCACCTCCCGTCGTTCAGAGAACTTGTCCAGTACCTGGGTCTCACCCTGTACCTGGGAGCAATGGCCTTTTTCGATACGTTCCAGCTGCTGCTGGTGTTCCAGCCAGGTCTCTTTTGTGTGCCCCAATTCAGAAAAACGTATCTGCCCCAACTGTTCGTCGGTAATACCCAGCAGGTCCTGACCGCAGCTGTTAAGGGTCATAATCCGACCGTCAACGTCCTGCGTCAAAATGATCGCCTGTGCCGTATCCAGCAGGTTGTTTACGAAATCACGCTCCCGTTCGAGGGCGTCGGATCGGTCCTGCAGCTTCTGGGTACGCTCGAGGATCGACACTTCCAGTCGCTGCAGCTGGTTGGTCAGGTCCAGCGTACTGTCACAAAGCACATCCAACTCATCGTAATGATGTCCTTTGGTCAGTGTTGTATCCTTCAGCTCTTCACGCACCTCGTCGTAGGAGCTTTCCGCCAGTTTTGGCAGCTGCTTGGCGATACGCGACAGGTGATTCATCGGGTTACGCAGCACGGTCAGCTGCAATACGGCAGCGACCAGCAAGCCTGCTGCGGCCAACAGTAGGCTGGAGAAGAACTGTCGATACAGCGCCTGCCGGTCATCAGTCAGGTCTTCCACCAAAACCCAGAATGCCACATCGTTAGCCACCCCGTCGGGTACCCTCAGTACCACTTCATAGGTGCGGTCGTTCAGTTCAACCTGATACATGCCACCTGCAGAGGAGTACGGATGCTGAGCCACCAGGGCCTGCAACACCTGAATGTTCAGCCCTTTTTGAGTGAGATACTTGAAGCTCAATCCCCACTCAGGCAGTTCACTGCTATGCCGAGGCATCCGGAACGCAAGCCCGATATCCCGGCCTCGCTGGCGATTAAAGGATAAAACCACGTCGATCAGGGTACGGCCGACAACCATCACCCCCATATTGTCTCCACGGAACTGGATAGGCAGCGCCACATAGCGCAAACAGTCCACCGAGCAATACATGTTACGAATTGGCTTTTCTGTAATGATCACTTCCTGAACGACAGACTTGGGCAGCGCCAGTGTCATGCCCCGCCCTTCAATAAGACGTGCCTGATCGTCGTACAGGTAGATAGAATCGATAGAGCCGTTCAGCGAGAAACGATCGAAGTTGAGGTTGATTGTCTGACTAAGCGCAACCAGCGGATCAGAATCTTCAGAATACTGATCAATCGCCATCAGGGAGAGCACCTCCCCCAGTTCCAGCAAGCGTTGATAGGAAGATGAGACCAGTCCCTCCAACACAGCCACATCACGCGTGTTGAGTCGGTCCCGCTCCATCTGGAACTGCTGCTCCTGCTGCTGATAGGCAATAAAGGAGTACGTGCAATGTACCACGAACAGCACAAGCACAAGCATGAGAAAGGTCTTCCAGCGTAAGCTGAAAAACCGTTTCTGCTTGTCGAGACTACCGACTTGATCTTCCATCTGTCTCAGAACCTATAGGTTGCCTGTAACGCGAACAAGTTCCAGTTTTTGCGCAATGCGTTCTGATCAGGGTTGTCTTGCTCTGGTAACCATGCAGTACCACGTACCTTGTGCCATTCAGCACGGAATAACCATTGTGGGTCAGGTTGCCAGCCAACCCCCAGGATCAGATCTTTTGCAAACTGAGTATGAGCAGGCTTGCCCAAAGTAGCCTCTGCCTGGCGACCGTCACGGTCTTCAATATCCAGATAAAGCTCTTCGTAACGTGCCATCAGAGTCCAATGCGGACTGATGCGGTACTCTGCCTGTAGATACCCGGACTCAAACCGGTTTTCCGGATCGGTGGCAAAAATACCGTCTAGTGTTCCCCAATTCACTTTCTGGCGCGACAGTTCAGCGGTGAAGCTCCAATGCTCGAGGTTATATTGCGCAGATAGCAGGTACGCATCGATATCGATGTGCCCATCCTGTGGCGCAACCATCTGCGTTAGCAGTGGCAACGCAGCCAGTGCGGCTTCATCAGCGTTGTACTCGAGATTAAAACGTCCCATTGTGAACCCCAAACGCCAGCGTTGATCACTTGTATTGTAGACAGTACGCCACATGAAGCCATTACTGTCGTTAAATTCTCCTGGCCAATCTTGACTCAGATAAGCATATTCAACGGTAGTTTCTGTGTTGGGCTTGCCAAACAACAGATCCATATCCAGCCAGCCATGCTCCATATAACGGGCGCCGTAGAAGGAAACACCGTCAGACGAGAGCAACAGATCACGTGCGTTGTCGAAATAAACTGCCTGCGCCAACAAAATGCTCGGCCGCGTAAACGCAACGTCACGGGTTTCATTATAGAAGCCAAATGGATTTTTGATTCTGCCTACCCGGATTCCTGCACGGCCATCTATGTTTTCAGCAAAGCGGTAATCAAGCAGAGCATAGTCCACCTGTGGACTACCGTCCTGTGCTTCACCTGCACGGCGGGACATCAACTGACCGGCAAAAAACAGATCATCTGTTGGTTGCCAGACGCCATTAACAGCCAGCTCCCTGAAGTCCAGGCTGCCATCTTCACTCTGGCCATAAATATTGTTGTGGTCTGAATAGAAGAAACCCTGAGTCGCAAATCCATTCACTTCCCAGTTATCGGCGCCGGACGCAGCAGCCCAATGCGGTAGCCACAGCATCGGGAGCACAAGCCACTTAATAAACTTTGAGCTGTTTAACACCTTGCTCACCCTCCAATTCCTTTGAGGTATACCCCACCGCTCCTTTCACTGTCCGGATGCGCTCCAGCATCTCCTCTTCGCTTTGCACTATATGTGGCGACTGACCGGAACCGGAAAATACTGCCCGATCCCAAATGTTTCTCAGCTGATAGGGAAAAATATGCAAAGACGATTTAACAAACCGGATGTGGTGAGGATTCTCATCCGGTAAAACAAACACCTGTATCGGCGTGCCATCGGGCCAGCGCTTTGTGCGCATAGCGAAGGCAGAGAGCAAAAACTGACGACTGACGGAGATCTCGCTCACACCGGTGTTCACGACCACACCACCAGCGTGCACATGGACGCTGGATAACAATATGATCGAAAGGAGAAACGGAACGCGAAGAAATTTCATGACCCAAGCACTTCCACTGTTGTAGCCGGCACATCCACCCTGATGGTTGAAGGAAAGGAACAAGCGCCCTGATGCGGATGCAACCACAACACGAAAGGACATTTTTAAGTTTAATGCAGAATTACGAAAAAGACTTCGCTTGGATCAAAGAATTCGAAAAAAAATACTGGGAAACAGAACGTTAGGAAGGAATGGCGTCCCATAGGGGGTTCGAACCCCTGTTACCGCCGTGACAGGGCGGTGTCCTAG
>NZ_CAXRBQ010000037.1:0-11066 GCF_964228735.1 Pontibacterium sp. | reverse complement strand
AGCCGGGCAAAGGGCGTGAGCCTACCCGTGTACGCCTGCGTATCGACGGAGACTGTCAGGAGAGTATCCAGATCCCGGCCAACCACACGCGTGCCATTATTTCCCGTATCAAGATCATGGCGAACATGGATATCTCCGAGCGCCGCATCCCGCAGGACGGCAAGTTCAGCGTGCGTATCCAGGGGCGTGAACTGGAGTTTCGTGTGGCGACGCTGCCGACGGTCAATGGCGAAGCGATGGTGTTGCGACTGCTGCAAAGTGGTGAGCCGATCCCGTTCAGCCGCCTCAACTTCAACACCCGCAATGCGCGTGAACTGAGACAGCTGCTCACCCGTCCACACGGTCTGTTGCTGGTGGTGGGCCCGACCGGTTCCGGTAAAACCACCACACTGCATGCGTTGCTTTCCGAACTGAACACCCCGGACCGTAAGATCTGGACGGCGGAAGATCCGGTGGAGATCACCCAGTCCGGCCTGATGCAGGTGCAGGTGCGACCGAAGATCGGTCTCGACTTTGCCGCCGCGCTACGCTCCTTCCTGCGTGCAGACCCGGATGTAATCCTGATTGGTGAGATGCGTGACCGCGAAACAGCCAAGGCGGCGATTGATGCAGCATTGACCGGTCACCTGGTGCTGTCCACCCTGCACACCAACTCCGCGCCGGAAACCATCACCCGTCTGCTGGGCCTGGGGCTCGACCCGGACAACTTCTCCGAAGCGCTGGTGGGCGTGGTGGCACAGCGACTGGTGCGCAAACTGTGCAGCAGCTGCAAACAGCCGTACCAGCCAAGTGCAGAAGAGGTGGAGCTGCTGGTGCGCAAGTCCGGTGATCCGAACCTGCTGCTCACCACCCAATCCACCCTCTACAAACCGAAGGGTTGTTCCGAGTGTGGCAACACCGGTTACCGTGGCCGTATGGCGATCCACGAATTGCTGGTGTCCAGCGACAAGATCCGCGAACTGATCAACCTGAACGCCGATGTGGGGCAGATCACCCGCCAGGCGATGGAGGAGGGGATGACCACCCTGCTGGCCGACGGTGTGGATAAGATCCTCGCCGGAGAACTGGATTACCATCAGCTCAAGCGTGTTGCGGCAGACTAAGCCCAACCATCATCACAGGGAGACGCAGGGATGAACCAGCGCAAGATCCGCATACTGTTTGGCCTGGTTGTCACCCTGCTGGTGCTGATCCCGGTCCTTACCGGCAACCGTCCGTTGTTGCTCGAACGCTTTGAACTGGACCTCTACGACCTGCGCCTGCAGCAGACCCTGGTGAACGAACCTGATCCACGCATCGTGATTGTCGACGTGGACGAAAAAACCATGGTGCATGAGGGACGCTGGCCCTGGAGCCGCGACAAGGTGGGCGCGCTGGTGGATCAGCTGTTTGACCAGTACGGCGTGGCCATTGTGGGCTTCGACGTGGTGTTTTCCGAACCCGATACCCAACTGAGCCAGTACACCCTGCAGCAGATCTCCGAAGGCAAAGCGGACCTGAGCCTGAAAGAACTGCTCAACCTATCCACCTACCTCTATCCTGATCAACGTTTTGCGAGCGCGATCGATGCCCGGCCGGTGGTGTTGGGCTTCCCGTTTGATCATGGCACCCTGGTGAAAACCAACACCAAACAGGTGGGCGCCGTTGCCGCACCGGTAACACCCGCCATCGAACAGATGCAGGACCTGCCGATCCCCACCGCGCAGGGGATGATTGGTAACCTGCCACTGCTGCAGGCACGCACCCTCTGGAGTGGATTCTTTGATAACCCATCGGTGGATACGGACGGTGTGTACCGCCGGGTACCGCTGCTGCAGCGCTATCAGGATCAGTACTACCCATCGCTTTCTCTGGCGATGATGATGGCGTTGTTTGGCGAAACCGAAGTCACACCGGTGCTGGAAGCGGATGCCTCCGGTGAGCTGTTTGCGATCACTGCGGTAGACGTAGCGGGTATCCCGATTCCGGTGGATGAGCGCAGTAACGTACTGGTGCCGTACCGTGGTGAGCAGGGCAGTTTCCCCTACGTATCCGCCACCGATGTGCTGCGTGGCACCGCCGATCCTGCCACGCTGGATGGGGCCATTGTATTGGTGGGCACCACCGCTGCCGGGCTGTTTGACCTGCGTGTGACGCCGATGAGCAACCGTTATCCGGGAGTTGAAGTACACGCTAATATTCTCTCCGGCATGCTGGATGAACGTATCCGACACCAGCCCGATTACACTGTGGCGGTGGAGCTGGTGCAGTTGCTGATCAGTGGTTTGTTGATGTCGTTGCTGATCCCACGTCTATCCGTCACCCGTGGTGCAATCCTCACCACGATCTGGGTGAGCATGTTGGTGGTGTTCAACTTCTACGCCTGGACTGAGCTGATGTGGGTCATCCCACTCGGCTACACCCTGGCACTGGTGGTGTTGCTCTTCATCTTCCAGCAAACCACCGGTTACTTCTTTGAAACCCGCAATCGCATGCAGCTCGCCAACGTGTTTGGCCAGTACATTCCACCGGAGATCGTGGACGAGCTGAACACCGAAGGGGCCGAAGCGCAGTTGCAGGGTGAAAGCCGTGATATGACCGTGTTCTTCTCCGATATCCGCGGCTTTACCGGCCTGTCGGAATCCCTTACACCACAACAGCTGACCCGCATGATTAACGTCTACCTGACACCGATGACCCAGGTGATACACGGCCATCGCGGCACGGTGGATAAGTACATCGGCGACGCGATCATGGCGTTCTGGGGCGCACCCCTGACCAATCCCGAACACCCACGCCACGCGCTGGATGCCGCGATGCAGATGCAGGCGGAGATCCGCAACGTGAACAACCTGCTGCGTAGCGAAGGTTTGCCGGAGATTGAAGTGGGTATGGGATTAAACACCGGCGAGATGAACGTGGGCAATATGGGCTCCAGCTTCCGTATGGCTTATACGGTGATGGGGGATGCAGTAAACCTCGCGTCTCGGTTGGAAAGCCTGACCAAGTTTTTCGGTGTTCCGGTGCTGGTGAGTGGTGAACTGGCCGAGCGTATTCCGGAATACCGCTTTATGGAGCTGGATCGTGCACGGGTGAAAGGGCGTGCCGAACCGGTGGTGTTGTATCAGCCGTTAGGTGTGGCTGCTGAGTTGGATGCCGCTGTGCTGGCCCAGGCCGATCAGTTTGAAGTGATGCTTGCGGATTACCGAGCGCAGCGTTGGGAAGAGGCGTTAGCGGTGCTGGATACGTTGGATGCTGAGGTGATCAGCGGGGTGTTGATCGAGTTGTATCGGGATCGGATTGAGCAACAGATGTGTGCGCCATCCGAAGAGTGGGATGGAGTGCATAACCATGATTCGAAGTGAAGTTTCCACCTGTTCGCCCTGAACGGGCGAGGCAAGGGAGGGTGTAGGCCCTCCCTTACCAATCCCTGCCAACCCCACTACTTGTCGGGCAAAGCCCGATTCCCTGCGCGTTTCCCAAATAAAACGAAGCAAATAAACTCGGCCTTTGGCCTCAGACAAAATTTGCTTTTAATCGTTTTATTTGCGAAATGCTCGGCGGCGTAGAGGGGAATGAGTCCGTGCCGACTGAAACACTAGTGGCATAGATCTCTGGGCTGGCATGGACACACCTCCCTTCAGTGCAGCCGAGCATTGCAGATTTTCCGGGATTAAAGGCGAAATAAGATGGACCCACCTCCCACGTGCCATGATTACCTCAGTAATCCGGGTTCGGCATCGATGAGAGAGGGTCCACACATGAATCAGATTAGCATCTTAGGCATTGATCTCGCCAAGTCGGTCTTCCAATTACACGGTATCGATGTACACGGGCATCGTCGGTTGAGCAAACAGGTGCGGCGCGCGTGCCTAATGAAAACGGTGGCCCAACTCCCGTCGTGTCTGATCGCAATGGAAGCGTGTGGCGGCGCATATTACTGGGCGCGTGAGTTTGAGGCACTGGGACATCAGGTGAAGTTGATACCACCACAATACGTGAAACCCTTCGTTCAGGTGAATAAGAATGATGTCCGTGACGCTCAGGCAATTGCAGAGGCGGCTGCACGTCCGGCAACACCGACGGTACCGCAGAAGTCGGTGGAACAGCAGGATATTCAGGCGATTCATCGTGTTCGGGAGCGTTTAATCCGTGAACGCACAGCGGTGGCAAATGAATTACGCGGTTTGCTGGCGGAAGTGGGAGTAGTGATTCCTTGTGGCAATGTACAAATTGCCAAGCACCTGACTGCTGTACTGGATCAGAATCAGGACAAACTATCAGGTTGTCGCCATCGTTTGATTGAGGAGTTACGGCAACAATGGCTGGAGCGGGATCACCGTATCACAATGTATGACGGGGAGTTAAAGCGCTTAGCGCAACAGGAACCGAGTTGTGCACTGCTCCAAACGATCCCAGGTATTGGGCCTGTCAATGCGACACTGTTGTACAGCTACGTAGGCTCTGTCAGTAGCTATCGATCGGGGCGGCATCTGAGTGCAGCCTTAGGGCTGGTGCCAAAACAATACGCCAGTGGCGGAAAAACGGTACTGAAAGGGATCAGTAAGCAAGGTAATACGCATGTTCGGCGGCAACTGATACACGGTGCCCGCGCCGCCTATAAAGTGCTTAGCAAACCGGGGAAGTCCTCAGCACTAAGGGACTGGGTACAACGGAAACAGGGGAAGCATCCCAATAAAATTATCGTTGCTCTAGCAAATAAGTTGGCCCGGATTTGCTGGGCCGTACTTAAGAAACAAACACCGTACCAAGCGGAAGTATCCGTCGCATAACTCGACAGAGAGGTTTTAACCACAGTGTTGCGCAGACCGTATGACACCATAGATAGGCTCGGCTCACCGCAATCTGGGACAGTCCTTGGCTCTAAGAAGTCTGGCGCGAGATAAGATCGGTGAGCGCACATCTCATAATGGCTCGGGAACATTAAAGTTCCCATTACAGAAGCCGGATATAAGCGTGCAAGCTTACATCTGTGTTGGCAACAGGTTTGCAAAACAGGGTGGGTCCATATAAGGACTGTCTGAGGAGCGCAGCGACGAGTCCCGCAGCCTCCCGGGGAATCGAAACGCACAGGGAAGTTGGCGCAGCCAACCAAACTGTAGGGCTATTGGGGATTGATAAGGGGAGTTCAGCAACTCCCCTTATCTCGCCCTATCTGGGCGGAACGAAGATAGTGATAACAACTAAGAGATTACCTGTAGGGCAACCTTCATGTTGCCGTCAGCCTAAAGGCTGCCCTACAAAAGGTATTTGTAACGAGATCAATCCGGAAGCGTTACATTCACTTCCAGAACAGAACAATCATCATTGCTATCCAGCTGCACTTTCACCTGATCCTGATCGATCGATACGTACTTCTTGATCACGTCGATGATCTCCTGCTGCATCTGCGGCAGGTAATCCGGGTTGTTACGCTTACCACGCTCGTGCGCGACGATGATCTGCAGGCGTTCCTTGGCCAACGCAGCGGAGGTTGGCTCCTTCTTGCTGCGGAAGTAATCAAAGAAGCTCATTAACGGCCTCCCAGGATACGCTGGAAGAAGCCTTTCTTAGGCACCTGCAGGAAGCGGTGTTCCAATTCTTTACCCAGCAGACGCTGAACCGCGTCGTCGTAGGCCTGGCCGGCATCCGCGTCGTTATCCAGAATCACCGGTACACCGGCGTTGGACGCTTTCAGTACCGCTTCGGATTCCGGGATCACACCCAGCAGTGGGATCGCCAGGATATCTTCCACGTCAGCCACGCTCAGCATCTCGCCAGCTTCCACACGGGATGGGTTGTAACGGGTCAGCAGCAGGAACTCTTCCACCGCTTCGCCACGCTCGGCACGGCGGGACTTGCTCTGCAGGATACCCAGGATACGGTCGGAGTCACGTACGGAAGACACTTCCGGGTTGGTGGTCACGATCGCCATATCGGCGAAGTACAGCGCCATCTGTGCGCCTTTCTCGATACCGGCCGGGGAGTCGCAGATGATGTAATCGAAGCTTTCAGACAGCTCGTTCAGAACCGCTTCCACACCTTCCTGGGTCAGTGCGTCTTTGTCGCGGGTCTGGGAAGCTGGCAGCACGTAAAGGTTTTCGGTGCGCTTATCTTTGATCAGCGCCTGGTTCAGGGTCGCTTCCTGCTTGATCACGTTGACGAAATCGTACACCACGCGGCGCTCGCAACCCATGATCAGGTCCAGGTTACGCAGGCCCACGTCAAAATCGATCACAACAGTTTTAAAGCCGTTCAGGGCAAGTCCCGTACTGATAGCTGCACTGGACGTGGTTTTACCGACACCGCCTTTACCGGATGTCACAACAATAATCTTGGCCAATCTAAATCTCCTGGATGTCGCTAGGCAAATAGGTTTTACGGCAGTTTGTGTACCTGCAGGTTCTCGCCTTCCAAGCAAACATAGGCGGATTCCTGCCAGCATTTTTTCTGCAGTGAGTCGCTAAGGATAAAGTTACCGGCGATGGCGACCAGCTCGGCCGACAGGTTCTGGCAGAAGATCTTCGCCTCGGTGTTGCCGTTGACACCGGCCAGCGCACGACCGCGCAGGGCGCCGTAGATGTGGATATCTCCCCCGGCCAGTACCTCGGCACCGGCACTCACCTGTGACAGCACCACCAGATCCCCTTCGGAGTACACCTGCTGACCGGAACGCACCGGACGGGTGATCACCTTGGTTGGGTGGCTGACCAGTTTCTCTTCCACTACCTTTTTCACCACCACCTCAGACTGGGCCTCAGTTGGCTCACTCTGCGGTTGGGTATCCAGATCGGTGTTGCGGCTGTTGGCCGGGATCACCGCCATACCCGACAGGCGGGCGGCGCTCATCAGGCGCTCCGGCACACCCCGCAGGGCCATCGGCTGCAGATGAAACTCGCGGCAGATATCCACAACGGCGTTGAAATCCGGATTCTGGTCTTCTTCCAGTTTCTCCAGGTCGATCACGATCGGTGATTGCTGGAAAAACTGCGGTGCCTGCTCGACCTTACTGGCCAGCTGTTCGGCAAATTCGGCGGTGGAGTAGTGATACAGCTCGATCACAACAGTGCTGACAGCGCTTCCTTTCAGCTGGAAGCAGGCATCGTTCATAGGTTTATCCTTAGCGGAATATATGCGGGACTATACGCGCTGTGCCCCAGACACAGCGGGTTTAGCATTAAACCGTACTCCACTGGCTTTGGCAAAAGCTGTTTTAAATCAGTTGGTTATGTTTTGATCAATATGAGTATTATTCAAACAGAAGCGCCACGGAAGGCATAAATCGGGGCCAATTGCGTAGTTTTACGTAAGGGCAGGGCGCGTTATTACGCAGTCGCCTACGTAGTATTTGTGCGCGTTGTGCGAACTATTCCGAATGTTTGCTCATTAAAGGGCAGGGCAACCTAGAAGGGTCAAGCTCAGGTCCCTTACAGAGTTCAAACTGAGGAATATAAGAACAATGCTAAAACTCAACTTCACCAAGAAACTGATCGCTGCAGCCGCCTGTGTTGCCGCGCTGGCGGCGCCTGCTCAGGCGGCCGATAAAGTCTATCGCCTGAAGATGGCGGAAACCTGGCCAAGCAACTTCCCGATCTTCGGCGATGCGCCACGTAACATGGCGGCCATGGCCGAGAAGATGTCCAACGGCCGTCTGAAGATCACCATCGATTCCAAGAACAAGCACAAGGCACCGTTGGGTATCTTCGACATGGTGCGCTCCGGTCAGTACGACATGGGCCACTCTGCGTCTTACTACTGGAAGGGCAAGGTGCCTAACACCCTGTACTTCACCACCATGCCATTCGGTATGACCGCGCCGGAGCAGTACGGCTGGTTCTATCACGGTGGCGGCATGGAGCTTATGGAGCAGGTGTACAGCAAGTACGGTCTGCTCAGCTTCCCGGGTGGTAACACCGGTAACCAGATGGGCGGTTGGTTCCAGAAAGAGATCAACTCCCTGGACGATCTGCAGGGTCTGAAGATGCGTATTCCGGGTTTTGCCGGTGAAGTTCTGGCGAAGATCGGTGCCAAGCCAACCAATATCCCAGCGGGCGAGCTGTACACTGCACTGGAGCGTCGCACCATCGACGCACTGGAGTGGGTAGGTCCATCCCTCGACCTGCGCATGGGTTTCCACAAGATCGCACCGTATTACTACACCGGCTGGCATGAGCCTGCGACCGAGCTGCAGTTCCTGGTGAACGAGCGTACCTGGAAGAAACTGCCAGCAGACCTGCAGGAGATCTTGCGCGTAGCGATGCGTACCGCGGCGTACGACATGTACATCCAGTCTTACCACGCCTCTGCTGAGAACTGGGAGCAGATGAAAGTGGCGTACCCGGAGATCCAGGTTAAGTCCTTCCCGGCTGACGTGATCGAAGCGATGAAGAGTGCGAACAACGAACTGCTGGCTGAGAAAGCGAAGGCTGACCCGCTGGCGAACGAGATCATCAAATCCCAGATGTTCTACATGCAGAAATCCCGTGTGTGGACCGACATCTCCGACAAGGCGTATCTGAACAGCCTGTCTTCCAACTAAGTTCCGACTCTCCCCGCCGACGGACCTGTTAACCAGGCCGTCGGCTTCTCTCTTTACGAGGCGCTGTTATGTTTCTGCTCCGTCTGGAACGGGCGATTGATGCCTTCTCCGACCTGTTGGGGAAGATCGCTGCCCTGTTATTTGTGCTGATGCTGTTTAACGTCTTCTACGACGTGATCATGCGCTACCTGTTTAACGATGTGTCCATCGGTATGCAGGAGCTGGAATGGCACCTGTTTGCGGCCATGTTCATGCTCGGTGTGCCTTACACCCTGCGCGTGGGTGGCCACGTGCGTGTAGACCTGATCTACGAACGCCTGTCCGGCAACAAAAAGGCCTGGATCGACCTGCTCGGTTCCCTGCTGTTGCTGCTGCCGTTTGCGCTGCTGGTGGCCTGGTACGGCGTCGGATTTGCCCGTGAAGCGTATGAGCTGGGTGAGACCTCCGGCGACCCGGGTGGCCTGCCGTACCGCTGGATCATAAAAGCGGTGATCCCATTCACTTTCTTTGCCATCGCCATCAGTGGTATCGGATTGGCGCTGCGCTCTATCAACACACTGCTGGGTCACCACAAGGTCGCCCACTACCAGCCACCGTCGCACTAACAGGTAAGAGTTATGATCGGAATAGTGATGTTTTTCGTGGCGCTGGGGATGTTGCTGTTTGGCTTCCCGGTAGCCTTTACCTTTGGCGGCGTGGCGCTGCTGTTTGGTGTACTGGCGGAAGGCCCGGATATGTTTGCCTTCATGCCGTTCCGTATCCAGAGCATTATGGAAAACACGGTACTGATGGCCGTGCCGCTGTTTATCTTTATGGGCATCGTGCTGCAGAAAACTCGCCTGGCCGAGCAGCTGCTGGAATCCATGGGTAAGCTGTTTGGCGGTGTACGCGGTGGTCTGGCGATCTCCACCGTACTGGTGGGCGCGCTGCTGGCGGCCTCCACCGGTGTAGTGGGCGCCTCCGTGGTAGCGATGGGCCTGATCTCCCTGCCGGTAATGCTCAAGTACAAATATGACAAATCCCTCGCCTGCGGCACCATCTGTGCCTCCGGTACTCTGGGGCAGATCATCCCGCCATCGATCATCCTGATCATCCTGGGTGACGTGCTGGGTATCCCGGTGGGTGACCTGTTCCAGGCCGCAGTAGGCCCGGGTTTTGTGCTGATCGGTGTATATATCGTCTACATCCTGATCTACACCTGGCTGAAACCGGAATCCGCACCGGCCCTGCCGATGGATGAGGACGTGAACAACAAGCGCGAGCAGTACGTGAAAGCGCTGAAAGCGATTATCCCGCCGCTGGCGCTGATCCTGATCGTACTGGGTTCCATCTTTGCCGGTATCGCCACTCCAACCGAATCCTCCGCACTGGGTGGTATCGGTGCACTGGCGCTGGCGGCGATGTACCGACAGTTCAGCTGGAAGATGGTGTTCGACTCCGCCTCGGAAACCGTAAAAGTGACCGCGATGGTGTTTGCGATCCTGCTGGGTGCGACCGCCTTCTCCATGGCGTTTACCTACACCGGCGGCGACTACATTGTGGAAGAGGTATTGTCCGACCTGCCAGGCGGTGCAACCGGCTTCCTGCTGCTCTCCATGGTGGCGATTCTGGTGCTGGGTTTCTTTATCGATTTCGTAGAGATCAGCTTCATCATCGTGCCGATCCTGGCACCCGTAGCGGATGCGCTGGGTATCGCACCGCTGTGGTTTGCGATCCTGATCGCCATGAACCTGCAGACCAGCTTCCTGACACCACCGTTTGGCTTCAGTTTGTTCTACCTGAAAGGCGTGGCACCACCTGAGGTGAAGACTGTGGATATCTATCGCGGGGTAATGCCGTTCATCCTGATGCAGGTGGCGGTTGTGGCATCCATTCTGCTGTTCCCAGACTTCTACGGACTGACCTGATCGTAGCCCTGTAGCAGCGGTCTCCGACCGCGACATACCTCCCAAGTCAATTGGACTGGATGTCGCGGTCAGAGCCCGCTGCTACAAACCGTTCCACCCCTCGGTAACACGGACACTGGACTTTACGTGTTGTCGATTCCTTCTGTCCTCATCTAGGAATGAGGGTTGCCCTCGGTGTGGTTATCGCATCGGGGGATTTTTTATTTTGGCGAAGGGGCTCCTCCGCACCCTGTAGGGCTGGGTCGTCGTCATCGAAGGTGATTACCCTGCCAAACGCCCATCGGGCGTTCCTTCCCTAGCGTTCGTTCTTACCCATCGTGTCGCCGCAAGGATCTTGGACACAGATCGCCTTGTCAGAGCTGCCTATACGGCAGTGAGCCAGAAAGAGATGGCTGAAACCATCAAGTTCCTTTTCTGAGCTGCCTGTACGGCAGTGAGCTGCCACACCAGCCGTCTGTGACATACGGGTGATTTCTGAGCTGCCTATACGGCAGTGAGCATCAGGATCGCCGCGCAGTGGCACGCGATAACTTTCTGAGCTGCCTGTACGGCAGTGAGCTGCCACACCAGCCGTCTGTGACATACGGGTGATTTCTGAGCTGCCTATACGGCAGTGAGCATCAGGATCGCCGCGCAGTGGC
>NZ_CAXRBQ010000036.1:0-21249 GCF_964228735.1 Pontibacterium sp. | reverse complement strand
TTCCAGCTTGAAGGTACGCATAGTCAGATATCACTGTCTGGGTGAATCGAGAATGGCGTCCATATTACCGCCGCAGGCCGCGTGGTTACAGGTGTGTGGAGATGCGAAGCTGAGTTTTAAGTCACGGAATCAGGTATAAGTCCAGTCCTCTTCTAGTCTTTTTATTAACAACCCATTCGTAATTTTCTTCCAGCAAGGACAAAACAAACTTTAATCCCTTGTTGTTTCCGTCTTTCTCATACCTTAGGCTATTCAAGTACTCAACTACCTCAAAAGCAGAAACCTTTTCAAGGATAGCATATAGCTCCGAGAAAAATATCTTAGGCTGATAGTCAGACAGGTTATTACCCTCATTATTAATCCACTTTATTTGCCGGTAGTATAGATTAGACAGCGGTGTGACTCGTTTACCCAGCGCTGTCTTATACACGAAGAAAAATTTCTCCAAGTAAAAAACAACTTCTGCAAATTTCTTTTCAGACAACTTGGTCGCTGCAAGTAAAAATGGAAGCGCATGTTTATGTCCCAGCACAACCATTAGACTATGAAGCTTTGCCTTTCTCACATCTGATATCTTATTTGAATCATAGGGCCAGCGCCCTTCTGACAAAGAGACAAGCGTATTGATGCCTTCCTCAAGCTTACGTATCTCTTCAGGAATAGAGGTTTTATCAGAGAAGAATTCTTTCGAGAAGTTTTCAACTAGCGCTGATTTTCTCTGAGATTTACCAGTATTAGCTATCAAGTAGTTTGTTAAAAGCGTATCTGTTTCACTTGAGCCTCTACTAGTAATGAAATCCCATGCCTTTTCCGAACGCTCCAATTCGAGTTCTGCTAGATTGGAATTAGCAATTTCACCGAGGGAGGATGCCCGTAACAAGTCACCTGCGGTTAGAGAGCGCCCTCTATCATTGATCACCTGGAAAAGACGATATGCATCCATCACATCAGACATTTTGATTAGAAGGAACTTGCATGACTTGGAAAGTACTCTATACAAAACATCAATGTTGGATAGCGACTTCATTGAGTCTTCCGAATTTATAAAATTCTCAACTAACCATTTATCAAAGTAATCTGATGCCTCCATTAATAGTTTATGTGAGGTTGCAACCGGTTCAGCTGCTGCACGAGACCTAACATGAGAATCATAGAATTCATAATCTCTAGCAGACATCGATACCCTGGGATATCGAATCTCAGCATTATTTTCTTCTGAGACGATCTCAATAAATTTTGATTCATACTTGGCTATACGCCTAAGCCGAAGCTCATTAAATTCAGCATCGCCAACTAACTTATCAATTGCCTCAACCATCCTAGAAACCAACAACACTGTCGTAGATAGGCGCTGCTGGCCATCAACCAGCTGATAAATAGATTTATCATCAAGAGGGTTATCATTCTCTACTTTTACACAAACAATACCACCAAAAAAATGCTCCGCTTCTTTATTATTATTTTGATGTTTATCATAAAGAGACAAAAGATCATCAGCGTACTCAATATGATTTTCTTTCCGCCATGAATACGCTCTTTGATACCTGGGCACTATAAAGGTATTTGAATCAGAGAATACACTTTCAATTGAACAGTAATTTGGTTTCACATCCATTATAGAACTCCAATTTATACTTCTAGTTCCCAAAACGCGCGATCACGGATCTTGGCAATTGCTTTCTGCCCATCTACATACAAACTATGATGCTTCTCCAGTTCGCGAATGGTATTCATCAACCGCTCCTGCTCAGCTTTATCATCCTTATTGAACAGCGACTTAATATCCTGGTTCTTAATTTGCGAAACTCGATGCACAATCCAGCTAAGGATATAAACCGAGTAGTCGTTTTCCTTAGTTTTAAAGTGGGTAATATCCTGAGTAGATAAGATAACGCCCACACCATATTCTCGACCTTCTCTTAACACCTTACGAAGACTAGGGAAGTCTTGAGACATAAAGCTGTCTGCTTCATCAACCAATACAAGTTTCGTGACCTGACGGTAATCACCTTGCACTGTTGGTTTGCCCTGCTTCTGCATCTGCGCATAAAACAAGTCTAGAGTAAGTGCAACCACCAAGTTTTGAATCTGGGACGGATATCTGGCCAACTCAATCACCCGAATACCGTCGATCAGCCCATAGAGACTAGTGCATTTCGTCACGTCATCCTCAAATACCTCTAACTCGTAGAGGCTCTCGAGCGCTGCGTAGAGGGAATCCTCTTCAACTTTCTCCTGTTCGATAAACAGGTTCCAGATGTCGGCAATGGTAGGTGCAGGACGACTCCAAGTAGAGCTATCTGCTTTATGAATACCTGCCAGCTCATAGGCTTCTGCAATCAGCTTACGCAGCTTCAGCTGCTGCTTAGTGCCTAACTGAAAAGCTCGCCCCATGGTTTCCGAAAAAGCTCGAGCCGTATGTACTGGCAACATAGGCGTATTACCAAACAGGCTGAGCGGGTTATAGGGTAGCTTGTGCAGGTTGTACTTTTTGCCGTTGGTGGCTTGTAGGAACTCATCATCAACGTAGTCAGACTTATAATCGAAAATGAGAATACCAATATCAGCCCCATTTACATTGCATCGACGATTCCGATACAACTGGGTCACCACCGACTTGGTGCACTGAGTTTTACCCGTGCCCATTGTGCCGATAATCCCTGAGTTCGTATTCATGAAACGGGCAGTATTAGTAGGCTCCCAGAACACTTCCCGATTGTCTTTTACATCATGCCCTACAAGCACTTTTAGCGGGCCATCTGCTTCTAATCCGGCTTTATAGTTAGCTGACTCTTCGGCTGCCTTTCCACATTTCGCAGCATGCTCAGCTGAAATCTGATTTTCGGTATCAACTTCAGCTTTGTGGCGCCTCTCATCCAACGACACCACTTCAGCGGCTACCTGCAAAGCACTTACACCGTTGATCACATCGACTATTGGTGCTTCATCCGCTTCCAGCGGAGTCTTCTTAGGCTCAGTACCTAGGAAATATTTCTCTGGCAAGCGTGCAAGAGAGATATCAGCAGGACGTGTAAGCATCTCCTCCAATGGCCGGGCAATCGTATCGTCCACAAGGCTGCCAGGCACTTCGATTTTAAGAATGTCATCAACCGTCTGACCGGATGCTTCTACACAACTACCACCTTCAACATTAGCTACGACAAATCCCAGTGGATAATCCGGCAGCTCCGCCACCCGATAATCGCCTTGTAACCACTGCTCTTTTTCATTGATTAACTGGTCGAAGTAACCTTCAGGATAAACACACTACAGCAAGTATTTATCAACTTGGGCTAATGCCTGACGAACAAAGAGGCTTCGGTAGATGCGATGAGCCAACGTATCATCGGACAATAGATCTTCACGCAGATAACGTGAAAGTTCACGAGCCTGTGCAACCGCTTTAGCTGCGTCATAACCTTTGCCGGCTTTGACCTCTAATGGCAATAGATACACCTGTTGATCTTTAAAACCCACAAACAGCACATCATCAGAAATTGCGCCTGCTCGATACCCCTGTACGTTTCTGGAGAACTCCGAGTCATCAATCTTCAGACCGATATTGCCCGCTACACGGATCATTTCGGCAACAGAAACTGGCACCCAGGTAATATCTGAACCGGAAAGCAAGCAGCTGACATCCTTATAAGCAGCTAGAATACCTTTCTTTTCTTTGCGCAGCTCCTTACGATCCGTCAGCATCTTAAGCAGCCACTCGCCATTGAAGGCATTAAACTCCTCAATCAGTCTGTCTTTATCCAGCTTCGATGTATCTTTACAGGCATCCCGACTCAACATTTTCTTGTACAGATCGGTTTGCCGGGTAACGGTAATCGCATCGTAACTAGCAGAGCTTGTATACTGATCAGAGTAGTGAATCAGCAGCATGTTTTGCTCATGACGGAAGAAATCCAGCGTCACTTTGGGATCGATGATTGTGGTCCAAACTGAACTATCATAAGAGCGATTCAGCTGTTCCCGGAAGGCCTCATTAACAGCGAGAGCTATCGCACTATTGTCTCTATATTCGACAGTAGACTCCCTCGCAGGATGAATCATTCGCCCTAAAATCAGTGCAATCTCTGTTGCTGCAGAATCAGCATAAGCAGTGTTTCTTAGCCCAAAGCCAGTAAGGTAATTTCCCTGCTCAGAGGCAGAGGCCTCACCGCTAATCAAACCATGGCAGGTAACGCCAGAGAGTTTCTCCAGGGGGTTTACATCAACAACCTTAACCTTCTGGTTGTTGCGGAAAAACGTTAGATGAGCGTAAGCCTGCTCTTCGCTTTCTTTATGGATGAACTTGCTGTAGGTGAGTCGGGTGCGCAATAGATCAACGACGTTGTCGGCATAATCACGCAGTTTTCCTTTGTTTAGCCCATATATCTCTTTAATCTGGTCGTAACTGGCCATGTCAGAGAAACGGTCAAACTCAGTCTTACCGTAAGCGTCATCGTAAATATTTACATGAATGTTGAAGGTATCTTCATGATGACGCTGGATATATTCCACAATCCCCAGGAACAGCTCTCGGTTGTCATGATTATTAACTGAGTTAATAGTCATTGTAGGGCGGGCTTTAGCCTGAGTATCCCACTCGAACAAAGGCTCGAAAGCTGCGGAAAACTCACCAATCTTGTCGCGAACTAATCGTACAATGTAGCTATAGCTTGATTCTTCATACGGTACGCAGCGCAGCCAAAAGTTGTTGGTGCTGTCTGCATTAACGTAGGAGAACCCGTGGCAGGCATCATAAATAAAGGGCAGTAGACCTTGTGGATTCAGTCGCTCAAGGGTCACTGCAGGCAGGCTCTCAAAGCTCTTTTCGCTCTCATCGGAAGCGCTTAATTCAGCTACAAGCTGGCGAAAATAAGCCAATACGAGAGGATGGTAGGGACTAATAAACTCGGCAAACTCTTCCAGCGTATGCCCTACCTGCAATTGTGCTTTCACAAAGCCAAGCTGAACTACACGACGAGCTTCCTGATTAAGGTATTGTTTAAGTGGCACATTCCTTACATAAGCAAGATAAGCAGTGACAACTGCATCTACGCGTTCACAGTAAGCATCATCCCAACTGACTAACGAAGGAAGCGTATTTTCATTCTCTAGATAATCAAATAGGCGTTCATAGCTATCAGCTAGGTCTGGAGCTATTACAGACAGACCAGCTATATCATATCGATCGTTATTCTCACCATCACTATAGAGGCACCGGCTTTCCAGTAGCTGGGATTCAAGCGATAACAGTGCCCGTTGCGGGTCAGTCAGTCTCGTTTCTTTATTTTCTATATATACCCGACGCTTACTGCGGTTGTAGATACCCTGAAGACCTGCATTCATCATATAGCGGATGCGACTGGTATCCAGTAATAGCGGGAGTTGAAGTGTATCGCTTGGTGCAGCGCCTTCCACTTCAAAGTTTAGTTTAGCGCGACCACTCTGCAGCGAGAAGTTGATCTGATCGACCTCGCTGGCCAGTTGCGTATAGTCGACCTCCTGAAAAGCGTTCGCCTGTAATGTATCACCCGAGTTTTCCAGAGTTTCTACAGGCTGATCACTTTTTCCAGTCAGTTGTAGCCGTGTTTCCTGGCTTTGCAAAGTCACCATAGCTTTACGTGGGTTTACCAGGAAACTGTTTTCAAACGCCTTGGTATTAAACCAACCTTCTTTCACCACGAGGCAATTAAACTTGTACTTTTCAGAAGTCTTATTGCGATCAAGTGCCAACGTAAAAAATCGAGGTTCTTCGTGAATAATGCCGGTAACCGTAATGTAAGACCGCACAGAACCACCTGAGATAGCAACTTGGTTCTGAATACCTTTCTGGGACAGCTTGAGCTCACTTTGCCGAATACTGTCACCACTGAACTCCAACACCATATCGAAATCATTACGATCAGCACTAACCGTCAGCAATAAATGACGGTTCTTCTGGTCAGATTTTCGGCTGCTTTTTACACGAGAAGCCAACCTACCAGACACACTACTCTCTCCTTCTATATGAAGCTCTTGTTTGCGGTTGCTATCTTGCTCAGTGAGGATTACCGAAAGCTCCAACTTCTTCCACTTTTCAAGGTCATCACTTGGAAAATGCTCTTTGATAAACTTGTCACTCATCAAAGGTAGGTGACCAGAGAGCTGATCTGGATAGTGCTCTACTACTTCACTGATCGTTTCGAACAACTTACGGTTATCATCCAAACGCTTACGAATCTGCTTACGATCTTTATCCATTCGTTGGATTTGAGCATCAGGAAGCAAACCAATCTCTTCGAAATCTATCCGTCCGTCATCTGCAACCGCTTTATAAAGCGGCTCGAAGCCAAACATACTACTGCGATCTTCCACTATGAGATCAAACTGATATGTCAGTAGCTCATCAGACAATGCGCGACTACCAAAGCCCTCACCGTTTTTTATTAGATCCGACAATGCCTGCTTAATCTGTAAAGGGCTATACACACCGCCCTCAGCACCAACGTCGCTAGCGCTATTGATCAACGTATCGAGCAGGCTGTTGTGAATCACAAACAGTGCCGTATTCGCAAAATCGCCTTGCTGCCCCGCCACTTCATCGCGCAGGTAGGAAATAAAGTTTTCTGTATAGCCTACACCTAGTTGTTCCGGGGCATCATTGTGAAGTACAGGAATTAGCTTAACTGCGCCACAACGTACAGCCGTTAGCTCTGTATCTCCAGCACTCAACCGGATAACCTCACCTCCTGACAACTCTACGCGTTGCAGTGCCTGCTGTAATCGAACACTATTTTCAAAACTAGGTGAACGAAATTGATAGCGAAAACCCGCAGCTACATTTCGGATAGCCCAACTAATAAAATGCTCGGCTAAGAAATCCTCAAACAGTTTTACGGACATAAACTGCATCTCCACTATCACTCATACGTTCTACATTCCCCATACGCTCAAAAAACTCGATAAGCGCCTGCTGGGATTGTTTATCGAAAAATACTCCACGGCTGTTAAAAGCAGTAAGCAGCTCATGGAAACGCAACTTATCGTTATCGCCAATAGCCAGATTGGTTAGTAAAGACAGATAGTCCTGGTTCATCACTAATACTTTTCCACTTCGGCCACGAGAACGTACAAAGGTGCTACACAAAAACTCTTCTGTGTACTTTACAAACTTGTTATTGGCAGAGGCCCGAGTGCGTCCTTTTTCAAACTGCATACAATAAAGCTTGAGTATTTGATTAAGCCAAGAAGCCGCATCATCAAAATCATTCCCGTCGGGCATTTCATACTCACGCTCTTGAGCAAAAGCAAAGGCAAACAGGCGCAGCTTCGCCGCATCTGTATCTATTAGCTTCTGGTTGAGGTACCACAACGGTCTTAAGCGTTCATTCCTGTGCTCGTTAACTTGCTGAAGCGCTTCATTTACGACGAGGTAGGGGAACAGATCCTTCAACCGCTCGAGCACCTTCTTGTGCCCATATTGAGTAAGTTGACTTCGTTCTTTACTTGCAACCTCATGCTCCATCATGAAGTACAAAGGCCGAGCCTTAGGCTCACCGGAAGCCCAACCATGAATATTCAAGCTAAGTTGAGCAGTATATAAGTACGCATATAACCGTAAAAATGGCTCCAACTGCTCCAGCATATAGTCTGGCTTGGACGCTAGAAATTTAGCATCCTGCTGAAAAGCCTCCGATAAAAACGGCAACCATGGGCGTTCACCAGCACCTGGACGGTGCTTCGTTTTATCTAAAGAACGCAGGCCTTTCGACTGCAGAGCGTTGATCATCTTCTTATCGAGAAAATGGCTGCTGCCACAATGACTCACTTCCATGTAGGTCCCCTGCAGCAAACTTGAGAACATCCGGCCTAAACGGTGTTTCGAGGCACTGTCTTTCAGGTCGTCTAATTCAAAAAGCAAGCTTTCCGGCGTCAGCCGATAAATTGATTCTTCACCAAAGTACATCGCCTCCAGGTGTGGCCAAAAATCTTCGTCATCCAAAAGCTGAAGAAACTCGTTTTTAGCCTCGGCTTTAAATGCCTCCATCCCCCCTGCTACCGGCTGGCGGCGATAGAGGTCTCGTACAAATATCGCTTTGGCAATGTTCCAGTCATACGCTTCCGCACTGTCATTAGTACGAGCTGGGAAGTAACTGTTTAGACGATTGCTGTTTTCAGGCTTGAGCGTTTCTTTCAGTACAGACGTATTCATAAGCCACTTACCCGAAGTTCTTCATCTGGTGTTTGTCTAAGACGGAAGTGCCCCTCCTCGCCGCCTTGCTTGTACAAATGCAAGGAGTTTGCTTTGCGAGCCTGAGAAGTGATGTGGTGAACTAGATCTTCCAATAGAACAATGCTGTTCTTATCATGCCGGTTAGGTCGATAACCATTTACAATTCGGCACATTAGATCCAGTAGATTGATAGTCACCGGAACCGGTTTTAATACAGTGTCACCAACAGAGATGTATAAGTTGAAGAATGATTGATCGTGGTTACGATCGTTCTGAATCTGCCGATAAGGCACGCTGAGCTCTAACTCAGCAGCCACAACATAGCTCCCCCGTACGGAAATAAAATACTCATCCTTACTTAGTTGCGGGGCACTTCGGTTTGCAAACCTATTGATCGCATTAAAGACGATGTCAGCATAGAAATGCTTCAAGTACTGTTTCTGGTTCGCTTCCCCTTCATATTCCCGATGCAACTGCCATGCATGGCAATATTCGAGCCAAACCTCATCAGTAAACGATTCGTTAAACTGCTGTAAGAAGCGGTTTTCAGTAGACATTCTGCTATGTCGTACCAGAAAGAACAAACGAAGCTGTGATAACCCACCCAGCCCTGCATCAATCTTCAGCTTCTCGGTACATTCCTGATTAAAACGATCGTACTCGCTATCTTCGATGCCAATCTGGTGTTCAATCAAGAAACGATCAATCTCGCGGCTCCGCAATATAGCTGGATCAAAGTCAGCCAAGACATGTAGGAGTTCATTGTCACCACCATCAAAAAGATTATCGAATAGGTGACCAGGTCCAGTAAGAATGCAATGGATAAAATCCAACAGCATCCGCGCTGTGATGAACTGATCTTTGCGCACACGAGCTTGAAACAGAAGCTCAACAATCGCGCGCTGAACCGGCTGCAAGCGCAGCAGCCTGTAGTTTGCACAAAGCCGCTGCTCCCCCGGTTCTTGGCGACTTAGCTCGAATGAGGAACGAAAAGGATTGTCGTGGCTATCGCGTACAACCTTATCTAGCAACCCACTGAAAAACTCAGATCGAACTTCGTGTTCTTCAATTCGAAATTTAGGAAAGGCCTCAAAGTCCAAAAAGCTGATTCGATCAACCTGAATTTCTTTCGCGATCAGGAATCGAGCTATGGCTTTACGTATCTTGAGATGATCTCGACTACCATCCTGCTGGTAGTTACCCAGCATGCCAATATTGATACCTACAATCATTGGCAAATTGGTTACACGTTGTTCGGTAAACAACGCATCTAATGTTTCAATTGCTGTACTGGATGCCGAAAAACTATGCGTCGCATCCAAATGGAACTTGATGTGGGTATGTTCTTTTTGGTAGCGGGTCAATATTTCGGACTTGCCGTCGCCACTGCTGCCACAAAGAAAGAGAATCTCCCCTGGTTGCAAGCTATGCAGTTTACTTGCGAAAGCCCTCTCTATTTCAGTTTCAACATAGAGATGCTCTTTCAACTTCTCGAAGTGAGGGTTTTCAAACGCCCCCTGCGTGCGAACCGCATATGGAGAGGATTTGGATAAAACAGTCAGTGCACTACTGAGTTTCATAGAACTACCGCTTATATTCTGCTCAATTCTAGTAACGAGACATACTTAAGACGGTAAAGATGCGAAAGATGATATTGAAGTTGTACTAATGAATGGTTCAATCGAACCGACGTCATCCTTTGAGCGCTTTACTCATCCTGAGGAGTGCTAAGCGTAAACCATTATTTCCTATAGGTATAGTGACTAAGATCTATAGGAGGCACGTACAAAAGCCTCCACAAAATGGAACGCTCAACAATTTTGACCGAGACACTCTTTAGCTTATGAGGGGTAGTTCATAACCGGAGGACTCTGCAAGAGCTCTAACCTAATGGGCACAAAAAAACCGCCAAAAGGCGGTTTCTTAGAATTTTGGTAGGACTAGGCGGATTCGAACCGCCGACCTCTACCATGTCAAGGTAGCGCTCTAACCAACTGAGCTATAGTCCTGAAGTGCGGCGTATTATAGTGAGCCAGCTTTTCTACGCAAGCCTAATTTCACCCAATTCTCTGCTCCCAATTCGAATCGGTCTTAACCAGAAGGTTATAGCGAAACCTACTGATTAACCTCGCCAGTGCCGCAGAGGTACTTGCACACCAGTCGTTCCAGCTCACCCTGTTTCTCCAACTGCTCGATCGACTCATTCATCGGCTGTAGTAGTTCCTTTTTATCCACATGCAAACGGAACACCACCGGGTTGCTGTTGTACGGTAATGAGATCTCATAGTTGAGGTTGTCTTCGCGCTGGTAGCGGATAGCCAACACTTCTTTCATCAAGCCCACGTCGTTCCAGCCCCGATGCACCCGCTGGGCGATCTGCCACTGGTTGGCGAAGTCTTCACGGATCAGGTTGTCTGGAACCGAGGTGCCACGCACGGTGGCGACGCGGCGGTTCTCAAGGTCCTTGAGGATAAACACCGGGAACGACAGCTCGGGGCTGTAGATAATCACTTCATTCACGATGCCGTAGGGACGACTATAGAACGAGACCTGCTCCAGCTCAGGCGGTACTTCGAAGTTGAGAGAGACTCCCATCTCGATATCGATCTCACCGGAGATAAAGTGGCGGCGCAGGCGAGCTTGGGAAAGCGGTATAAATTCGAGATTTACGTCCAGGTCATCGGCGACACGGCGCAGCGTATCCACGTAGATGCCCTTGTAAGCACCACCATCATCACGCCAGAAGAAAGGATTTTGTCCGGGCAGCGGCATGCCTACACGCAGGGTTTCGGCATACGCGGCAGAGCTGAACAACACACACAGCAGCACAGCGATCATGGATCGGGCTGGTTTGCTCAGGAATCTGCTTATACTGGCACGCAAGGACATATTATAATCTGACTCTATACTTTCTCGTTTTTGATCAGCCGCACCGGAATTGGTCTTTATATGCCAACAGGGTTTGAATTGCTATTACTATGGCCGTAACCACAGTCTCCGCCAAGCTTCTGGAGCCGGTTCTGCAACTGGCCCGACACTATCGCCAACCCACCGGGCAGGATCTGCAGCAGAGCATTCTGGAGATTGCCGCGCTGCCGGAGCAGGAGTTTACCAAACCCGGCGCGCGCTTTCCGGCTTCACACTACCCGAAGGTGCTCGACAAGCTCTCCGAGATCAGTGGCAACCCCCTGATCGCCCTACATCTGGGTGAAGCCACCCAGCCTCGTATGTTGGGCTCGATTGGTTTTCTGATGTCCACAGCGCCCACGTTGGAACAGGCCTACCAGACGCTGATCGATTACCTGCCGCTGCTGTTTGAAGGTGCAGTGCTGCAGATGGAGCAGACCGTCGACGGCACCGTATTAACCCTAGAGCTGAACGACAACGATCCCCACGCGGTGGAATACTTCCTTGCCTGCCTGATCAACTGGCCGCGCTGGTTGATAGGACGTCAGGTACCAGCCTTGGCGGTACAGCTAACACTGCCTGAGCCAGACAACATCCAGCCCTACCAACAGTTCTTCGCCGCCGAAGTAGAGTTTGATGCAGCCCGTAACCAGCTACTGCTGAGCAGTGACTACCTGCAAATGACCTGTGTGGACGCCAATAGCGAGATGCATCATCTGCACCGGGAGTTTGCCGATTCCCTGCTGAGTAAGGCCTCACTGCAAAACGCCCTTACCGCCCAGACCCGTAACCTGATCCGCCAGCAGCTGGCTGAAGGCGGTGGCAGTGTGCGGCGGGAGCAGATCGCCGAATCCGTTGGACTTAGCCTGCGTACCCTACAGCGCAAACTGGGCCAGCAGGGCAGCAGCTTTCAAGATATCTACGATCAGACCCGCAGAGAGGTGTGCCTGCAGCTGATCCAGCGCGGCCAACTCAGCTTTGGTGAGATCTCGTTCCAGCTGGGTTTTTCCAACCAATCCGCGTTCCAGAAAGCCTTTAAGCGCTGGATGGGGATGGCACCCAGCGAATACCGCCAGCAGGTCAAACCGGTTGAGATCGACAGCGTTACAGCGCAGACCACCAACCTGCAAAACACCGACTGGCTGAAGTCCCCCGATCGGGGAAAGCTGCTGTCACGCAAGCTGAGCAGCCTCAGCCGTTTCAGCCTCGAACTGCTGGAACGTGCCGCAATCATCGGTGAACGGTTTGACCTTAACCAGATCGCCGAAGTGACCGGCAACCCGCTGGCGCGTCTGGCGATCCACTTCTGGCCTGCGGAACAGGCCGGGTTGATCATCGCCCTGCAGGGCAGCGACGACAAAACCCAGTATCGGTTTGCCGATCTCGACCTGTGGCAGCAGATCTACCAGGCGATTCCTGGCGACGATCGGCAACGACTGCATGGGGATTACGTCCGTTATCTAATCGGAAACCTACCCCACTCTGCCGGCCTGGAACAACTTAGTGACCTGTTGTTTCATTTGCAGGAAGTTGGCTCAGAGCACACAGATAGCGAGCTGCAACACAACTATCTGCGCCTGGCGCTACGCGCTTCAGATCTCGCGCGCAAACAGCAGGATTTTGGTACCGCTAGCCGTTACATGGCAATCGCCTGTGGCCTGCCGCCCGCCAAGGGATTACCCAATCCCACTGAGCGCCGTATGCAGTGTGCCAACCTATACCTGCTGGCCGGTCAGATAACTGATGCACAGAAAGAACTGCATGCACTAGAGCAGCAGAAATTAAGTCGCTCCGATGTTGGCCGGGCGGCACTGATGACCACCCGTTTACTGCAGCACCAAAGTCGCCACGAGGATGCCCTGTCCTACCTGTTGGCACAATTGGCGCAGATCGACCAAACACTGCCGGAGCAGTCCAATGAACAGTTGTCGCTGCTGCTCACCCAGCTGAACTACATCAGTGATGCATTCAGCGCCCAGGCACTCACCGAGATGAAGGAGCTCACCGACAGCTCCCAGTATGTACGCCTGCAACTGTTGGAACAGATCGCCCTGCTCGCCCGTCAGCAGAGCCAACCGCTGCTGGCCGCTTGTGCCATCGGTCGTATGACCGAGCTGAGCCTGCGTTACGGCCGCACCCCGCTCACGCCGTTTGCGTTTGTCAGTTATGCCTGGGTTGCCAGCTGGTTCTGTGCCGACTTCTCCCTGGCTCAGACCTTCTCAGCGCAGGGTATGCAGCTGGCCAACCGCTACGGTGGCCTGATCCAGGAAAATGAAAACACCGACTCGGCAACCAGCGCCGCCCTGCTCCACTGCAGCCAGGTGCAACACTGGTTCAGCCCGCTGCGTTCCGTGCAGGAGCAACTGCAGCAGATCGACCATCTGACGGGTCAACACGGCCAGTGGTTACTACAAAGTGAAAGCCGCCTGCTGCTGGCACAGCTCAACCTGTTCTCGACCACCGATCTGAAGGAACAACGGGAACATCTGGAGCAGCAACATGCACAGATGATTAAGCAGCATCAGGCGTACTCCGCCGAGTGTTTGCAAAGCTCCGCCCTTAATCTGATTGATCAGTTAACCGCCGAGCACCGTGTCACCGCAGTGGAATACCAACATGGCTGGCAGGCGGTGAGCACTATCATCAGTGCCCTGCTGCTTGACCAACAGCACCTGTGGCACAGTTTCTATCAATGGGAATCCCAACTGGAGAACGAGCTGGCCGGTTACTTTGGAGTGAGCGAAGCGCTCTTTTGTACTGCGCTGATGCGCCTTATCCAGGCACAGCAACAGGGGGCGATCAGTAAACGCCGTCGCCTGGAGGTGGAGCAGCTGGAGTCACGACTTGAGATCTGGGCACGCCACTGCCCGGCCAACTTTAATGGTCAGCTTTTCCTGCTGCAGGCAGAAAAAGCACGTCTGGATGGACAATTGGCAGGCCGCTTTTTTGAGCAGGCCCTCGCCGCCACCGGCGAGCAACCATTCGGCTTTCACAAGGCGCTGATCTACGAGCGTTATGCCGAATACCTCAGCGCCTATGACCAACCAAGCCTGGCCCGTTTCTGTTTTAACGAAGCCCGCTGGTATTACGAGAAGTGGGGCGCGGAGACCAAGGTAAAACAACTGGTACAGCGCCTCGCTTTGCTGGCAAAATAGCGGTTTGCTCAAACATTCAAGAAACGCGAGCAAAGCCACATCGACAATAATTACTAAGACGATATGTAGTAGCGTATGGCACCTTGGAAAGTACTGGTCGTAGACGACGAAGAAGGCATCCACGGCATCACCCGGATGATCTTCCGTGGTTATGAATTTGAGCAACGCCCGATCGAACTGATCAGCGCCATGAACGGCACCGAAGCCAAGGATATGCTGGCGCAACACCCGGATATCGCACTGGTATTGCTGGATGTGGTGATGGAAACCGATAACGCCGGTTTGTTGTTGGTGGAGCATATCCGCAACGACCTGAGCAACAAGGACATCCGCATCGTCCTGCGTACCGGCCACCCGGGTTATGCACCGGAAGCCCAGGTGATCGTGAACTACGATATCAACGACTACCTGAGTAAGGCCGAGCTCTCTGCTTCCCGTCTGCTAACCTCCGTGGTGGTTGCCCTGCGCTCCTACCGCGATATCAAATCTGCCCGCCAGCAAGCCGCCGCAAACCCGGAACAACCGGGCAACGACAACCAGCTGCTGGAATCTGCGGCGAAACAGCTACATGGCCAGATGCAACCAATCCTGCAACAGAGCCAGCGTCTGCAGCAGTTTGATCTGAACCCGGTTGCCAAGGATCTGACCAGCAACCTGCACGCGCAACACCAACGTCTGCACAACAGCATCACACTGCTGAGCGAGATTAGCGCCCCCCACCAGACCGATATGATCGAACCGATCACCCTGATGGATGAGGTGTTGCACACCTTCCTGCCACAAAGCCGTCGCGATGGTTGGTTGCTGGATTACAGCATCGACCCGCAACTGCCTGCGCAGATCAAAACCGATCCGGCGTACCTGCGTCAGCTGTTGCTTAGTTTGGTGGAGTTGGCGATTCTGCAGGCTGGCGGCAACGATCTGAAGATTGTCATGCAGGCCGGTAGCCAGGATGACCAGATGGTGTTGAGTATTGCACAGACCTTTGGTCAGCCGCGCTTCAGTCAGGAGCCGTGGGTGGTACATCTGCAGCAACAGATTAAATTGTTGGCCGAGCAGCTGCATGGTCAGATGCTGGATATCGAAGACAACGGCGCATTGCGCTGCGTATTGCCGATTTGAGGGTGTTGGGCATCGCGTTGCGATGGCCAACCTACGTCACCGATCATTCCCCATCCACGCTTTTACCTCGTTCCCATGCTCCGCGTGGGAATGCAGACCTAATCCTGCCAGTAGGTTCCCACGCAAAGCATGGGAACCAGATTAGGTTTCGTAATCTGTATGTTCAATCTGTAGGGCACCCTTTAGGGTGCCGGTAGCCTGAAGGCTACCCTACAAAAATCCTCCACGTTTTTCTCACCCACATACTCTGACCGTAGGTTGGGTCGAGCGTAGCGACACCCAACATCCGTCACGGATGCAGAGAACATTAGAATCTGGGGATAAAGAAAGGGGTAGCAGCTGCAAAGCAGCTGCTTGGGGGTGAAGGCAGCGGGGCTTAAGCGCTGCCTTCAACCACTCTGATATCTGCGCATATCAAAGCGGCGAGTGACTTTGGAGCCCTGTCCAACTTCCCTGTTGCTGGGCATCGCTAGGCGATGGCCAACCTACATGGGCGCAGGGTAAAAAGTCCCGCCTGCGAGCACAGACGGGTAACCTGCATGAGGACTCCGGTATTGGTTATCCGTGGGGATAACCATTGCTGCCTGGTGTTCTGAATCCGCTTGGATCAGTTGCCAGACAGCATGTAAATCGTTGCTTCTTCCTTCTGACGCTCGATCCACTGATCCGCTTCTGCACGGCTGTTGCCGAAGAATACGACGCGGGATTTCTGGCTCAGCTTACCGTTACGACCGATCTCGTAGCGGTATACCCACCAGCTATTTTCTCCCATTTGGGTCACTTGAAGTGCGAATTGAATCAGTACTGCCGGACGAAAAGGGTTATTAGAAGTCATGATGGCGTTACGTTTTGGGTGTTGGTTTAGATTTAATTTCAGGTTGTTTGTTAATCCGTGGTTCCCGATGTGGGGAACCACGGAGTTTTCTGCTTGCTTACTCTGTTACTTAGCCTGCGCCAGTTCCAGCAGTTCGCGGATCGCCACGGTGAAGATGGCGAAGTCCTGCTGTGCACTGTTGCGGATGTCGTTCAGCAGACGCTGCCAGCGCTTGAGCATGGTTTCGTTGCTGGCAAACCAGCTCTCCAGCTGAGCACCGTTGCCGCTCTCTTCTGCGGCTTCCGCTTCTTCAACTTCCGCTGTCAGTACAGAGACGGTAATCGCCTGCTGGTGACGGGTCAGGTCTTCGCGGAAACCGTCACGTGCCATGGTTTCCCAATGGTTGGTGGTTTCCAGCTCTTTCACCTGGTGGTCGAACCAGTGCAGCTGCAGGCGGTCGCCCAGGCTGAAGTGGATCTCGGCCACTTTCTCCAGCGGCTGGTTGGTCTCTTCTGCCGCCTGGATAACACCCAGCAGGGAGTACAGGCTGTCGGCACCCGCCACAACGGCGGCCAGTTCTGCAGGTACACCTGCCCCCACCAGCTCGTCGTGTTTCTGCTGCCAACGTTCCAGCGGCTCGCCGTTCAGCAGACTCTGCAGCTGACTGCTCAGCTGCTGTACCGCAGGACGGAACTGCTCAACCACGCTTGCCACTTCTGTGCCTGCACGCTGGTTACGTACAAACCAGTAAGTTGCGCGACGGCCCATACGGATCAGGTCAGCCATCATCTGCTGCTGCAGCGCGGCATCCACCTTGTTGTCCAGCGCTTCGATATCAGCCCACAGCTGCTGGATGCCGAACACGTCACGGGCGATCACGTAAGAGGCCGCCACTTCGTCAAACGCAGAACCAGCCATCTGGCTTAGGCGCTCACCAAAGGTGATACCCATGGTGTTCACCATACCGTTAGCGATCTGGGTGGCGATGATTTCACGGCGCAGGCGGTGCTGGTTGATCTGTTCGTGGTAACCGTCGATCAGTGTCTGCGGGAAGGCAGTCATCACTTCGCGGCTCAGGTATTCGTCCCCGGTGATCCAGCTATCGATCAGGCCTTCTTTCAATTCAGCCTTCACGTAGGAGATCAGCACAGACAGTTCCGGACGGGTCAGACCCAGGCCATTCACCTTGCGCTCCTGCAGCACGTCATGTGCCGGGATAAACTCCAGTTCGCGGTCCAGCTTGCCTTCATCTTCCAGACGGTTGATCAGGCGGGTGTACTCGTCCATGGAACCGTGTGCGTGGTTCAGGGCGATACTGATCGCCTGTGCCTGTTCGTAGTTGTTGTGCAGTACCAGCTCGGCCACTTCGTCGGTCATATCACGCAGCAGCGCGTTACGCTGCTTCACGGTCAGGTCGCCGTTGGCCACCACTTCGTTCAGCAGGATCTTGATGTTGACCTCGTGGTCGGAGCAGTCCACGCCACCGGCGTTATCGATAAAGTCGGTGTTGGACTTACCGCCGTTGGCACAGAACTCCATACGGCCCTGCTGGGTGAAGCCCAGGTTACCGCCCTCGCCCAGTACCTTGCAGCGCAGTTCGTTACCGTTCACACGCAGGCCGTCGTTCGCCTTATCGCCCACTTCCGCGTGGGTTTCGTGGCTGGCTTTCACGTAGGTACCGATACCGCCGTTCCAGATCAGATCCACCGGTGCTTTCAGCAGCGCGTTGATCAGGTCATTTGGTGTCAGACGGTCCGCTTCGATCGCGACGCGCGCTTTCATTTCCGGGCTGATCTCGATCCATTTCGCCGCGCGGCTGAAGATACCGCCACCGGCAGAGATCAGTTCCTGGTTGTAGTCTTCCCAGGTGGAGCGTGGCAGTTCGAACATGCGCTGACGCTCAACGTAGCTGCTCGCCGCATCCGGGTTTGGATCGATAAAGATGTGCATGTGGTTGAACGCCGCGCACATCTGAATGTGTTCGGACAGCAGCATGCCGTTACCGAATACATCACCGGCCATATCACCGATACCGATGACGGAGAACTCTTCGCTCTGGGTGTCGAGGCCCAGCTCGCGGAAGTGCAGCTTCACGGATTCCCACGCACCACGGGCGGTGATGCCCATGCCTTTGTGGTCGTAACCCTGAGAACCACCGGATGCAAACGCATCACCCAGCCAGAAGCCACGGCTTTCTGCGATCTCGTTGGCAATGTCGGAGAAGGTCGCGGTGCCTTTGTCCGCTGCCACTACGAAGTACGGATCGTCTTCGTCGTGACGTACCACGTCGACCGGTGGTACCACTTCACCGGCCACCAGATTGTCGGTGATATCCAGCAGTGCGCTGATAAAGATCTTGTAGCTGGCGATACCTTCGTTCAGCCATGCTTCACGGTCGCCGGAGGTTGGCAGCTGCTTAGCAACAAAACCACCCTTCGCACCGACAGGTACGATGACGGAGTTCTTCACCTGCTGCGCCTTAACCAGACCCAGCACCTCGGTACGGTAGTCTTCCAGACGGTCGGACCAACGCAGACCACCACGGGCAACCTTACCGCCACGCAGGTGAACACCTTCCACACGCGCGGAGTACACGAAGATCTCGAACATCGGGCGCGGCAGCGGGATGTTCTTGATCATGTTCGGGCTCAGCTTGAAGGAGAAGTAATCCTTCAGCTCGCCGTTTTCGTCATGCTGGAAGAAGCTGGTACGCAGGGTTGCTTTGATCAGCTCCAGGAAGCGACGCAGGATCTGGTCTTCGTTAAGGTTATCCACCTTGTCCAGCGCATCGATGATGCTGGACTCGATACGATCCGCCAGCGCTTTAACCTTGCCGCTGTCCTGACGGCTCGGCTCGAAGCGTGCACGGAACAGCGCCACCAACAGTCGAGTCACCTGGATGTGACGGGACAGTGCACCCGCGATGTACGGCTGGGAGAAACCAAAACGGATCTGCTGGCTGTAACGGGCGTATGCACGCAGCATCGCCACTTCACGCCAGCTCAGGTTGGCGCCGATTACCAGCTGGTTGAATTCGTCATTCTCTGCACCACCGCTCCAGATGCTGGCGAATGCGTCCTGGAATACGTCCTGCACTTCGTCCAGCACTACCGGCTCGGAGCCCTGGTAGATCAGGGTGAAGTCGTGCATCCAGAACTGTTTGCCGTCGGCGCGGCGTACCGCGTATGGGTGCTCACCCACCACGCGCATACCGAGGTTTTCCAGCACCGGGATCACGTCGGACAGCACCAGTGGCTCACCGGCGTTAAACAGTTTGAAGCGCAGCAACTCGGAGCTCTGCTCCAGCACGCGGTAGAAGCTCATGGTGATCGGGTTGGCGTCACCCAGGGCTTCGATGCGCTGAATGTCGTAGACGGCGCTGGCCGGGCCGAAGTGCTCACGGTACGCGCTGGTGAATGCGTAGCGGTAGTTGTGCAGCAGCTGGTTGCCCTTCTCTTCACCGCAGGCATCGGTCAGCGCGGCGTGCAGCTCGTCACTCCAGTCGCGGGAGATCTTAACCACGTCCGCTTCCAGCTGTGCCATATCCACATCCGGTGCATTGTCCGGATCGATACGCAATACGTACTGTACGCGTGCCAGTACAGATTCGCTGAAGGTGGTGGTGAATTCGCTGCCGGTACCGCCGGTCGCCTTCATCAGCAGATCCTGCACCTGCAGGCGCAGTTCGGTGGTGAAGATGTCACGTGGTACGTAGTACAGGAATGTCACGAACTGGTTGCAGCGGTCACGGCGCATCAGCAAGCGCGCTTTACGACGCTCGTTCAGGCTGAAGATACCCATGGCAATCTCCAGCAGCTGCTGTTCGGTGGTCAGCATCAGTTCGTCACGCGGCAGATCGTTCATGATCTGCAGCAGGTGTTTACCGTTGTGGCTGTTGCGATCGAAACCGCTGCGCTCCAGCACGTTGTTCGCCTTGTCGCGGATCACTGGGATCGCAGACATCGGCAGGGAGTACACAGAGGAGGTGTACAGACCGTGGAAACGGATCTTGCCGATCACGTTGCCTTCGTCGTCAAACTGCTTCAGGACCACACGGTCCATGTATGCAGGACGGTGCACCATAGAGGAACGCGCGTCTTTGGCGAACATCAGTGGTGATGGTTCCAGCAGGAACTCACGCTCGGCATCGCGCAGCTCAGACAGCGCACGGCCCGCCACCATATTGTCCAGTTTGAAGATACCCAGCTCAGAGCCTTCAACCGGCAGTACCTGATCACCGTCGATGCGGATCTCGTCGTAGCCCAGGAAGGTGAAGTGGTCATCCAGCATCCAACGCAGGAACGCCTGAATGTCTTCCTGCTCGCCGCGCTCGGTCAGATCGGCCAGCATCGCCTCGGCACGGCCCTGCATCGCTTTGTAATCTTCCACGGCGATGTGTACGTGTTTGAGGACTTTATTCAGTTTGTCGTAGATCGCTTTCAGTTCAGCGTCATCGCTGGTGCGATCCACTTCGAGATAAATAACCGATTCCGCTTGCGCGCCTTCGGCCGACTTCTCACAAAGTTCGATCAACTCGCCGTTTTCGTTGCGGCGGGTAAACAAAATGGCATTGTGGATGGTATGGATCACCAGCCCACAGCGGTTCAGTGCCATACGCACTGAATCGACCAAAAACGGGATATCCGCCTGTACGATCTCGATCACGGTGTGCTGCGCGCGCCAGCCGTGCTGTTCCAGATCCGGGTTGTAGAGACGAAGTTTAGGTTTAAGACCGTCAAAGGACTGGACAAATTGCCAGCTCGACAGGGTGGCGCCATAGAGGTTTTCCAGAGAGCGCTCGGCCAGCTCTTCGGAAGTTGCGGTCTTGTAGTAATGACTTGAGAAGTCGGTCACCTGCGTGGCCATTTCGGCAGACAGGCGTTGCTGTAGAAGGTCGGTCAACGGAGACAGCAACGCACTGCTGTCGCAGATTCGTTCGGACATTGTCGGTTATTTTATCCTGTATTAGGCGTTAGTTTTATCGTTATATATGGAAGCTACGCCCAAGCCCGAAACCCTCTTTTGGAGGCCTTTTCGGACCTGTT
>NZ_CAXRBQ010000035.1:0-15184 GCF_964228735.1 Pontibacterium sp. | reverse complement strand
CTCCACATCACCATCAGAAAAACAGTGGCGCCCAGAAAGAAATGCTGCAGGCGGCGGTTGGACTTCAGGATACTCCAGGGCACTCGGTACAAGGCATACCCGAGCACCGGCAGATAGATTAGCAGACTCAACCAGAACCAGTAGCCACTTAACAAGCCAACGGAGATGCTCATGTCGATTACCGAAAGAGAGTTTCAGGGGTGAAATTGGGCGCTATTCTAACCTGCTCCAACAGGCCTGTCGGCAGGACTTATGGCGACAGTGGCGCAGCAGTTGATTTACGTCAGATTAGGTTCGGCAGTCAGACTCATCAATACCGCATCTTCGCGCCCATCCAGTGCGGGGTAATAGCCTTTACGCCGTCCGTCCTCGTTGAATCCCAACTTCTTGTAGAGTCGGATTGCTACATCGTTGGAAGCTCTTACTTCCAGCATAAACCGGATTATCTCCGCCTGCTGCAAAGTGTCGATTGATTGGCTTAGGAGCATCGCTGCCAGCCCCTTGCCCTGCTGACCGGGTGCAATGGCGATCTGCAGCAACTCTGCTTCATCCAGCACAGTAGAGAATACGGCAAAACCCACCAACTGGTTCAGCTCGAACAACCCAAAGCAACGGTTACGCGTCTGCTTCAGCTGCGCACTTAGCTGCTGTTCGCTCCAGGGATCGGGGAAGCAGGCGTGTTCGATTGCCAGCCAGGCGGGCAGATCTTCAGCCTCTAGTGGGCGCAGCAGCGGAGTATCAAGCATTGTCCAGGTGTTTCACCAGCGGTTGCAGCTGTTGCCACATCTCCGCTTTAAGCCCTGGAACCTGCATCGCTTCGGTCAGGCTGTGCGTAGCCAGAACCTTGGTATCTGCACGCAGACTAAACAGGATACCACTCAACTGGCTCAACTCTTCGTCACGATCCAGCACCATCTGCGCTGCGCTTTCACCCAGCAACAGAACCGCCTCAACGCCACCTTTCTCCAGCAGCAGATCAAGCTTGTGCTGAACGGTTTGCAACGCATCATCGTATCCTTGCGGCAATGTTGGACTGGCAAACGCAGGCCAAGGTAACAGGGAAGGTTTCTCTTGCAGCGCAACCTGGGCACCGCTGACGCTGCGCACGATGGCAGCGGCCAGTGCATCATGCTGCTTCGAGTAGTCCTGCAGCGACTGTGGCGGTAGGCTGTCCACCACCAGCACACGGCCGTAACGGGCCAGGGCCAGCTTAAAGCGTGGTTGCGGTTTGGTTGGTTTCTGCGCGTCGGTGTCACTGTGAGCCGTGTCATCAGCCACCGGCTCCAACACCGGCTTGGCCGCTGGTTTCTGCGGCTCAGCGGGTGCGTCTTTTTTCCACAGCGCCTCTTTCACTTCCGGCTTCGGTGCATCACCAAAGCTGCGGGTCAGGCTGGCACGGGCTGCGGCGGGGTCAACGTTCAACGCGGCTTTTGCTTCCGCGACCGATGTCCCCGGTGTGCCTTTTTCGGCAAACGGGATATCCGGTGCCGGATAGCTGAAATCCCATATCCAGTCCGCCGAGGGCGCCGCCCCCGGCAACACATCACGCGGCAGCCAACTGGAGATACCGAGCGCATCCAGATACTGGTGGCGCTGCTGTTCTTCGATCATCCGCTACCGCTCCTGTGTAAGACTGTCAGTTAAACCGTTTTGCTGTTTAAACTTGCGGGTGTGCTTTTTCGATGTTGGCATCCAACATATTCAGCGCATGCACATAAGCCTTGGCAGAGGCGATGATGATATCGGTATCAGCACCCAGACCGTTGACGATACGACCACCGTTTTCCAGACGTACGGTCACTTCACCCTGGGAATCGGTCCCTTCGGTCACCGCGTTCACAGAGTAGATCTGCAGGCTGGCACCGGAGTTGGCAATCGATTCGATCGCTTTGAACGCCGCATCCACCGGACCACCACCTTCGGACTCGGCGTTGTACTCAACATCATTAACAGTCAGAACTACCTTGGCGACTGGTGTTTCACCGGTCTGGGAAGTGACGGAGATGCTGCTCAGCTTGAACTTCTCATTGCTCGCCGTTGCACGGGTGTCGCTCACCAGCGCCACCAAGTCTTCGTCGAAAATCTCGTGTTTCTTGTCGGCCAGGTCCTTGAAATGCGCAAACGCGTCGTTCAGCTCCTTGTCGGAGGCAAAGGTGGTACCCAGCTCTTCCAGACGGCTGCGGAACGCGGCACGGCCAGAGTGCTTACCCATCACCATACGGTTGGTCTTCCAACCTACATCCTGAGCGGTCATGATCTCGTAGGTTTCACGGTGTTTCAGTACGCCGTCCTGGTGGATACCGGATTCGTGTGCAAAGGCGTTGGCCCCCACAATCGCTTTGTTCGGCTGTACCGGGAAGCCGGTTACGCTGGACACCAGACGGGAGGCCGGCACGATCTGCGTAGTATCCAGGCCGGTGGACACACCCAGACGGTCCTGACGGGTACGGATCGCCATCACGATCTCTTCCAGGGAGGCGTTACCGGCACGCTCACCCAGGCCGTTGATGGTACATTCCACCTGACGGGCACCGGCCTGCACCGCGGCCAGGGAGTTGGCTACCGCCAGACCCAGGTCGTTGTGACAGTGCACGGAGAAAATCGCTTTGTCGGAGTTCGGGATACGCTCGATCAGCTGACCGATGGTGTGACCAAACTCTTCCGGTACCGCGTAACCCACGGTATCAGGGATGTTGATGGTGCGTGCCCCGGCATCAATGACCGCTTCGATGATGCGGCACATGAAATCCAGTTCGGAGCGACTCGCGTCCTCCAGGGAGAACTCCACGTCATCGATCAGGTTACGCGCGCGTTTAACCGCGTGTACCGCCTGCGCCACCACCTGATCCGGCTCCATCTGCAGCTTGTACTGCATGTGGATCGGCGAGGTTGCGATGAAGGTGTGGATACGGCCGGAGTTGGCGTTCTTCAGAGCTTCACCGGCACGATCAATATCCGCATCCAGGGCACGGGATAGGGAACATACGGTGCTGTCCTTCACTGTGTTGGCGATGGACTGCACGGATTCGAAGTCACCCGGGCTGGCGATCGCAAAGCCGGCTTCGATCACATCCACGCGCATCTTCTCCAGCTGCTTGGCAACACGCAGCTTTTCATCTTTTGTCATGGATGCGCCAGGGCTCTGCTCGCCGTCACGCAAAGTGGTATCGAAAATAATGACGCGGTTATTGTCGCTCATTGGAGATGCTCCATATTCAAATGGCGCCCCGTTACTAATCAGTACGTGGCGCGGAATGCTGTAAAACTAAAAAACGGAGAAGGACGGAGTTATATAGAAAGTATACTGCCTTACGGCAGTCGTAGCAGCGCCGCAAGAGGAGACAGGTAGAGAGGAGTGACAACGTCAGACGGACCGTTGTACATACTGCTTGTCTGACTGCTTGTGAAACAGTTCCCTGCGTTTTGCATAGCCGTTCAGTGCGGTTTTTTGGTTTATATTATGACCACCTACTATAACGCGCAGTTGGTCATTTGCAAGCATCTGCAACTACAATGAGAGCGCACCTGGCACGATTGTCGTACCGAAGAATTACAACCGCTGAGATACAGGAAGTTAAGCCGATGGCCAACGTATTTGATCACCCCGTCGACCGCAGTAATACCTCAAGCCTGAAGTGGGAAAAGTACCGCGACAGTGATGTATTACCGATGTGGGTTGCCGACACCGACTTTATGTCTCCGCCGGCCATTGCCGACGCCCTGCACGAACGCGTGAACCACGGTGTATTTGGTTACACCAACACCCCGGAAGAACTGGACAACCTGGTGATCGAACGCCTGCAACGCCTCTACCAGTGGCCGGTTGAGAGAGACTGGCTAGTATGGCTGCCGGGTCTGGTATGCGGCCTCAACCTGGCCTGCCGTGCGGTGGGTGAAAGCCAGGATCAGGTGTTCTCCCCAAAACCGGTCTATCCACCGTTTATGTCCTCGCCGCGCCTGTCTGATCGTCAGCTGGTGTCCGTGCCACTCAAGGAGAGCGACAACCGTTGGACGTTGGATCTGGAGGCACTGGAAGCATCCATCACACCACAGTCCAAGATCCTGCTGTTCTGCAACCCACACAACCCGGGTGGCGCCGTCTATCGTCGAGAAGAGCTGGAGGCCCTCGCCGAACTGGTAATTAAACACGACTTGATGGTCTGCTCCGATGAGATCCATTGCGACCTGATTCTTGAACCGGGCCTGCAGCATATTCCACTGGGCTCATTGAATGACGAGATCGCGGCCCGCAGCATCACCCTGATGGCGCCGAGCAAAACCTACAACATCGCGGGGCTGGCCTGCTCCTTTGCCGTAATTCCCGACCGCCAGCTACGCCAACAATTCCTGCGCCAAATGAAAGGCATTGTGCCGGATGTGAACCTGCTGGGTTACACCGCTGCTATCGCCGCCTACAAGCATGGGGATGAGTGGAACAAACAGCAGCTGGACTACCTTCGCGACAACCGCGACTACCTGGTGCACGAGATCAACCAGATCCCGGGCCTGAAGCTGGCACCGATCGAAGCGACCTACCTGGCGTGGATTGATGTCTCCGGCGCCAAGCTGGATAACCCTCAGCACTTCTTTGAACAGGCGGGTGTAGGTATGTCACCGGGGCGGGATTTTGGTGATGACCGTTACGTGCGGCTGAACTTTGGTTGTCGCCGCGAGTTGCTGGAAGAGGCGGTTAATCGTATCCGCCGGGCAATTTTGGGCGAACTACCTGCTTAACCAGAAAATGAGAGTGTTGGGCATCGCCGTAGACGATGGCCAACCTACAAAAGCACGTGCGGCGCGCTACAATTCCCCTGTAGGTTAGTCATCGCAATGCGATGCCTAACTTGTTGCCCCCCGCTTCGTAGCGGCCAATCCTCGCAGCGTTCAGGCACGTTCGATCGGGAAGGCAATCACGTCCTGGATAGAGTCTACACCCAGCGCCAACATCACCAAACGATCCACACCCAAGGCCACGCCGGCACAATCCGGAATGCCTGCTTCCAGCGCGCTTACCAGGCGCATCTCCAGAGGACGTTGCGGCAGCCCCATCTGCTCACGGGTCTGCTGATCCTTGAGCAAACGCTGCTTCTGTTCCTGAGCGTCGGTCAGCTCGTGGTACCCATTCGCCAATTCAATGCCATTCACAAACAGCTCAAAGCGGGCGGCAACCTGCTGGCCCTGCGCATCCGCTTTAATCTGCGCCAGGGCTGCCTGACTTGCAGGGTAGTCGTACACAAACACCGCGCCCAGATCCGCCAGCTTGGGTTCGATTACATGGGACATCAGCAGATTGAGCCAGGTATCCCGCTCATCGTCCTCCAGCTCGATATCCACATGCTTGCGGGTTTCAGCCACTAGCGTCTGCAGGGGTGCCGTGTGGGGATCGATATTCAGAACGCGTTTAAACACCTGCGTATAGCTGAGGCGTTCAACGGAATCGAGCTTCAGGATCGGTGTAATCAGATCTGCAATTTCGTCCATCAGTTGCTGATCATCCATACCGGGGCGGTACCACTCCAGCATGGTGAACTCCGGGTTATGACGGCGACTGCCTGATTCCCCGTTACGGAATGCCTTGCCCAGATGAAAGATCGCCCCGCTGCCAGCGGCCAATAAACGCTTCATGGCGTATTCCGGCGAGGTCTGCAGGTAGAGTGGATAACTCTCAGAGCCTACATAGTCGGCATAGAGGGTTTCAATCGTATCGAGAAACGGATCGCTGACCGCACACTGGGACATCAATGGCATCTCCACTTCCAGCACCTCCCGATCGGCAAAGAAGCTGCGGATCTGCGCCATGATTGCTGCCCGCTTGCGCAGGTTGTGAATACTGGCGGTGGGTTGCCAGTGCTGGGGATCGATTGCCATCTTGGAGTTCGCTCTATTTTCTTTCTACAGCTGCCTGAAACGCAAAACGGCAGCCTAAGCTGCCGTTTCCTGATCGTATTCGCGAATTATGCGCGGGATACGTACTCACCAGTACGGGTGTCGATCTTCAGCACGTCGCCCTGGTTGATGAACAGAGGCACACGAACAACAGCGCCGGTCTGCAGCGTAGCTGGCTTGGAACCACCCTGCGCAGTATCACCTTTCAGACCTGGATCAGTTTCAGTTACTTCCAGCTCAACGAAGTTAGGTGGCGTTACAGAGATCGGGTTGTCGTTGAACAGCGTAATCATGCAGGAGTCCTGCTCTTTCAGCCACTTGTGAGAATCGCCCACGGCATTTGCGTCCGCAGCTACCTGCTCGTACGTAGCAGGATCCATGAAGTGCCACATCTCGCCATCGTTGTAGAGGTACTCCATATCGGTATCCATTACGTCCGCACCTTCCACGCTATCGCCAGATTTGAAGGTGCGTTCCCAGGTACGACCGGTCATCAGGTTCTTCAGTTTCACACGGGTGAAGGCCTGACCTTTACCCGGCTTTACCATCTCAACGTCAACCATGTTACATGGGTCGCCGTCGATCATTACCTTAAGGCCGTTTTTAAACTGGTTAGTAGAGTAGTTTGCCATGACTGTCTCGATATCTATTAAAGCGTGAAAGTGGCGCGACTATGGGGGGTGCCCTATACGCATCTGCGAACCAAACCGGGTACCCCAGCGCCATAATTGACAGTTATTCTACTTGAAAGCAGAATGCGAGCAACTTTCACAGCCCCCTGCGACCTGTATTTCCACCCATGAATCTCCCGCTGACCGCTCTCGACAGCTGGCAACAGCTGCTCAGCCATACCATTGATGATCCCGCCGAGCTGATCCGTGCACTGGATCTACCGGAGGATCTGATCGCTCCGGCACAGGCCGCTGCACAGGGATTTCCGCTGCGTGTACCCACGCCTTATCTGCGTCGTATCGAACCGGGCAACCCGGACGATCCACTATTAAAACAGGTACTGCCACTCAGTGCTGAGACGCGTAAAGTGGCCGGTTATGTCACCGATCCGCTGGCCGAAGCCCAGTTCAATCCGCGTCAGGGCTTGGTGCACAAATACCAAGGCCGTGTATTGCTGATCATGACTGGAGCCTGCGCGATCAACTGCCGCTATTGCTTCCGCCGTCACTTTCCGTATGACGAAAACCGTCTCGGCCCAGAACAATGGCAGTCGATGCTGGAATATATTCGTAGCGACACTTCCATCTCAGAGGTGATTCTCTCCGGGGGGGATCCACTTGCGGTATCCGACAGCCGCTTACAGCGGCTGGTGGGTGATCTCTCAGCCATTCCCCATATCAAACGCCTGCGTATTCACAGCCGGTTGCCAGTGGTAATCCCACAGCGGGTTACAGCGGAGATGATCGATATTCTCGGCAGCAGCCGCCTGCTGACCACACTGGTGCTGCACGTTAATCACGCCAACGAAGTGGATGAACAGGTTGGCCATGCCCTGACACAACTGCGGCAGGCCAACATCACGTTGCTCAATCAAGCCGTCCTGCTGCGCGGTATCAACGATTCGGTAGATAGCCTGAAAGCCCTGAGCGAAGAGCTGTTTAACTGGGGCGTACTGCCCTACTATCTGTTTGTGCTTGATCCGGTTGAGGGTGCCGCCCACTTCGACATCCCGGATGAAGAAGCACAACAGCTGGTAGGTCAACTGCAAGGCACGTTACCCGGATATCTGGTACCCAGACTGGCGCGGGAGATCCCTGATCGCCCGGCAAAAACCGTACTACCAACTGTCATCGGATAATGGAAAAATAGCGGTTCAGATCACGCAACGGATATAGCCCCCTCATGACACGGATTTTTGCAGTAACGTTTATCTGGCTCAGTCATATTGCGCTTGCAAGCGCCGCCAATCACCTGCCGTATATTTCCCGCATCTCAGCGGTTGCTCCGGATGTCATCAGCATTGAGATTCAGGCTGGTAAACGTGTCCCGGCCTTGCAGCAGCCGTACAGCAAGGGAATTCTGGACTGGGTGGATGACAGCCGTGATCGTCACCGCTGGATACGTCAGGGCAAAGACGTATTGGGCGCCGTCGTTGGCCCTAAGCAGGATGTACTGTATCCGTTTGATGAGTTCAGCGGCGCCAAGCTGGATACCCGCTGGGCCGATTCTGCCTCCAGCTATCTGCTGAAATCCAGCGTAGACATCAACTACAGCAACGGCATCAAACCAACGGTGGTCTACCGTAAAAGCCGCCCCAGTGACATGGCGCGCACCGGTTTCTGGGCTTTCAACTGGCCAATGACCCACTACCTCTATCTCAAACTGCCCAAGCCCTTGAAAGAGGGCACGCAGTACGAGATCGAATTCAAAAACAGCAGCATCAGCCGCCAGACCTATATCCACAACACCCGTAATGTGCGCAGTGAAGCCGTGCATGTGTCCCAGATTGGATTCCGTCCAGACGATCCACGTAAGGTCGCATTCCTCTCTTTGTGGCGCGGCAACGGAGAAAGCCAACCGTACAACGACGGCCTGCCCTTTGCGGTGATCAACAGCAAAACCCAACAGATCGTCTATCGCGGTAAAACCAAGCTCACCCGCTCCCGTTACGAAGCGGAAGATGCCTATAAGCAGAACTACACCGGCGCCGACGTATATGTGATGCAGTTTGACGACCTGAAAACCCAGGGCGAATACCGTGTTTGTGTCAAAGGTGTGGGCTGTTCCTACAACTTCCCGATCAGTAAAGATGCCTGGCGGAATGCCTTCGCCACCTCGGTCCGTGGTCTGTTCCATCAGCGTAGCGGTATAGAACTGGGTCCGCCTTACACCCAATACCGCCGCCCACGTAACATGCACCCGGATGACGGCGTTGTGGTGTATCACTCACGCACTCCATTAATGGATACCATGAACGGTATCAACGCGCGCGGCACGGCCAAAGACAACTTCAGCGATCTGATCAACGGTAAAACCAGTCTGGTGGTGAAAAATGCCTGGGGTGGCTATGCCGACGCCGGTGACTGGGACCGCCGCATCCAGCACCTGAACAGCACGCGCCTGCTGCTGGAACTCGCCGAGTTGAATCCACAGTATTTCGCCAAACTGAACCTGAACATTCCGGAATCCAGAAATAAATTGCCGGACCTGCTCGACGAAGCAGTCTGGGGATTGGATTTCTTCCGTCGTCTGCAAACGCCAGAAGGAGGAATCCGCGGTGGTATCGAATCGATGGATCACCCGCGTCACGGGGAAGGCAGCTGGCAGGAATCCCAGACGCTGATGGCCTATGCGCCAGGGTTCTGGTCCAGCCATATCTATGCTGGGGTCGCCGCCCGTGCGGCCCGCATCCTGAAACCGTATGACGCCAAACTAGCCGCGACCTACGAAGCTTCCGCCCTTAAAGCGATGAACTGGGCCGAAGAGGAATACAAACGCCGTGCTCATCGGGAGATGCCTCACCAGGCACGTGACGACCGTAACCTGGCTGCAGCCGAACTGTTCCGCCTAACCGGCAACGAAACCTGGCACCGCCTGTTCCGACAGACCTCAGAGTTCCACAAGGCATCAGCACCGTTGAAGAAGTGGCAACACCACGACCAGACCGAAGCGGCCTTTGTCTATGTAAACACACCCGGAGCGGACGCGCTGATCAAACGTAACGCCGAGATGGCGATCCTGCGTGAAGCGGACGAAAGCATCCGTATCGGTCAGCGCACCGCCTTCAAGTGGACCAAACGCAACGCCTGGGCATGGATCGGCTGGGGCAACCTGACCGTGCCTGATGCCTCTACCTTAGTGCGGGCCCACTACCTGACCGGGAAACGCCAGTACCTGGATGCCGCGCTGTTGGCGACCCAGTACGGTGCCGGTGCAAACCCGCTGAACATGGTATTCACCACTGGCGTGGGCGAAAACTCGCCCAAGAATCCTTTAGTTCAGGATCAGCGCGTTTCCAGCCAGCAACCACCGGAAGGGATCACCGTGAACGGCCCTCTGGAAACCAAGCGCCAGCTCAACCACTGGCTGGCGAAGCTGTTCGCCGATGAGATCTACCCGCGTCATGCCCTCTGGCCAACGGCCGAAGCCTACTTTGACGTATACGATTTCGCCGCGCTGAACGAGTTCACAGTGCAGTCCACCATCGGCCCCAATGCCTATATCTGGGGCTATCTGGCAGCACGTAAATAAACACTTTTTTATACGGTGGCAGGAAGCTGGCCGAACAACGCAATCGACTGATACACCTATATGACAGCGACTCACAGCTCACACCACCGCCCCCTGATCATCGCCCTGGTGCTGCATAGCGTCCTCTGGCTGTTGCTGCCGAGCCTTTTGCAACCCAACGCCAACCTGGACGTAGTCGAAGGCCTGACTTGGGGCCAGGAGTGGCAACTGGGCTACGACAAACACCCCCTGCTGGCGCCTTGGCTGACCTACGCAATCACCCTGCTGTCCCCCGGCAGTAACTGGCCGGTCTTCCTGCTCAGCCAGATCGCTGTCATCACGGCATTTGGCGCCCAATATGCGGTGGCACGTAACTTTGTCAGCCGCGAACCTGCACTGGTTTCCACCCTGCTGCTGACTATGGTGCCGTACTACAATTACCTGACGCCTGAGTTTAATCCCAACATTCTGCAGCTGGCGATCTGGGCGCTGATCGGCTACTTCGGCTTCCGCGCCATCAACCATAACCTGATCCGGGACTGGATACTGTTGGGCATCTGTGGCGGCCTGGCGATGCTGACCAAGTACTATTCAGTGGTATTGCTGCTGGCGATCGCCTGCTATTTCCTGACACCTGCCGGCCGCGTGCACTGGAAGGAGAAAGGCCTCTATATTGCCCTGGCATCGGCGGTCCTGGTGTGGCTGCCCAACCTGATCTGGTTGATCGACCACGACTTCAGCACCATCCGCTACGGCGCCGCCCGCGGCAGTGGCAGCGAAAAAGAGCTGATCGATCACCTGCTGAATCCGCTGCGCTTTGGCATCTCCCAGCTGTTGGTTTTGATCATTCTGCTACCAACGTTCTTTCTGTTACTGCGTAGTGGTGATAGGTATCCACCCGCCAAAGGCACACGAGCAGCAGCCAACCGCACCTATCTGACCCTTCTGACCTTCGGCCCAATGGTAATCACTTTGCTGATCTCACTGGGTACCGGTATGAAGCTGCGCTCAATGTGGGGCACACCGTTGTTCACCTTCTTGCCGCTTTGGCTGATGGTGTTCTCCGGTGTGGTGCTGAGTGACGGTCGCATCAGAAAGCTAATGCGTGTCTGGATGATCACCAGCCTCTTCTTCGCCAGCGTATTTATCGCCGAAATGCTGATCGCTCCTCAGTTTGGCAAGCTGAAAAAGCGCGCCCATTTCCCGGGCGAAGCGATGGCAACCGAACTGACCGAGGCATGGAAAGAACGTTATCCACAACCACTTAATTTCGTGGTGGGATCGATCTGGATCGGAGGCAATATGGCCTACTATTCTGACCAGCACCCTTCAATTCTCTACGATGCGGATAACAGTCGCAGTCCTTGGGTCGACAACGCGGACCTGTTAGCGCAAGGCGGGCTGATCATCTGGAACGAAAGCATGGACGGGGAAAAGGCGCAGTATCAGAAACTGCTGAAGCTCTACCCTGAGGCCCAAATTCAACCGACGCGTGAATACCCATGGCACCTGAATAGCGAACGCGAACCTGTGCGAATTGGCTGGGCGATTCTGCCTCCGGCGCACGAAGACAAAGTCGCGGCTCAGAGACAGCAATAGTACTAAGACGAACCGTCTAGATCCTTAGAAGATCCAAAGGCGGCTTACGATGTAGGTCGCCGGCGGCACTGTCAAAACAACACAGAGAAAACCAATTAGGTAGTGATAGCCCAACTGAACTACAACCAGCTCCATGATCGCCACATTGGCCAGGAACCCAACAATAGCCGTGAGCAGAAATTTGCTCGCGGCCTGCTTATGCCCGGCGTCGGAGTCAAAGGTCCAGCGGTGGTGCCCCAGATAACTCACACCAAACGCCACCAAAAAGGCACTGATATTGGCAAGCTGCACCGGCAGCGCCAATAACTCGATCTGCAGCGACAAAATAGCCGCATGTACCAGCGTTGCCGCGATCCCCACCAGCCCGAAACGGGCGATCTGAAAGCGAAACAGCATCAGCGTCGTGACCTCAGCTCATTCTCTTCCGGATCTACGATATAGTGCGGGCGTTTCTTCACCTCCAGGTAGATCCGCCCCACGTACTCACCAATCACGCCCAGAGACAACAACTGCACACCGCCCAGGAATAGGACAATAACCATTGTGGAGGCGTAACCCGGTACATCGATCCCCAAAATCAGGGTCTTAAAGATAATCACCAGACCGTAGAGAAAAGCAACGCCCGCGACACCCATTCCGACATAACTCCACACCTTCAGCGGCAAGGTGGAAAACGCGGTGATGCCGTCCAGTGCTAAGCGCCAGAGATTGCGGAAATTCAGGCTTTCTTTGCCATCGTGACGCGGTGGGCGCTCATACTCCACAGCAGTGCTTTTAAACCCAACCCAAGAGAACAACCCTTTCATAAAGCGTGCGCTCTCACCAAGTTTTTTCACCTCATCCAGGACCTTGCGGTCCATCAAGCGGAAATCACCAGTGTTGTCAGGAATCGGGCGATCGGCAATGGCATTAAACAGCTTGTAGTACCACACTGCCGTCGCCCGCTTGGCCCAGGTATCCGTGTCACGTAGGGTACGGCGTGCGTATACCACATCGTAGCCTTCACGCCACTTGGCAATCATCTGAGGAATCAACTCGGGCGGGTCTTGCAGGTCGCTGTCCATCGGGATGATCACGTCACCACTAGCATGGTCGAGGCCTGCCGTCAGTGCGTTTTCTTTACCGAAATTTCGCGACAGATTGACCACCCGTACCACCGGCTCTTTTTCGCGCCAGCGGCGCAGCTGCTCCAACGTGCTATCACGGCTACCATCGTTTACGCAGACAATCTCAATCGAGTCACTTTCCGCTCGTATAATCGGCAGTACCCGATTGAAGAACTCATCAACGTTTTCCTCTTCATTGTGAAACGGCGCAACAATGGATATTTTCATCGGTGATTCCTGACAGCCCCTGTCTTTACATCCTACTTGGCATGGCGGTGTCCAAGCGGAGATTCAAGGCGCCCATTTAACCGCAATTCAACTGGGGGATAAAGCTTCACCCCCGGTTTCTGGCCACGGTTCATCTCTACCCACCTGTCATCCAGAGCAGTGATCCGCTACAGTGAAAAGGCTGTCAACAAACCGATGTATCGTACCTTGAACTATCTCGCCCACCTCTACTTCTCAGATCCAAACGTGCAGTCCCGAGTGGGCAATCTGCTGGGCGACTTTGCCCGGGGTGTTGATATCACTCAGCTATCAGCACCTGTACGCCAAGGCCTGATTAACCACCGCGTGATAGATCAGTTCACCGACACCCATATACAGGTACGCGAACTCAAAACCCTGTTCTCACCTCAACGACGCCGATTCTCGGGTATTGTACTGGACGTACTGTTCGACCATTTCCTGATCCACCACTGGCACCGTTATTCGACCGAATCGCTGGATCAATTTATCGACCAGGCCTACCTCGACCTCCACCGGGGCTATCCTCTGATGCCGGACCGGATGAAGCGGGTGGTGGGTAAAATGATCGACGGTGACTGGATTCGCAGTTATGAGGATATCGATCAGGTAGGGTTTGCCCTGGATCGCATCGCCGGACGGATCCGTTTCCGGAACAACTTCACTGGCTCAATCAGCGAAGTTCAACAACATTACGTCGTTCTGGAAGCAGGTTTCCTACAGTTTTTCCCAGACCTGATCACCTTCCACACGGACAATAAGGCGAAGATACCGACCAATTAACGCCGTTAGCTGCACTTTTAACGACGATTACTGGAATAGGCTATGCTTTACCTGTAGACTGCGCGCAAATTTTGATCAACATAGGCTCAGTTCAGGATGTATCTATCAGTCAGGGCAACGATTGCCACCCTCGTGGTACTGCTGCTCCTTACCTTATCACTCACCCAGCTGGCGCCGTCCAACCAGGACAGTGCAGAGGAAAAAGCGGCTAAGGCAGCGGCATCACAGCCCGCATTGGCAATCACTTACAAGCCGATTCATACCCCGGACGATATCGAAGCGCTGACCCCGCCGCTGATCAAACCGGTGGCTTACACTCGTGTCAGTACACTCGCCACGCTGGAAGTGAGCACCAAGAAGCAGAAATTTTTCGACATGATTCTGCCTGCGGTCCTGATCAGCAAACAACGCCTGGAAGAGAAACGCGAGCGTCTGGCTGAGATCGAAGCGATGGCAACCCCGGACACCAAGTCCAAGGCGTGGCTAAAGGCACAGCTTAAACGCTACAAGGCGCAAGATATCAAGCAGCTGAAGGTAAAACTGGCCGACCATCCAACCAGCATTATCCTGGCCCAGGCCGCGTTGGAAACTGGCTGGGGCACCTCCCGCTTCTTCCTGGAGGGCAACAACATCTTTGGTGTGTGGTCCTTTAATCCGAAAGAACCACGTATGCGCGCCAGCCAGACCCGCGAGGGCAAACCGATCTACGTGAAGCGCTACGGCTCACTGATCGAAGCGGTTGACGACTACTTCGTTACCATCGCACGCGGCGGCCCATACCGAGAGTTCCGTAAGGCGCGTATTCAAACCAACGATCCACTGAAGCTGATCAAGCACCTGAATTACTACAGCGAGATCGGTGACGAGTATGTCAGCCGCCTGCGCTCCCTTATCAATCGCAACAAGATGGTCCGCTTCGACAACTATCAATTACAGACTGCTGAAGCGATCTGACCGGCATAAAAAAAGCGTTGTTGTTACAACGCTTTTTTTATCTGCAATTGGTGCCAATTATGACTTAGGTGGCACCGGCATCGGGAAGCTCGTCACCACACCCTTGGCATCGGATACCTTGGCTACACCTTCGGTGGTCACCTCATCAATCCGCACCACCGCCTGCATCGGGATAAAGGAACTTTTCACGTCTGCAAACTGCTGCTTCAGTTTCTCTTCACCCGGATCCACCACCAGCTCGGAGCGGTTGCCGAACACAAACTCCTCAACCTTTAAAAAGCCCCACCGGTCGCTCTGATAAACGTGACGGGCATACAGTTCGTACACCTGATCCTGGTTTATAAATATCACCCGATACATACGATCATCACTGGCCATTGGTGTTCTTCTTACCTCACTTCAAATGCTCACTGCTCGTCTCATATATG
>NZ_CAXRBQ010000034.1:0-14211 GCF_964228735.1 Pontibacterium sp. | reverse complement strand
AGAACAAAATGCAGGCACTGGGCGCAGCGATGAGAAAGCTGGTCCACCTGTGCTTTGGCGTGGTGAAAAGCCAGGAAAAGTTCCAGCTACACCCGCTCTAAAAGCGTTTGTAGCCAGAATCGAGAGATGGTATCTACAGGCACGATCCTGTAGCAGCCCGCTCCGAGGGCGACCCTTACGAGGTTCAAGCCTCAGCTAACCTCAACTTATACAACCCAACATTGATCGAGCCGCTATCAAATCCGCCTTCGCAGTACGCCAGGTAATAACGCCACAAGCGGTAGAAGCGGTCGTCAAATCCCAGAGGTTTGATTGTTTCCCAACGTGCTTCAAACGCATCACGCCATTGACGCAGCGTCTCGGCGTAGTCCGGGCCAAACAGCAGTTTTTCCTGCAGCTCAAATCCGTGCTGATCAAACTTTTCCTGTAGCGCTTCGATGCTCGGCAGCATGCCACCCGGGAATACGTACCGCTGAATAAAGTCGGCATTCTTGCGGTAACTATGGAAGCGATCATCGTCGATTGTGATGACCTGCAACACCACATTTCCGCCTGGTTTTAGAATACGCTGCAGGGTCTGGAAGTAGGTGTCCCAGTGGGCTTCACCCACGGCCTCAAACATCTCGATGGATACGATACCGTCGTAGCGATGTACGAGATCCCGATAGTCGGTCAGGCTTAAGTTCACCTGGTCATCCAGCCCGGCTGCTGTTATACGGTTTTTCGCCCAGCTCAGCTGCTCTTGAGACAGGGTTACACCGTGCACGCGCAGCGCGTTTTCGTGGGCGGCCTGTTCAGCAAAACCACCCCAGCCACAGCCGATCTCTGCAATATGCGCATCGGGCGCTGCACCCAACATCTGCAGAATTCGCGCATTCTTGTTTCGCTGCGCTTCCTGCAGGGGTTGATGAGGCGACTCAAACAGTGCAGCAGAATAGGTCATACTCGGATCGAGCCACTCTTTGTAAAAGTCATTACCCAGATCGTAGTGGGCAGCGATGTTTCTCCGACTGCCTCTTTTGCTGTTATCACGGCGCCAGTGATACAGGTTGTGCAGGATTTGGGTAAAGAAGCTCGCCTTAGCGATAGAAGAGAGGGAGGCTTCATATCCCAGTGCCCAGTTTACGAGAGCGGTAAGATCGGGGCTGTCCCATTCACCTGCCAGGTAACTCTCTGACCAGCCGTTGATACCTCCAAACAGCAGGCGCACCAGCGGGCGATAATTGTGGAGCGTTACTGACGCGTTTGGTTTTCCTTGGCCGAACGCGCACTGTACACCGCTTGGCAGTTGAAGCTGGAGCCTGCCGGTGTTGCCATCAAGACGTTTCCGGATAAAGCTGATTAGCTGCTCTTCCAGAAAGGACGGTGGTTGAACCGGGTTGGTATCACGTGGGCAGTTAATGGCTTTCATGGTGGAACTCTCCGTTTTCATCCTGCCAGCTAATGCTGTATTTATTGCCCTCGGCGCGGGGCTGAATTTTTACTTTCTTACGCCAAAGGCGCAGTGCTTCCCAGTGAATGGCAGTAATCACCTTAAGCGTCATCAGAGGGTAGGTGAGGAAGGCTTTGAGCAGCCCCTTATCACTCAGTTCGCTGCGTGTGCCACCGAATGTAGCGTGTAAAATCGCGTTCCCGCCGATCCGTTCGGTCTGCCGAATATTTACTGCAACTCGATCACCCGGCGGTTGGATGCGAAAGCTGTAGCCGGTATCCATTGGCATAAAGGGGCTGACGTACATCTGTTTGTCGCACTTGTGGCGCACGTGCCCAGTTTCATCCAGGTTTGCCGGAAGAAGGTAAGTGTGACGTTGACCGAAGGTGTTGCTGACTTCGTAGAGGATTACCTCTAACAATCCGTCTGCGTTATAACAGAAGTAAACACTGAGCGGATTAAAGGTGTACCCGAGAATACGTGGGTAACAAAGCAGCTTGATATGGGCGGTAGCCGACTGGCAGCCACGCTCATTAAGCAGCTTCGTGATCTGATCCCGCAACGCGCCACTGCCGGTACCGTGATCCTTTTCATGAAAAGAGAAGAGGTTAAACCGGTTTACCGAAAACAGTCGGCTGCTTTGCTGTATGGTTTCAAGCTCGTCCAGGTTCAGGCAGATGGAAAACACCCGATAGACAAACCTGTGCCGCTTAGGCGTGAAGCGATGGTGCATCACGACGCCTTTGTACAGCGACGAAGTCAACTCACCCATGTGCTTCTTCCTTCTCTACGGTCTGGTTTGGCTCATGGCTGGGAGACGCGGGCCGCACATGAATGCGGGTATTTGGCTCCTCAAGTGTCCATGGGCGAGGGATGCCACCAAGCTGTTCTGCCACAGCAAGGCCGGCTTGCAGACCATCCTCGTGGAATCCGTATCCAAAATAGGCACCACAGAACCAGGTGTTCTGTTTACCCTGCAGGGACCAAAGCAGTTTCTGGTTGGCCAACGCATTCTTGCCGAACTGCGGGTGATCGTAGAAGAAGCTGCGTAATATAGTGCCCTCCACGGGTTCGCGCAGTGGATTCAGCGAAACAAACAACTGCGTGTCTGTGGCCAGCGGCTGCAGGCGATTCATCCAGTAGCTGACTGATACCTGGCTTTCACGACCTTCACCGCGCTCCGCCATGTAATTCCAACTGGACCACACCGCTTCACGCTCCGGCATTAAGGTTCTGTCGGTATGCAGGAATGCCTGGTTACGCAGGTAGGGAAACTGGCCCAGCAAGTTACGCTCTTCAGTTGTCAGTTCTGCCAACAAACTCAATGCCTGATTTGAATGGCACGCCAGTACAACGTCGTCGAAGTAGTCACGGCGACCGTGCATGTCTTCGATGATCACTTCGTTTTCTCGACGGATAATGCGGTGGATGCGGCTGTTCAGGCGGATCTTGCCTTCGAGCTCTGCTCCGATCTTCTCGACGTAACGATGGCTGCCTCCAATCACCGTACGCCACTGAGGGCGGTCTTTCAGCTGTACCAAGCCGTGGTTCTGACAGAAACGCAGGAAGCTGCTGGCCGGGTAGTTGAGCATCTCATCCACGGGTGTAGACCAGATCGCTGACCCCATCGGAAGCAGGTGATCGTAGATAAAGCGTTCTCCATACCCATGTTGTTTAAGCAGGTCACCGAGTGACAGGCTGTCGATGTCAGCTTGCGCTGCCATATTGGATGACTCACGATAAAAGCGTAGGAGGTCGCTGATCATCAACCAGAAGCCTGGCTTAAACAGGTTTCGCTTTTGAGCGAAGATACCGGACAGGCCGCTGCCGGCATATTCCAGTGCGCCGCTGTTCATCGATACGGCAAACGACATGTCCGTATCGCAGGTATCAACGCCTAGCGCCTCGAACAGGTTTACCAGATTTGGGTAGTTCACCGGGTTGAAGACAATAAAGCCGGTGTCCACGTCGATGGTGTTATCCGGAAGATCGACCGACACGGTGTTGGCATGGCCGCCCAGACGGTCGTCTTTCTCATATAGGGTTACGTCATGGGCTTTGTTCAGTAACCAGGCACAGCCAAGGCCTGACACACCTGATCCGACGACAGCGATTTTTCTGGGGCGTATAGCAGCGATATTCATCTGATCGTCCATAATATTGAAGTTGTTTCCTGTTACGCAGCTGATTTAAGAAAGGATCACACAAAATTTAAGGGTGTAGCAGGCCTTAAGACTTTATAGCTGTAATTTTTATGATCCACCTGAGGAATATGTTCGTAATGACAGACAAGGAAAACAGAACACCAGGTGACGACGTGGAAAAAGTTGTGGCAATAAATAGAGACCCGTCGGCAAGTCGGGAGTGGACAGCACTCCTGGCTCATTTTGCCGAAACGCGTGAAAAAGCCTCGTATATCCAGCTGTTCCGCCATTTCGCGCCCAAAGTTAAGGCCTACATCATTCGATTGGGCCTTACAGAAGCGACAGCGGAAGAGCTGATGCAGGAAACCATGCTGGCGGTGTGGAACAAAGCCCATCTGTACAACTCAAGCAAAGCTGCTGCGAGCACCTGGATTTTTACTCTGGCCCGAAACCAGAGCATAGATTGGATGCGCCGTCAGAAGTACCCGGAGTACGAACTGGAAGACTGGCACGTTGGTGAAGATGAAGGTGACGCGGGGGAACAAAGCGTCCTTTCTGACAGAATGGCGGAAGCGATAAAAACGCTTCCCGAGAACCAGGCTCAAGTGATCTACATGTCATTTTTTGAGGGGCGCTCCCATCAGGAGATCGCCGATCGCATCGGTATCCCGTTAGGGAGTGTGAAGTCCCGCATCCGGTTGGCTGCGGATAAGCTGAAATCAGTCTGGAGGGTAGACGTATGAGTATTCGACACCATCTGGATGAAGCAACGCTTCTAAGTTACGCCGCTGGCTCTATGTCACAGGGTATGGCGCTGGTCACTGCATGTCATCTGGCGATGTGCCCGGATTGTCGCAAACGTGCTCAAAGCTCGGAAGCGATTGGCGGTGTGCTGATGGACACCCTGACACCTTCGCCAATCAGCGACGATGCTCTTGATGCGGTATTAGCTGCGATTGAAGCCCAGGATGAACCGATTGCGATTGAAACTGTTCGTAGCAAGCCGGAACGTCCCGCGGACTCCGATGTGCCTGCACCGCTGGCTGACTACATCGGCGAATCCTTCGACGATATTGAATGGAAGCGCATCGTACCAGGCGTGTATTATTTCGACCTGCCATGTCAGAGTGGTGGTGTATCCCGCCTGCTGCGCATCGCACCGGGTAAGGCGATGCTGCCACACACCCACGAAGGCAATGAGCTGACACTGGTTCTGAAAGGGTCATTTACTGACGAGATTGGTCGCTTTGCCGCGGGTGATATTGCCGATCTGGACGATCAGATCGAACACCAGCCGCTGGTGGACAGTAATGAAGACTGCATCTGCCTGGTGGCTACCGATGCACCGCTTAAATTTACGACCATTCTGGGACGTTTGATGCAGCCAATGACTGGCTTCTGATCCAAATCGTACCTAGTATCGTAAAGACAAAGGAATGAGCACCTGTAAAGAGCATAACGATGAGTGACAACAAGACCCCTTATATCCCAGTAGGTATCAGTGCTTGTCTCTTGGGACAAAAAGTGCGTTTTGACGGCGGTCATAAACGATCTAACTACTGTCTCAACATCTTAAGTGAATGCTTCGATTTCAAGCCGTTTTGCCCCGAAGTGGCGGCCGGTCTCGGTACGCCACGTCAGCCGATCCGCCTTGTGGGTGACGCATCCAGTCCTCGGGCTCTGGGTACCCGTGACCCAGAGCTGGATGCAACAGACGGATTGGCTGAGCACGCAGACTTCGTGTCTGAACACCATCCTGAGCTGTGTGGTTACATCCTGATGAAGGGCTCACCAAGCTGCGGTATGGAGCGTGTAAAGGTGTACCATCCAAACGGTATGCCCAATGAAGCGGGCAGTGGCATCTTTGCAGCGCGTCTGATGGCAAATAACCCAGCGCTCCCGGTCGAGGAAGAGGGACGTTTGAACGACGCGGTGCTCCGCGAAAACTTCATTACCCGTGTGTTCGTTTACCACGCCTGGAAGCAGCAAGTAGCCAACGAGCCATCCATGCATGGCCTGATCCAGTTCCATAGCCGTCACAAGTACCAGGTAATGGCACATAGCTACGAGGGCTACCGCGAGCTGGGGCGTTACCTGGCGCAGGAGGCTCCGTCTGTGTCTCTGCAAGAGGCGATGGATCACTACATCCTGACGTTGATGAATGTCCTGCAGAAAAAAGCGAACCGTAAGAGCCACACCAATGTACTGCTGCACATTATGGGCTACATGAAAAAAGAGCTCGATTCCGACACCAAGCAGGATCTGCTGACGGCAATCGAAGAGTACCGTACAAACAAGGTACATCTTGTAGTGCCGCTTACGCTGCTCAAACACTACTTAAAACGCCACGGTAACGACTACATCATGTCCCAGGCGTATCTCAATCCATACCCCCATGAGCTGGGCCTGAGAAACTACATCTAACCCACATAGCTCTGCGGTCCGGCAGTACGAGATATCTGCCCTCTGTCGGACTGGTCTCTCAGCGTTACAGGAAAGAACAATGAAACTGGTTTGGTTCAGAAACGATTTGCGCGTGCGCGATAATCACGCGCTGTTTAATGCTTGCCGCGATTCCTCTAATCAAGGGGTGGTGGCCGTTGCGGTCCTCACCCCGAAACAATGGTTACTGCAGGATGAAGCGAACAGCCGCGTCCAGTTTTGGCTTGCCAACTTACGCGCGCTCAGCAAAGACCTGGCAGCACTCAATATCCCGCTCAAAGTCCTACGTGCTGCAACGAACCGAGAAGTACCAGAGCAGTTGTTGGCGTTGGCTACACAGATCCACGCAGATTCGATCTACTTCAACAACGAGTATCCGGAGTACGAACAAAAGCGGGATGGACGCGTGTCGGATCTGTTCATTGCACATGGTTTGAACGTCGAGCGCTACCACAGTGACGTGATCATCGAACCCGGCACGGTACGCAACAAGCAAAAGCTTCCGTTCCGGGTCTATACCCCGTTTAGCAAAGCGTGGCGAACATGCTTTTTACAGCAGAATCCAGAGCCGTTGCCGCTGCCTGACAAACAAGGGCCTACAGCGATTCAGGGTGATCCGATACCGGGAGGGATCGTCTACGACGCTCCTGTCACAAGCGTATGGCAACGGAATATGTTCCCGGCGGGCTCTGATGAGGCACACCAACGTCTTGAATATTTTGCAGCAGAAAAGTCTCGTGAATACAAACAGTTGCGAGACTATCCTGCACTGGATTCCACTTCTGTTTTATCACCCTATCTAACCGTGGGGGCGATCTCGGCACGGCAGTGTTTAGCCGGGCTTCGTACCTACAGTAACGATCCAGACTGGCTCGCAAACCATTGGACTTCAGAGGTGATTTGGCGCGAGTTCTACCGGCACCTGTTATTTGATTTTCCTGAAATGAATCGCCTGCTGCCGTTTAAACCGGAAGTTGAAGAGCGACTCACTTGGTCCCAGGACAATGGACTATTTGAAGCCTGGTGTCAGGGAGAAACCGGTTTTCCGATGGTAGATGCGGGTATGAAACAGCTGCAAGCAACCGGCTGGATGCACAACCGCCTGCGCATGGTGACTGCGTCATTTGTTGCCAAATTGCTGCGCCACGATTGGCGACGAGGTGCACAGTTCTTTATGCAAAATTTGATTGATGGGGACTTTGCATCCAACCTGGGCGGGTGGCAGTGGAGCGCGTCTGTCGGTGCTGATGCAGCGCCGTATTTCCGTATCTTTAATCCTATGCGCCAAGCCGAACGTTTTGATCCTGAAGGTGAATACATCGCCCGCTGGATTCCCGAGTTAGCATCCCTACAAGGTGTACAACGCTTTGATCCTCTGTTTGGGGCGGAAGTAGGGCGGCCAATGCCGATCATCGACTATGCCCACGCTCGTGAGCAAAGCATCGGTGACTACAACCTTGCAGGGGCTCAAACGTAAGTGAGGACTGGTATGAAAACTCCATCAGAATTCAAATTCATCCAGGCAGTAGCAGTCGTGTTGCTCGCATTTACAGCCGTCCATGCGTACGCCGATGATGGCGACTCTCCAGAATGCTCTGCACTGCTAAACCACGAGTTTAAGAAGCTTGGTGAAGATGAGCGCGTTAACCTGTGCGATGCGTATGCGGGTAAATTGCTCCTGGTGGTAAATACTGCAAGCAAATGCGCTTTTACGCCTCAGTACGACGGTCTGGAAGCGATGTACGACCGGTATAAAGATCGCGGCTTTGTGATTCTTGGCTTCCCTTCCAACGACTTCGCTGGCCAGGAGCCCGGCACCGAAAAACAGATCAGTAACTTCTGTCGGCTTACCTACGGTGTGCGCTTTCCAATGTTCGAGAAGGTTCATGCTGCTCAAGCCAACGCGTCACCGTTTTATCACGCACTGGCCAAAGAGGCTGGGGAGTACCCTGGCTGGAATTTCCACAAATACCTGATCGCTCCCAACGGTAAGCTGATTGCCAGCTTCAAGAGCCACATACGCCCGGACAGCGCAACGTTGGTCTCCGCCGTCGAAGCCAACCTACCGAAGTGACCGGCTAACCATGTCTGACTCAAAGCTAAAAGCAGCTGCCGTTCCCCAGAGCCGTCTAGCACGCCTCACCGGCATGGGGACGCTGGCCGGCCGTATCGCAGGCAATGCCCTGCTCGAAAGTGGCAAGCAGCTGGCGAAAGGGCAAAAACCACGCGCCACTGATATTCTTCTTACCGAAGCGAATATACGCTCAGTGGCTGACAAGTTGGCAAAGATGCGTGGTGCAGCGATGAAAGTCGGGCAGCTTCTGTCGATGGATGCAGGCAACCTGCTGCCAAACGAATTGGCTGCAATACTGGAACGGTTGCGAGCAGAGGCAATGACCATGCCCGCCAGCCAGCTCTACGACGTGCTTGAACGCAACTGGGGTGACGGTTGGCAGGACCAATTTCACCGTTTCTCCTTCGAGCCAATCGCAGCGGCATCTATTGGTCAGGTACACAAGGCAACTACACCCGACGGCCGCGAGATGGCAGTAAAGATTCAGTACCCGGGCATCCGGCAGAGCATCGATAGCGATATCGACAACGTCGTATCGATGATGCGCTTAAGCGGTTTACTCCCAAAAGACTTGGATATAGAGCCTCTGGTGGAGGAGGCCCGGCAACAACTGCACTACGAAGCAGATTATCTGCGCGAGGGCGAACAGATCGATGCGTATCGCGCATTGGTCGACAACTTTCATCGTCAGGAAGAACTGGATCTCCCCGAGTTCCATCAGGACCTGTCAACGCAGGAGATCCTTTGTATGTCCCACCTTCCGGGATTCGCACTGGAGAAGGGGATTACCCGTCACCCATCAGAAGCTGACCGGGTCATAACGCTGTTGATGGACCTGTTTTTTGCGGAGCTGGCTCAGTTCCGCTGCGTCCAGACCGATCCAAACCTTGCCAACTATCTGTACGATGCGGACTCCGGCCGTGTAATGCTTTTGGACTTTGGCGCTGTACGACACTTTGCCGACGAGTTTGTTGGAAAATACCTCTGTGCATTGCGTGCAGCGGCGAATGAAGACCGTGATGGATTAAGGGCTGCTCTGGAGGCACTGGGATTCTTTCAGGCGGGTATTGCAGCGGCGAATGTTGAGATCGTGGTTGATATATTCATGCTGGCAACTGAACCGCTGCGTCATGAAGGAGAGTACGATTTTGGTAAGGCCGAGCTAGCCAAACGTATTCAGACGATGGGGCGCACGATCAGCAGCGATCCTGACGCCTGGCACACGCCACCACCGGATGTTTTATTCCTGCATAGAAAGATGGGTGGATTGTATCTCATGGCGGCGCGGCTGGGGGCGAAGGTGAACGTAAAACCAATATTTGAACGCTATGTAGCGTAGTGCCGTCATCATGTTTACATAGGTTCAGCTACAGTCTGTTCAGACTTAAGCTGAAAATACGCCTTAACAACCTCGCAGAAATCGCCCTTACCTGCATAAAGGCGGATATCAAATTCAGGAGTGATCAATTCACAGATTTCAGCATACACCTCCACCATTCTGGCAGAGGTGATAAACCAAACAGGTACGTCATTAGCTAGCTGAAGCTGCTCAGCATAGCTTTTTAACTCCGGCCAATACCGTTTATCTGGAATATATTTTAGATCGATGACGATCGGCCTGATTACATCATGGGTCTTAAAGCCATGGTAGAGTTGCTCAAGGCTAGGTACATAGGCAGGCAGTTCAGCGGAAGCTTTGTACAACAACGGGCTTTGATTTACGTGCATATCGTGCCAGACAACCAGCCCATCCGCAGACTGTCCAACGTCAAATTCCGAATACTTGAAGCAACCATCTATCTGCATCGAGGCAACAGAATCCATTGCCTGTAGCGTATTATCCGTATTGCCTGGGAGGTCGCCTCCCAGGCGGTGACCAATATTAAAAGGGTTACACCCCTCGTTATTGCTATAGTCTATTACTTCGTAGGAAAAAGGTTTTTTAGCTGAACAACCACTCAGCAGTAACAGGAACGCAATGCTGCATATGTGAGGCCGATTCATAGATACCCCTGAGCCTGTGTTTAACAGGTAGATAAAGGGAAGATTAAAGCTACGGTACGTTAGCTATCGCTGGTAGAAGTATAGTGCAACGTGCTTTCCTCCTAAGATTGTCCGAAGTTTATGTGATAATTATTTCGCCCTCGGAGTATCAGCCTCATCACAGGGGAGGGGCGTCAGGGCAACCCACACCCGTCTTTGCAGCGTGCGCGATATCGCCGGCGTGCGAAGCGTCGATAGGCTATATCCAACACTTTGGTAAGGTGAAACATTTCGACCACTCGGGCCACATGTCGGTAGTACGGCAGTTCACGCCAGATTAGAACAAACGAATACGCGCCAGTTCTGATAGTGCCATCGCGGCCAATGGTGTGCAGCAGTTTCATTGCATCTTCAAACTGGATACCTTTCTCCGATAACAATTCCTGGTCAGTCCAGATATCAATCCAGTTAATTTTGTGTTGCCGGTCCAGGCGTATGTAGTGGGCGATCTCTTTCCGGCACAGCGGGCAGCGACCGTCATAGAACACATCAGGTTTGATCATGGTTAGTGTCTTATTAGCGGTTAATCCTGTGTTTACGTGCATCGAATGTGATCGGTTCAACAGGTTTACTGCGTATCTATCTCTAGTAATTATGGAGGAACTTCGCGTGGTAAACCTTGATAGCTTCAACAAACAGATCAATGCGGTTGTAGTAGGTGCATCAGGCGGCATCGGGTATGCGCTGGTACGACAGCTGAAATCCCATCCATCAGTGGCCCGGGTCCACGCTTTAACACGCAATCCAGACGCAATAATCAGCGAGCAGGATGAGAAGTTGCATGTCCTGTGTGTGGATATTCTCGATGAACGCAACTTAATCGACGCTGCAGAGTGCTTTTCCGACACTCCGATCGATCTTCTAATTGTCGGAAGTGGCATGTTGCATGGTGAGGACGTTGAACCAGAGAAAAGCCTGCGCGCGCTTCAAAGCGAGAGTTTTATAGACGTCATGCAGATCAACGCACTGGCCCCGATGCTGGTCGCCAAGCACTTTATTCCCAGGATGAACCGTCTCCGTAAAGCAGTGTTTAGCGTGATCTCCGCACGTGTAGGCAGTATTTCTGATAACCGCTTAGGTGGTTGGTACAGCTACCGTGCGAGCAAAGCAGCACTGAATATGTTGCTAAAGACACTCTCAATCGAGGCTAATCGCACCATGCCCAATCTGATCATTGCTGGCCTGCATCCGGGTACGGTAGATACTGGCCTATCTAAACCCTTCCAGCGTAACGTAAAGCCGGAAAAGCTGTTTACCCCATACCAATCAGCCGAGTACCTGCTGAATGTGGTTAACGGCCTGTCAGTAGGGCAGAGCGGTGATATCTTCGCGTGGGACGGCCAGCAAATCGTCCCATAAGTAAGCGAACTGCATTCCTCCCCCTCTAACCTTTCAGGGGTATTTCTATCTGCCTGCGTTGCTTCTAATGTGATGCGTTTTTGTATCGTGATGTGCAAACAAATCATGCATTGTTTACATTTTTGCAACGAAAGGTTACGTCTAAAGTCTATGTTCTTACCGTTCTCTTAGGCTATTCTCAGAAGCCGGAGAACGGTTTAGCGTGAGCTAACATACTTTTCCTCTGTTTGAGTAGCTTCAGGCCAGCGCTTTGTATCGTATTTTGTACGTTATTAGGCAATGTGCTGGCCTGAAACTTCTTTGAGGAATTAACGCAATGAAAACCATCGTAATCGTAGGAGGCGGTGCCGGCGGGCTGGAACTGGCGACCAGGCTAGGCCACAAGTACGGTAAAAAGAAGAAAGCGAACATTATCCTGGTTGATCGCAACCGAAATCACATCTGGAAACCGCTGCTGCACGAAGTGGCGACAGGTTCACTCGACATCAACACCGACGGTGTGGTGTATCGTGCGCACTCCAGCATCCATGGTTATCAGTTTCAGTTGGGCACCATGTCCGGGATGGATCGCGAGCGTAAAGTGGTTTACCTGTCCCCCCTGAACGATGAAGTGGGTAAGGAGGTGCTGCCTGCGCGTGAGCTACACTATGACCAATTGGTGATGGCTGTCGGCAGTGTCAGTAATGATTTCGGAACGCCAGGTGTGGCGGAGCACAGTTTCTTCCTTGACTCTCACCAGCAGGCTGAACGCTTTCATCGCGCACTGCTCAACCAGTTCCTGCGCCTCAATCAGCAGGGCAATGACGGTGTGTTGAAGCTGGCGATTGTGGGTGGTGGTGCAACCGGTGTAGAACTGGCAGCGGAGCTTTATCACGTAGCGGATCTGCTTAAGATGTACGGCATGCCGGAGATGTCTGCCAAGCGCCTGAAAATCACACTGATTGAAGCAGGCCCTCGTATTCTACCGGCACTACCGGTGCGCATTGCGCTGTCTGCCAAACGGGAGCTTAGCAAACTCGGTGTGAATATCCTGGAAGACACCCGTGTGGTGAAAGCCGACGAGCTTGGCTTTATTGCCAACGAAGATCAGCGTATCGATGCAGATCTGATGGTGTGGGCAGCAGGGGTTAAAGCGCCGGACTTTGTAAAACAGATGGATGCGTTCGAAACGGCACGCGGTGGCCAGATCATTGTGAAGCCGTCTCTGCAAAGTACTGTCGATGAGGATGTGTTTGTTATCGGTGACTGCTGTGCGTGTGAACAGCCGGATGGCACCTGGGTGCCACCGCGGGCGCAATCAGCGCACCAGATGGCCTCGCTGGTTTATCGCAATATCCAGCTCAAAGAGCAGGGCAAGCCACTGAAGAGCTATATCTACAAGGATCACGGTTCACTGGTGAATCTGAGTAAATACAGCACTGTGGGTAGCCTGATGGGCAACCTGACGAAAGGCTCGATGTTTATCGAGGGGCGCATCGCACGGATGGTGTACATCTCCCTGTATCGCATGCACCAAGTTGCGATTCATGGCTGGTTGCGGGCATCGGCAGTGATGCTGGCGCAAAAGATCAGTAATGCGGTTAAACCGAAGATGAAGCTTCACTAACTCACGCCTTATTAGCGCTCTCTTCAGAACCGGGTTGATGCTGCGATATGCTCAACCCGGTTTTTCTTTGGCTCTGAAGCTATGCTTCTTATGTGAGTCTGACGCAACTCGGATGCTTTTCCAGTCTTGAAACTCCCGATGGGAGTGAGCAGGTGAAAGCTATGGGTACATGGCTGATGCTGGGGCTGCAGATCATGTCGGCCCTCTTCATCTTCATTATTGGTATGGCTGTTCTGGCTGTCGTGTATATGTACATACGCGATGTGACCCAGTCCAAGCAGGCCATTCGTCGCAACTACCCGGTCATAGGCCGTTTTCGATACCTGTTCGAGAAACAAGGTGAGTTTTTCCGCCAGTATTTCTTTGCGATGGACCGTGAGGAGATGCCCTTCAACCGTGCTGAACGCAGCTGGGTGTATCGCGCAGCCAAAAACACGGAACGCATGCTCGCGTTTGGATCTACCCGTAATCTGGAACCGCCGGGATCGATCCTTTTTATGAACTGTGCCTTTCCAACCCTGGCCGAGGACGCTGTACCCGTCAGTAACGTCACAGTAGGCCCCTATTGCCGACACCCCTATACCACAGACTCCGTGTTCAATATTTCCGGTATGAGCTACGGTGCAATCTCGAAACCCGCCGTTCGTGCATTGTCTATGGGCGCACGAAAAGCCGGGTGTTGGTTGAACACAGGCGAGGGCGGTTTGAGCCCCTATCATCTCGAAGGTAATTGCGACATTGTCTTTCAGATCGGTACAGCGAAGTACGGTGTACGTGATGAGCACGGAAAGCTTAGCGATGACCGCCTGCGAGCCCTAGCGGCACATCCCCAGGTGAAAATGTTCGAGATCAAAATGAGCCAGGGTGCGAAACCCGGTAAAGGCGGCATACTGCCTGCGATCAAAGTGACTGAGGAGATCGCGGAGATACGGGGTATACCCGCTGGCCAGGCATCGATCAGCCCAAACGGTCATCCGGATATTAGATCTCCAGAAGACCTTTTAAACATGATCAACCGTATCCGTGACGTTACCGGCAAACCGGTAGGCTTTAAGGCGGTATTGGGGGATGTGCAGTGGCTGGATACGTTTTTCGAACTGATTCTGGATCG
>NZ_CAXRBQ010000033.1:0-15920 GCF_964228735.1 Pontibacterium sp. | reverse complement strand
CCATTCAACAGGAATGTTTTGAGCAAATGTGCTCAGATCGGTAAATGAACTTAGCTCGTTAATATCGAGCAATGACTGTTGAAGAGGCACAAAAAAATCCGGTATTCGATGAGGAATACCGGATTTTGTGAAAGTGCTTAGCTATTGGCAACTCTTAACCGAACAGCATTGCGCTATTGAGCGGGTTTTTTTGTGTGTGCAGGGAAGGTGGATTATCGCTTGTCGAAGACGCGTTTCGCTTTGCCTTCAGAACGTGGAATATCACCGGTTGCCACAATCTCGATCTTGGTGCTGATACCCACCACGGATTTGATGTGGTGTGACAGCTCTTTGCTGACCTTGTCTTGTGGGGCACTCTGCGCTTCAGGGGTCAGCTCTACCTTTACCAGCACCTTATCCAGGTTGCCTTCTTTGGTCACCACGATTTCGTAGTGAGGCGCCAGGGCAGGGATCTTCAGGATCTGTTCTTCGATCTGGGTCGGGAAGACGTTTACGCCGCGGATGATCAGCATGTCATCGGAACGACCGGTGATTTTGTCGATACGGCGCATCGGACGGGCAGTACCCGGCAACAGACGGGTCAGGTCACGGGTGCGGTAACGGATGATCGGCAGCGCTTCTTTGCTCAGAGAGGTGAAAACCAGCTCGCCATATTCACCATCCGGTAGTACTTCGCCGGTATTTGGATCGATGATCTCTGGGTAGAAGTGATCTTCCCAGATGGTTGGACCGTCTTTGGATTCGATACACTCCTGGGCTACACCCGGTCCCATCACTTCAGACAGACCGTAGATATCCAGGGCATCAATACCCAGGCGACCTTCCATATTCTTACGCATTTCGTCGGTCCACGGCTCAGCACCGAAGATGCCGATGCGCAGCGCCAGCTTCTGCGGATCAACGTTCTGACGTTCCATCTCGTCGATCAGGTTCAGCATGTAGGACGGCGTCACCATGATGATGTCCGGATCGAAATCCTGAATCAGCTGGACCTGTTTTTCGGTCTGACCACCGGACATTGGGATGACTGTACAACCCAGGCGTTCGGCCCCGTAATGTGCACCCAGGCCGCCGGTAAACAGGCCGTAACCGTAGGAAACATGTACTTTGTCACCGGAATGACCACCTGCAGCGCGGATGGAGCGAGCCACAACGTCAGCCCATACGTTGATATCGTTCTGGGTGTAACCCACAACGGTAGGCTTACCGGTGGTACCGGAAGATGCATGTACGCGCACAACCTCGTTCATCGGAACCGCGAATGAATTAAACGGGTAGGCATCGCGTAGATACGCTTTGGTGGTGAAAGGGAAGTTCTTCAGATCGTCCAGGCTTTTCAGCTCGAACGGGAGAACGCCTTTCTCATCACACAATTTCTTGTAAGCCGGCACGTTGTTGTATGCGTGGGCGATGCTCCACTGCATGCGGGTGAGCTGTAGCTCGCGCAGTTCATCGATGCTGGCGGTTTCAATCGGATCAAGCGCTCGGCGAGAGGAGTTATCGAATTGCATCGTTATAGTTGTCCTGTCTGGTTTGTTGTTGTCATGTCAGACTTTTTGTCAGAACACCCGTCTCTGCGGACGGCTTATCACTCGCAGTGTTGCTAAATTCCACTCTGGCAACGATTTTGAGTGTATTGCAAAGGGCAGCCCCTTTAATAGGGATCAGGGGCTGCCTTATGAGGTGTTGAAACCAATGCTTAAACGCGCTCAATGATGATCGCGATCCCCTGACCCACACCAATACACATGGTGCACAGAGCGTAACGACCACCGGTACGATGCAACTGGTACATCGCAGTAGTTACAAGGCGGGCACCGCTGGCACCCAACGGGTGACCGAGAGAGATGGCGCCGCCATTCGGGTTTACGTGGGCGGCATCATCCGGTAGACCCAGATCACGCATCACCGCCAGGCCCTGGGAGGCGAACGCTTCGTTCAGCTCGATCACGTCCATCTGCTCCAGGGTCAGGCCCGCTTTTTCCAGCACCTTCTTGGATGCCGGCGCCGGACCAAAGCCCATGATGCGTGGCTCAAGACCCGCGGTCGCCATTGCCACGATGCGGGCTTTTGGCGTCAGGCCGTTCTTTTCTGCGGCTTCTTTCGAAGCGATCAGCAGGGCGCAAGCACCGTCGTTCACGCCGGAGGCGTTACCCGCGGTGACGGAACCGCCTTCACGGAATGGGGTTTTCAGCTTGGCCAGGCCTTCCAAGGTGGTTGAGGCGCGGGGATGCTCGTCGGTGTCAACGATCAGGTCATCACCTTTACGCTGTGGGATAGTGACCGGGCAGATCTCTTCCTTAAACAGACCCGCTTCCATCGCGGCGGCGGTTTTCTGCTGACTGCGGAAGGCGAACAGGTCCTGGTCTTCGCGGGAGACGTTGAAGTCTTCCGCCACGTTTTCAGCGGTTTCCGGCATGGAGTCCACACCAAACTCCGCTTTCATCTTCTTGTTGATGAAACGCCAGCCGATGGTGGTGTCGTATAGACCGTTCGGGTTACGGGAGAAAGCTGATTCCGCTTTACCCATCACAAACGGGGCGCGGGACATGGATTCACAGCCACCGGCAATCATCAGCTCGGTTTCGCCGGACTTGATCGCACGCGCCGCCATACCGATGGCGTCCATACCGGAGCCACATAGGCGGTTGATGGTGGTGCCTGGAACAGAGGTTGGCAGACCCGCCAGCAGCGAGGACATACGCGCCACGTTACGGTTGTCTTCACCCGCCTGGTTGGCGTTGCCGTAGATCACGTCGTCGACAGAACCCCAGTCCACGTTTGGGTTGCGGTCCATTAGCGCTTTCAGGGGCACCGCACCCAGGTCATCAGCTCGAACACTGGAAAGACCACCGCCGTACCGGCCAAACGGGGTACGAATCGCGTCGCAGATGTAAGCATCTTTCATCAGAATCCCTCCTGTTACTCAGACTCAGGCAGCACGCTGCCTTTGATCTGATAAGACTTACCACGGAACAGGGCCAGCTCTTTGCCGTCCTGGTTGGTCACCGTGATGTCGTACACACCGGTGCGTCCACTGCGGGTACGTTCAACTGATTCAGCAGTCAAAACATCACCCTCGAAACCCGGTGCGGCGTATTCAATGTTGCAGCCGCTGGCAACTGTCACCTTATTGTAGGTGTTGCAGGAGTGGGCGAATGCGGTATCCGCCAGCGCAAAGATCATACCGCCGTGGCACATGTTGTGGCCGTTCAGCATATCTTTACGTACGGTCATGGTCAGACGGGCGTAACCCGGCTTAACCTCAACGATCTCCATGCCCAGTGCCTGTGCAGCATGGTCACGCTCGTGCATGGATGCGCTGCATGCTTCCGCCAGCTGCTGTGGTGTCAATTCAGCACTGCTCATATTACTTGCCTCCAGCAACCTTGCGGCGCAGCAGAGGTGATGCGCGATAACGGTCTTCGCCGTAGGCAGCGGCCAGATTATCCAACGTATTCAGAACGTTAGCCAGACCGATGTTGTTTGCCCAGGTGATTGGACCACACGGGTAGTTCACGCCACCCTGCATTGCGATGTCGACTGCTTCCTCATTACACACCTGCTGGTTCACGGCGTCAAAGCCTTCGTTTGCCAACATGCAGACAGTACGCATCACTGCCATACCCGGGATGTCGTCGATAATGCTGACGTTTTTGCCGATTGCCTGGAACAGACCGGTAGCAGCAACAACCGCGGCGTCGCTTGCCTGATCCGCAGGAGCCAGCGCCATGCGGCTTGCTTTAGCGTAGTCCAGCGCCAGATCAAACTGAAGCAGGTTCGGGTTGCTGGACTGCTGTGCACGCATAGTCGAGAACTGACCGTTGCTCAGTTTCAGCGTTGCTTCACCCACAACAATTGCGCCGTTACCTTCGGTACGGTTCACGTTGATGCCTGCTTCTTCAATCAGGGCAACCAGTGATTCCGCTACACCCAGGTCACCTTCAACGGTTACCTGAGTTGGTTTTGCTGCTTCTGCTGCATTAGCGGCGGTCGCTTTTTCAGCGCCTTCGCTGTAGTCGTAGAACCCTTTACCGGACTTGCGACCGAAGTGTCCAGCGTTAACCAGTTCCAGCTGAACCAGAGACGGCAGGAAGCGCTGATCCTGGTAGTAAGCGTCAAAGACAGAGCAGGTTACCGCGTAGTTAACATCGTGGCCGATCAGGTCGGTCAGCTCGAACGGCCCCATACGGAAGCCGCCGCACTCTTTCAGCAGGGCATCGATGGTGGCGATATCGGCACCGCCTTCCTGGTATACACGGAAACCTTCAGCGTAGAACGGACGTGCAACACGGTTAACAATGAAGCCCGGCGTGGATTTCGCCATTACCGGCTTCTTGCCCCAGGCTGCAGACAGCTCGAAGATCTCGTCTGCGATCGCTGGGTCAGTATCCAGGCCGCTGATCACTTCTACCAACTTCATGATTGGTGCGGGGTTGAAGAAGTGCATGCCAACCAGGTTCTGCGGGCGCTTCAGCTTGCTGCCGATGGCGGTTACAGAGATGGAGGAGGTGTTAGTGGCGATGATCACGTTTTCGCCACAGATGTCTTCCAGATCACCAAAGACCTGCTGTTTGATGTCCAGGCGCTCGACGATCGCTTCGATCACCAGGCCTGCTGGTGCCAGTGCCTGCAGAGAGTCGGCGATCTGGATGCGGCCGGTGAGGGCATCCACATCGTCTTGCGACATCTTGCCTCGCTCTACCAGACGGCCCAGGCCTTTGGCGATACCGTCCAGACCTTTCTGGGCAGCACCTTCCATTGCGTCGAACAGCAGTACCGGGTGGCCTGCTTTAGCGGCGACCTGAGCGATGCCTGCACCCATAGTGCCTGCACCGATTACGCCGATTACGGAGTTATTGTTGAGACGGCTCATTGTGTTTTTATGCCTCGCTATCGGCTGACCTATTACTGGCCTTTGAAGTTGGGTTGACGTTTTTCCATGAAGGCGGCTACCCCTTCACGGTAGTCTTCGGTGCGGCCTGCCAGCGTCTGCAGATCACGTTCCAGATCCAGCTGCTCGTCCATAGTGTTTGTGGACGCAGCGTTGATCGCGCGTTTGATCAGCGCCAGACCTTTGGTTGGCTGAGTCGCCAGATGCTTCGCCATTGCCAGCGCTTCGTCTTTCAGCGCTTCGTCGTCAACCGCTTTCCAGATCATGCCCCAGTTCTCTGCCTGTTCAGCAGAAACCTTGTCGCCCAGCATCGCCAGACCCATTGCGCGGGCACGACCCACCAGGTTAGGCAGGCTCCAAGTGCCGCCACAATCCGGTACCAGGCCGATTTTGCAGAATGCCTGGATGAAGGATGCCGATTTCGCGGCCAGTACGATGTCGCAGGCGAATGCGATGTTGGCGCCTGCGCCTGCAGCTACACCGTTGACGGCACAGATAACCGGCATTTCCAGACCCATCAGGGTACGGATCAGCGGGCTGTAGTTCTTCTCGATAGACTCGCCGAGGTTTGGTGCTTCGGAGCCTGGAGCAACGTTACGATCGCTCAGGTCCTGGCCTGCACAGAAGCCACGGCCGTTACCGGTCAGCACCAGGCAGCGAACAGATTTGTCCTTCTTCACAGTTTTCAACGCTTCACGTACTTCTGCGTGCATGTCGGTGTTGAAGCTGTTCAGGCTCTTTGGGCGGTTCAGAGTCAGGACTGCAACGCCTTCGGTGATTTCGAATTCGATGTTTTCGTAAGCCATGTTGTTATTTTCCCGTGAAGTTGGGTTTACGTTTTTCCATGAAGGCCGCGATACCTTCGTTACGGTCTTCAGTGGCCGCCAGCATAGTGAATGCCTTGCGTTCCAGGTTCAGGCCACTGTCGAGGGTTGTTTCGTAGGACTTGAGAATCGCTTCTTTCGCCAGACGCACCGCAATCGGTGGTTTGGTGGCGATCTTCTCAGCCAGCTGGCGAGCACGTTCGATGGTGCGCTCAGGGATTACCACTTCGCTGACCAGATTGAAGTCGCGTGCCTGGGCCGCAGAAATAAACTCGCCGGACAGTACCAGCTGCATCGCCATGGATTTGCCAATGGTGCGCACCAGACGCTGGGTGCCGCCTGCACCAGGGATGATGCCGAGGTTGAGTTCCGGCTGGCCGCACTGCGCGTTGTCGCCGGCGATCACAATGTCACAGTGCATCATCAGCTCGCAGCCGCCGCCTAGGCAGAAACCGTTTACTGCCGCCACTAGCGGTTTAGGGAATGCGGCGATGCGGCGCCAGTATGTTGGACGTGGGTCGTTCATTACGCCCACTGCGTCCAAGGCTGCCATCTCTTTGATGTCGGCGCCTGCTGCAAAGACTTTTTCGCCACCGGTTACCAGAATGGTTTTGACGTCGTCATTCTGAGCGGCGGCATCCAGTACCTCAGCCATCTCGCGCAGCAGGTTGGTGCGCAGGGCGTTGTATGCTTCAGGGCGGTTTAGGGTAATAGTCAGAACGCCTTTGTTAACGTCTGAAACGATGATGTCCTGTAAATCTTGCATGAGTTTGCAAAAGCTCCGGCTTGTGAACAGGTAGAAAGAGTAAAGTCCCGGTCAGGTACTGGTTCGAGATGAACAGCACCCGAAGTAGGGGATTAATCAATCGCACTTAAAACAGATGTTTGCCACTTTATGCCAACAACGATAGTCGGTTTTGTCACCTATTGTTGGCGTATCCTCATCATATTGGAGGATCTGGCCGGTTGGCCCTGACAATGGCATCGTTTCTGCATTTGCGACCGATTATCAGTTTGGCTACAGGTTAACCTAAAAGCAAAAAGGGATACAAGAAAAAAGCAAGTAAATTGCTTTTCGTATCACAATGTTTGGTGTATCTTTCGTACTATTAAGGTAGCGCTAGTTCCGTGCCTGAATGAGATGTCGGACTGCTGTAGGTCATGCCAACGGCTGGTCTAACGTTTTTGACAGAGGCGGGACGCGCGAAACTGAAGACGAAGTGATTTGGCTTCGTCCTGACGGTTCGGTGCAACGATCTATTCTTAAGTGATGCTTGTTTTGAGTATTGCTGCGGGCGCAAGTTCGGCGTCGCACATTAAGAGATAGTCGCTGCATATAAAGAATAAATAGAGTAGCCATTCCATCATCAACACCGAAGATTCATATCAAAAGATATTGATGACGGTAATAAGCGGGGAGCCCCATGAGCCAGAACCTGTTTGAGAAACACCAGGACACCCTGAAGGGTGCGTTGAACGCAATCCACCAGCGCGACTACTTCAGTCCTTACCCGGAAAACCCAAGCCCGCGTAAGTACGGTGAGACTGCTAACAAAGACGGCGAAGAAGCCTTCAAAGCTTATATCGGTCAGTCTTTTGAGCTGGATATGCCAGGTATCACAGGTGAAGCGGGCAGCGAAAAATCACCTTACGGCTTCGATCTGAACGTAAAGTACCCGCTGGTTGATCTGGATGTGCTGCTGCCAGCAATGAAAGACGCGCAGAAAGCATGGCGTGACGTTGGCGTAGAAGGCCGCGTAGGTATCTGTCTGGAGATCTTGGAGCGAATCAACAAGCGCAGCTTTGAGATCGGTTACTCCGTAATGCACACCTCCGGCCAGGGCTTCATGATGGCGTTCCAGGCGGGTGGTCCTCACGCGCAGGATCGTGGTCTGGAAGCGGTAGCTTACGCATACGAAGCAATGACCTCTGCGCCAGGTACTGCAACCTGGACTAAGCCTCAGGGTAAACACGATCCGTTGGTGATGGATAAGAAATTCACCGTTGTTGGCCGTGGTGTTGGTCTGGTGATCGGTTGCTCCACTTTCCCAACCTGGAACACCTACCCAGGTCTGTTCGCATCTCTGGTAACCGGCAACCCGGTTGTGGTTAAGCCACACCCAGCAGGTATCCTGCCGGCAGCGATCTCTATCAAGATTGCACAGGAAGTATTGGTTGAGAACGGCCTGCCAGCACACATCGTATCCATGGTGATCGATGAAGATGCAGCGAAACCTTGCACTATGGATCTGGCACAGCGTGAAGAAGTGCGCCTGATCGACTTTACCGGTAACACCTGGTTTGGTGACTGGTTGGAAAACAACTGCCCTCAGGCACAGGTTTACACCGAGAAAGCGGGTGTAAACACCATCATCATCGACTCTACCGATGACTTCAAAGGGATGATCCGCAACCTGTCATTCACGCTGAGCCTGTACTCCGGCCAGATGTGTACCACGCCGCAGGATATCTTCGTACCAGCAGGCGGTATCGAAACCGATCTGGGGCACAAGTCCTTCGATGAAGTGGCAGAAGCGATCTCTACTGGCGTAACCAAGTTCCTGTCCGATCCAGAGCGTGCGGCGATGGTGCTGGGTGCGATCCAGGCAGAAGTGACTGCACAGCGTATCGACGAGAGCCGTGGTCTGGGTGAAGTGATCCGTGATTCTGAGGCGATGGAAAACCCATGGTTCAAAGATGCACGCGTTCACAGCCCATTGATCATGAAGATCGACGCGGACAAAGAAGAGACCTACATGAAGGAGCTGTTCGGTCCGATCTCCTTCGTTATCAAAACCGAAAGCAGCGAGCAGAGCATCGCGCTGGCGAACAAAGCGGTTAAAGAGCACGGTGCAATCACCATGGGCTGCTACTCTTCTAGCGACGATGTACTGGATGCGATCGAAGAAGCGGCGCTGGATGCCGGTGTAGCATTGTCCTGCAACCTGACCGGCGGCGTGTTTGTGAACCAGAGTGCTGCGTTCTCCGACTTCCACGCAACAGGTTGCAACCCGGCTGCAAACGCATGTCTGTCTGACCTGGCATATGTAGCGAACCGCTTCCGCGTTGTTCAGAGCCGTCGTCACCCTAAGTAATTGGGTCACGTTGATCGACAAGCTGTAACTGTTCGGGGCGATTTATTCGCCCCGATTTATAAGAAAAAGATAAAGGATCAAACCATGAGCTACGAATGTATTCTGGTTGATATCAAAGACGGGGTCGGCACCATTACCCTGAACCGCCCGAAGGCGATGAATGCACTGAATGTGACCCTGACCCGTGAAGTAGGTGAGGCGGTTGACGCGCTGGAAGCGGACGAAGCTGTAGGCTGTATCGTAATCACCGGTGGTGACCAGGTGTTTGCAGCCGGTGCAGATATCAAAGAGATGAAGGATCAGACCTTTATCGATCTGTACCAGAAAGATTTTCCATACATCCAGCGTGATTGCTGGCGTGCGATTGATGAAGCGCGTAAGCCGGTTATTGCCGCGGTAGCAGGTTTTGCCCTGGGTGGTGGCTGCGAGATGGTAATGGCGTGTGATTTCATCATCGCTGCCGATAGTGCGAAATTCGGTCAGCCGGAGATCGGTATCGGCACTATGCCGGGTGCGGGCGGTACTCAGCGCCTGACCAAGGCGGTGGGCAAAGCTAAGGCGATGGAGATGTGTCTGAGCGGCCGTATGATGGATGCAGAAGAAGCAGAACGCTCCGGCCTGGTGGCGCGTATCGTCCCTGCAGAAGAGCTGGCGGAAGCGGCATTCAAAACCGCACGCAAGATTGCGTCCAACTCCCGTCCTGCTGTTGCGTACATCAAAGAGTCCGTAAATATGGCGGTGGATGCCAACCTGCGTGACGGCCTGCGTTTTGAGCGCCGCGCCTTTGAAGCGACTTTTGCATTCGAAGATTGTAAAGAGGGTATGGCGGCATTTGCCGAGAAACGTAAGCCGGAATTTAAACACCGATAAACGTTTTTCGTTATGCTATCGCCGTCATATGCTGGAAGGTATATGGCGGCGTTTTTGTTTTCTAAGGACTGGATCGGGCAGTGCATGGTGCGTTTGTTAGGTATCGCGCTGCATGAGAAATGTAAGGCAACATTATGAAATTAAAAGATAAAAAGGTTTGGATTACCGGTGCAAGCAGTGGCATCGGTGCCGCGACTGCGCGCCTGCTGGCAGGTGAGGGTGCGCACGTTGTGCTGTCTGCGCGTCGTCAGGAAAAGCTGGAAGCGCTGTCTGAAGAGATCCGTCACGGCGGTGGTAGCTGTGAGATCGCAGTAGTTGATGTATCCGATCGTGCAGGGATGGAAACGCTGGGTCAGCGGCTGGCCGAGAAGGGTGGTATCGATATCCTGATCAATAACGCTGGCACCATGCCAATCAGCCCGATTCTGTCCGGTCGCGTGGATGAGTGGGATCGCATGATCGACGTGAACATCAAAGGTGTGTTGTACGCGATCAACGCTGTGTATCCGGGTATGGCTGAGCGCAAAGACGGTCATATTGTTAATATCAGCTCCGTTGCAGCGCGACTGACCTATCAGAGCGCAGGGGTATACGGCGGTACCAAACATGCGGTACGCGCGATCTCTGATACCCTGCGTAAAGAAGCGATCCGCTTTGGTGTGCGTGTGACCGATATTCAACCGGGCTCGGTGGATACGGAACTGCCGGACAGCATTGCGCATGAGAAAATTCGCAGTGCTGTAAAAGATAATATGTACGCCGAAGACAGCCCAATTCTGAAGCCGGAAGATATCGCCAACGGTATTCTCTATGCGATCACCCAGCCGCCGTATGTGGATGTGAGTGAGCTGCTGATCCGTCCGGTGATTCAGGAAAACTGATCTCTCGCTTATCATGCCAGGCCAGGCCGCTCTGGTATGGCGTGCTTTTCACGTGTACTTGTCCCGCACGCCACTGGTTCTTCTGTCATATCTTTACAGGCATAATGCGCCCTTGGGTTGGCTTTAACAGAAACCAGCCAAATCTCTCCGTTATGCTTAAACTTAGGAGTAGCACTTTGTACAAGTTACTGATTTTCGATTGGGATGGAACCGTTATCGATTCTGCAGCACGTATCGTATCCAGTATGCAGGCCGCCGCTCGCGACTTGGATCTGGGTGAACTGACCGATGAAGCCGTTCGTAACATCATTGGCTTGGGTCTGCCGGAAGCGATTCGTGAACTTATTCCGATGGTAACTGACGAAGAGATACAGGCGATGCGTGAACGCTATGGTCATTACTATCTCGGTGCGGATGATACACCGACGCATCTGTTCCCAGGTGCGCAGCACAGTTTGGACCGTATGCACAATAAAGGTATCCGGATGGCGGTTGCGACGGGGAAAAGTCGTAAAGGCCTGGATCGAGTGTTTGCTGAGACAGGTCTCGCTTACGTATTTGAAACATCTCGCTGTGCCGACGAAACTACATCCAAGCCAGATCCTCATATGCTTGAGGAGATTCTGGCTGAGACCGGGGTAAAGGCCTCGGAAGCGCTGATGATCGGCGACACCGAGTATGACCTGGAGATGGGGCGTCGCGCCGGTATGGATGTGATCGCCGTCAGCTACGGTGCACATCATCTGGATCGCCTGATGAAGTATGATCCAGTTCTGGTGGTACACAACTTCCCGGAACTGGAAGCTTGGATTGAAAGCAGATACACATTGGAGGAAACCGTCTAATTATGTCAGACAATCACTGGGACGAACGAAATAAAGCGGATCATCCGGCTGCCGAAGCGCTGGATAATGTGCGCACAAAACAGGAGGGCAAGGAGTGGCGCCTGCTGGAGCGACTGGTTGATGGATTATATGTTGAACAGCGACGTTCCCGTCGTTGGGGGATTTTGTTCAAGTCGCTGACGTTCCTGTACCTGTTTGCACTGTTGGGCGTTGGTATTTTTGGTGGCTTCTCCTCGGAGAGTGAGCCAGCTGTTGAGGAGCACACCGCGGTCATTAACATCCAGGGACCGATCTCTTCCAGCGAAGAAGCCAGTGCCGACAAGATTGTGGGGGCAATGCGCGAGGCGTTTGAAGCCGAAAATTCCAAAGCAGTTGTTTTGCGCATCAACAGCCCGGGTGGTAGCCCTGTTCAGTCAGGTTATATCTACGATGAAGTGAAGCGGCTGCGCGCTTTATACCCTGAGAAGAAGGCTTATGCCGTTATTGTGGATATAGGCGCATCGGGCGCGTATTACATTGCAGCCGCTGCTGACGAGATTTACGCGGACAAGGCGAGCCTTGTGGGCTCAATTGGTGTTGTCGCGGGTGGTTTTGGTTTTGTTGATCTGATGGAGAAAGTGGGTGTGGAGCGTCGTCTGTACACTGCAGGCGAACATAAAGCGCTGCTTGATCCATTTAGCCCTCAGAACGACAACGAAACGCGGTTGTGGCAGCAGGTACTGGACACCACGCATCGCCAGTTTATTGAACAGGTTAAGAAAGGACGCGGTGATCGCCTGAAAGATGATGAGCAGCTCTTTACTGGTCTCGTTTGGTCGGGTGAACAGGCACTGGAACTGGGTCTGTTGGATGGCTTGGGAAGCACCAGCTATGTAGCCCGTGAACTGGTCGGTGTTGAAGAGATTGTAGACTACACCTCACAGCCGGATGTTTGGCAGAAGGTACTTGATCGCTTCAGTGTTACGTTTGCCAAAACGATTGCGACTGAGATGGGGTTGAATGGAAATACTCTGCAGCTGAAGTGATATCGACATCGTTATACCAACTTCTAAAAGGAGAGCCTTCGCTCTCCTTTTTTTGTTTTCGAGTGCTTGGTAGTGTCAGACGTTGGAGGTATCGTCCCATATTCGGGTATTTAAGTCTCAGATCTGCTTATTTATCCTGAAATTGCGATCTTTATACTGTCTTGTTGAATCTACGCGATCGAGAATTCAGTTGTATAGGTAACGCAAATGACGAGCAGAGAACAGGGTGTTTCAACCGCATCTCCGGTAACGGTGGTGATTTCCCGTCGGGTGAAAAAGGGGTGTGAAGATGCTTTTGAGCATCTTAGTAGCAAGATGACCGAAGCAGCGGCACCTTTCCCCGGCTATATGGGCACGAACATGTTTCGTCCATCGACTGACGCTGACCCTGAATACCGAATCATCTTTAAATTTCGCTCTCAGGAGGATCTGCAGAACTGGCAGGATTCACCAGAGCGTGCGGAATGGCTGAAAGGGATTGAGTGTTTGTTGGAAGCACCCAGCCAGATTGAAGTGACATCCGGACTGGTCACCTGGTTCTCGATGCCCGGACAGAACCCGGTACAGCCGCCACCAAAATATAAAATGACATTTGTAAGCTGGCTGGCGCTGTGTCCGATGGTTACGCTGATTTTCTGGTTGTTTGGCGATCTGCTTGCGCAGCTGCCGCTGGTGCCGCGCTCGATATTGGTAACTGCGGTGGTGATGGTGTTGATGAGTTATGTATTGATGCCGCGCTTCAGTCGTTGGTTTGCGTTTTGGTTATTCCCAAAAGAGAAGCGCGACATTCGGTAGGCGCTGTTTGGTAAGCAGCAACAGAATTAAAGAACCGGGAAGTTCTCATTCTCCAGCATTCTAATCAGGCGGATCAGGGGCATGCCAATTAGGGTGTTGGGGTCATCACCTTCAAGTTTCTCGAACAGGGCGATACCCATGCCTTCCGACTTAAAGCTGCCAGCACAGTTGTAAGGCTGCTCTGCCTGCAGGTAGTTCTCAATCATTGTGTCGTTGAGTTCACGAAAGTGAACCGAGAAAGGCACCACTTCGCTCTGGGTGTTTCCGGTTATGCTGTTGTGAAGTGCCAGGCCGGTATAAAATGTTACGGCATTGCCCGAAGCTGATTTAAGTTGCTGTACCGCTTTTTCGTGCGTGTGAGGTTTGCCAACAATATTTCCGTTAATGACGGCAACCTGATCCGATCCGATAATCAGTGCGTCCGGATATGTTTCTGCCACTGCCTGTGCTTTAGCAATTGCCAAGCGCTCAACAAGTTGATTCGCTTGTTCGTTATTGAGAGGGCTTTCGTCGATATTTGGCGAATGGCATTCATAATCCAAATTCAACTTATCAAGGATTTGGCGTCTGAACGGGGAGCTGGATGCTAAAACAAGGGTCGGCATGGATGGATGTGGGCCTTTAAGATAACAAAGTGTAAGCGGATTAGAATATTAACCGTTTTATCCTACATTTAAAGCACTTAAGGCTTTGACAGACGGGCTTTTCGCCCCTAGAATTGCGCGCTTATGTCGTACCGACCATTACCAAAAAAAGTTGACCCGCGTAAGCTTGCTGAGCGGGGCGTGCGAATCGAAGGTTTGATTACGCCGAAAGACCTGCCTAGGTTACAAACTCTTCTCTGCAGTGATGAGGGGGAGTTGAAGGTAAGTCTGGATTTTGACGTAGACGAACAGCGGTTCCGCACTATACAGGGCAGTGCAGAAGGCAATGTCTATATGACGTGCCAGCGTTGTCTCGAACCGGTCGAAGTTGCCGCAGAGGCCACTGTTAACCTTGCCGTTACTTTAAACGAAGATCAGGTTAAGCAGTTACCACGGGTCTATGACCCACTTCTTCTGGAAGAAGAAGAGGTAGAGTTGGCCAGCATGATAGAAGAGGAGCTGATTCTCAGCTTGCCTCCGTTTGCTTATCATGATGATTGCAGCGTGCAGACTTCATTTGGTGAAGAAGAGACGACGCAAAGCACCGATAAACCGAATCCATTTAGCGTATTGGCCGAATTAAAGGCCAATAACAGTAAGAAGCCGAACTAGGAGCTATTGAATCATGGCAGTTCAGAAGAGCAAAAAGTCCCGTTCTATGCGCGGTATGCGTCGTTCCCACGATGCACTGAGCGGACCAACTCTGTCTGTTGACGCAACTACTGGTGAAACTCACCGTCGTCACCACGTATCAGCAGACGGTTTTTACCGTGGTCAGCAGGTAGTAAACAAGCAGGGCGACGAATAAGCTTGTCACGCTATTACACCATCGCAGTTGATGCGATGGGCGGGGACTTCGGTCCCCGCGTTACTGTTCCCTCCAGCATACAGGCGCTTAGCCGTCATCCTCGCCTGACGATCCAGCTTTTTGGTCATCAGGACGAAATCCATTCCCATATTCGCAAGATCAAACCCGAAGTCGCTAACCGATTAGATGTCATTCACACCGAAGAAGTGATCGGCATGGATGTAAAGCCGTCTATGGCGCTGCGTCATGGCAAAGGCTCGTCTATGCATCTGGCGCTTAAGCAGGTGTCGGAAGAGCAGGCTGATGCGTGTGTCAGTGCAGGCAATACCGGTGCGCTGATGGTGTTGGGGCGTTTTGTACTCAAAACGCTGCCAGGTATTGATCGTCCCGCTATCATTTCTGCGGTGCCTACGCTATCAGGTCATTCCTATATGCTTGATCTCGGTGCCAATGTTGATTGTGCCGCTGAGCATCTGCTGCAGTTCGCGATTATGGGTTCTGTAATGACCCAGGCGGTTGATCAGATCGAAGCGCCAACTGTGGGATTGCTGAATGTGGGGCAGGAAGAGATAAAAGGAAACGAGCAGGTAAAGCTCGCATCCAGATTGATCTCTGAGCACGGGGAACTAAATTACATTGGCTATATCGAAGGCGATGATATTTTTCGAGGTCGTGCCGATGTGGTCGTGTGTGATGGTTTTGTGGGGAATATTGCCCTGAAGGGCAGTGAAGGGTTGGCAAACCTGATTCGTCACAAAGTGCGCGCAAGTTTTCGTAAAGGTATCTACCGTCGATTTTTAGGGTTGCTGGCAGGTCCCGTGCTTGCTGAGCTGAATCGGCAGATGGATCCATCGCGCCGTAATGGTGCCAGCTTGCTGGGACTGCAGGGCATCGTAGTAAAAAGCCACGGTGGTGCGAATAAAAAATGCTTTGGATATGCGCTGGATCAGGCGGTTGCCGAAATTGAGATGGATCTGCCAAGTCGCATTAGGTGTCACGTTGAGAATCAGCTAACCTGATCCTCCAGTGCGGCTGTTTTATTTGTTTGTGAATACTGTACACTACGGCAGATTCGACCTTCACATCAGGTTAATTTATTGGAGTTAAAGAGGAAACCATGTCTCAGTCTCTAGCTTTTGTTTTTCCCGGACAGGGTTCCCAGGCGGTTGGTATGCTGGCAGAGCTGGCTGAAGCCAATCCGGTAATTAAATCGACTTTTGCTGAAGCATCCGAAGTGCT
>NZ_CAXRBQ010000032.1:0-71056 GCF_964228735.1 Pontibacterium sp. | reverse complement strand
AAACGTCGGAGAAGACGGTGAATGATGCTGCAGTAGCGCAGATGCGGCGGCAGAATCCGGATAAGATCGAGCGGTGTTAAAGAATGTGGTTATATTCAATGCGGTGGCACGGCAATAGCAGATGAATTCACTGATTCAGGCCATAATAATGAAATAGCGGTTACTTTTATACTGCGTATTTGAGTAAAGACCGCACAACTATTTGATCAAACACTCATTTATTTTTTACACTCATACTTCTTTCTTATATTGATCGAAGCAAAACATAAAAATCCGATTAATTTAAATCTTTCCACGTCCACAAAACACAAAAACTATAATTTCTTATAACCCAATAATATTTTGGCGTGCTGTATAAAAGAGAATATCCCTTTATCTGGATTTTCGAACGGAGCCCGGTGTATTCCCCGTGATAGCACGGAAGGCTTTTCTAAATGCGACTTCCGATTGATAACCGCAGGCTTCAGCGATCACGCCAATCGAGCGATCAGTGTTCATCAACAAGTCGCGGGCTTCCTGCATACGCCACTCCGCCAGATAACGCATGGGTGTTTTGCCAGCCAGGGAGCGGAAACGTTCAGAAAAGAGTGAGCGACTCATCCCCACCTCTTTGGCAAGCCGCTCTACACTCCACTCCTCTGCCGGACGTTGGTGCAACAGTGTAAGAGCCTGGCCGATCTGAGGATCAAACAAAGCTGCCAAAATGCCCTGACTTAAACCCGAGGCCAGCTGACTTCGAAGTACGTGGATAAACAACGCAGCAGCCAGCTGATCAACCACCGCTTTACAACCTGCTTCTCTCTGCTGCAGCTCACCAATCATCAACTGCATCAGTGCATGGGTTTGACCAAAGTGTTGGGTATCGGTCAGATCCAGAATAATCACCTCTGGCAGGCCGTCCAACAGAGGCCAGATATTGCGACTGACAAACTCAAAGCTGCCGCAGGCGAGGGTCGTACTGGGTAGGTCAGGATTGTGTTCCGGAATTTTATTCCGCTGCACTCCCTCAGGCAGTTGATCCTGATTACAGAGCTGGTGCTCCTGATCATGGGGAAAGATCACCAGCTCACCCGCCGTCAGGAGACGTGGCGATTCTCCCGGGAGGTGAAGCCAACTATTACCACTTTCAACAAGATGAAACGGCACTTTGCGGCTGCCGGATGTATCCACCACCCAGGAGCCACAGAAGTCCGCGTGTACATACACCTCTGCCTGCAAGCGCAAGCGCTGCAGAATCAGACTCAAGCCATCACTGTCCAGCATAGAACCATCCAATACGATCAGCTACAAATAAGAGACTTTTAGACATAGTTCGTCCAAATCATAACCCCTAAAGTAGATATCGAACACGTTAACCTTCTTTAGGAGTTCTTTATGAAACTGCTCAAGCCCCTGCTGCTGGTCTTCTCAATGGTTGCCACAATGATTGCAGCACCTTTCGCAACAGCCGGTACACCGGAAACCCGTGCTGACGGCGTCACAGTCATTCATCTTGACGAGTACAATGGCTATTTTGCTGCTGAAGAGACTATCGCCGGTCTTAAGGCAGGCGAATACGAATTCGTTGTCACCAACAAATCTGAAAAATTGGTAGGCTTTCAGATTCAGAACTACAAAACCCAGGAAACACTGGATATGTTTCCATTGGAGCCCGGCCAGCAGCGCATCAGCCGCGTTACCATCACCGAAGACGGTGTGCGTTACCGCTGTCCAATCAACCCAACCCCTTGGTATGACATCGATAATGTGAAACCAGCATCCTGATGGTTGGATTAAAACCGGGAGTGTGGCTGCGTTCGTAGCCACACTTTGCCAATGCTATTAGGAAAAGGCAGTTCGAATATGTACTGCATCAATAAACGTACAACAATCCAGCCTCTCCCGGCGCGTACCTGAGCATCTCCCTCTCCTCTTATCCGTACTCCGTCACATATCGGTGCTAAGATTGACCAAATAGCGCACCAAACATGGTATTTTTTGTAGTAATCACTCGCGTATCTTAGTACCGGCGCCTATATTTCTCTTCGAAAGTTCCTGTGTCATTGCCATGCAGATGTACAACAGATCAACTTTCAAACAGATGTTTAAAACAATGGAATTACCATTTCCAATTTTTTTTGTTAATCTGGATTTGGCTATGTTCCTTTAGCAAAGTTGTACCTAAATAGCTTGCAATCAGGGGCACTTTATTATCACTTTCGAGCCATATATTGCGGATTCGAAAGGGAAAACATCCGGCATGATGTGTGTCTCTGCCCGTGAGTGTGTGTTTAGTTTTTTTAGGATGTCACAGGATGACTGGCTCACCCCACCTGTTGCTGGTGAATGGTAACGAAGAGCAACGCTCAAACCTGGCGCGTTTCATTACCGCAAATACACATTACGATGTGATTGAAGCGGATAGCGGTACCATGGCGGCCGGCCTGCTGAAAACACAGGATATTCGCTGTGTGGTCAGTGATATCTATGTCGATGGTCTGGACGGCTGGCGACTCGCACGCATGGTGCGCTCCGGTGTATTCAGCTGCAGCGAACACACCCCATTTATTATCGTGGCCTCCACCTGGTGCAAGCGGATCGCGGAAACCACTGCGCGCGAATTCGATATCGATCACCTGATTCCCTACAGCCATTTCGAGCAACTGGAAACACTGCTCAGCGAACCACCAAGTGCACCTACGCGCTATCGCCATGCCAGCATTTTGGCTATCGAAGATTCTGAGGATACCTCGACACTGATTCAACGCATTCTGCGGGGGCGTTTCGATGTAGATATCGCGGAGGATGGCCCTAGCGGTCTTGAGCTCTGGCGCAGTAAACAGCACCCCATCATTCTGCTGGATGTGATGCTGCCGGGTATGTCGGGTCCTGAGGTGATGCAACAGATTCTGAGTGAGAAACCCGATCAGACCATTGTGATCATGACCGCGCATGGCACCATGGATCTGGCGGAAGAGCTGATGCTGAAAGGGGCCTCCGATTTCATCAGTAAACCGTTCCGCAACGCCCAGCTGCGCAAGGTCTGTGAGATCGCCTCCCGTCGGGAAGATTTCCTCGTCAGCAACGAGCAGTTCGCACAGACGATCGAATCCCTGCGCAAAAACGAAAACGCGCTCGATATGCAGACACGTGAGCACAAGCGTATCCTTAACAACCTGACCACAGCCGTTCTGGAGCTGGACGGTCAGGGACGCATCGTTTTCTTCAATAAGGCTTGGCGTCTACTGACAGGCTTAAGCAAGACCGAAACCATCGGACAGCAGCTAGCCTCGTTTGCCTGCCGCGAGACCCATACCTTTGTCAGTGAGGTGCAGCAGGCGATCAACAACATTGTTGATCGCAAGATCGCCCGCACCCGGCTGGAATTTAAACTCAACAGCCAGTACAGCCACGGTGCCTGGGTCGAGGCCCGACTCAATCGCATCAGCCGTGAAAATGATTGCATCGCCATCTCCGTATCCATCGATGACATCTCCGCCCGCAAACTGGCAGAGCAGCGGCTGGAACACCTGGCGATGCATGACTCGCTCACGGGTCTGTATAACCGCCATTTCTTTGATACGGAACTAGCACGCACGGCGGCACTGGCGCGCTCCAACGGATCCAAGCACACCCTGCTCTACATCGATCTGGATCACTTCAAGGCAATCAACGATACCCAGGGGCACAACCAGGGTGATTACGTCCTGGAAGACGTAGCCGGAAAATTACGCCATCGGTTGCGCGAATCCGATCGACTCTGCCGCATCGGCGGTGATGAGTTTACCGTGATCCTGATGGATACGGATCTGGAACAGGCCCACAACATTGCGGAGGACCTGTGCAAACTGGTTGCTATGGACCAGTACACCTTCAGCGACCAGGTCTACAAGATCAGCTGCAGTATCGGCATGTGCCTGATTGACGGCAGCGCCGAAAATGCCCAGCTCTACCTGCAGCAAGCGGATATTGCCCTCTACGTGGCCAAACGCAACGGCCGCAACTATGTCCACAGCTATACCGAAGAGGATAAAGAGAGTGATGACGTGAAATCCAGCATGCAGTGGCTGCATGCGGTACAGCACGCCATTACTCAAGACAAACTGATTCTTCACTTCCAGCCGATCTACCATATCGCATCCAATCAGGTAGCCTATTATGAAGCCTTGGTCCGCCTGACGATTGATGACAGAGTGGTCTACCCGGGCGACTTTATTCCGGCGCTGGAACGATTTGAGGATATCGCATTGCTTGACCAGCATGTGATCAGCAAGGCGATTCGCTCTTTGGCCGAGTACCCGCAACTTCGAAAGATCGCGGTTAACCTGTCCGCCCAGGCGTTTCGTAACGAACGCCTGGTGCCGCTGATTCAGGAAAAGCTGAACGAGTACAACGTTGCGGCAAACCGCGTCATCTTTGAACTGACGGAAAGTGCCAGCTTGTCCAACCTCAGTGCGACCCAGCATATGGTGGAGCAACTGTCAGAGATGGGCTGTGCCTTCTCGATTGATGACTTTGGTACCGGGTTCAGTACCTTCTCGTATCTTAAAAACCTGCCTGCAGAGACCGTCAAAATTGACGGCTCCTTCGTGCGTGAGCTGACCAACAGCAGCATTGACCGCGCGCTGGTGAAATCGATTCGGGAAGTGGCTTATGCACTCGGCAAGAAGACAGTGGCCGAGTTCGTGGAAGACGAAGAGACACTCAAACTGCTGCGCGATATCCAGGTCGATTACGCGCAGGGTTACCACTTGGGCAAACCGAAGCCGCTATCCGAGCTGTTTCTGCCTAACCCAGACAATTCCACGGCATTACAGGAAGTAGCCGATGCTATCCAGGATGGATCCGATGACTAAATACACTTAATGCCCGGAACATCGTTATGATCAGTACTATTAAGGGTGCTGCCTGCTGCTGTTCTGTTTGGTTGAATCTAATAACAACATGGATTTTTTCACAATGGATATGCCACACACCCAATCCCACAATAGCCGACCGGATCGGGACACCTCCATCTACCAAACAGAGCCCGCAACCTATGGTGATCTGATCGTTCGATACCTCTCGGTGGCCGGCGTCCGCCATATTTTTGGTGTGCCGGGCGGCTCCATCGAACCTTTTTTTGATGCGGTTGCCCGGGCAGAGCGTAACGGCCCCGGCCCAACCATGGTGGTCTCACGCCATGAAACCGGCGCTGCCTTTATGGCCGATGGCAGCATCCGCGAATCGGGCCATCTCAGTGTCTGTTGCTCTACCACCGGCCCCGGCGCCACCAACCTGATTACCGGCGTCGCCAACGCTTATGAAGAGAATTTGCCACTGCTGGTGCTGACCGCTCAGACACCCCGGGCTAAGTTTGGCCGTAAAACGCTACAGGATAGCTCCTGCTCGGCGATCGATGTGGTAGGCATGTTCAATCACTGCACCAAATACAGCACGCTTGTGTCCCATCCTGATCAACTGGAACACAAGCTGATCACCGCGTTGACGATTGCAAATACAGCGCCGAAAGGCCCCGTGCATCTGAGCTTGCCTGCGGATATCGTCAATACGGCACTCAGCAAACCGCTACGCATCAACCCGGATCTGTTCAACCAACCGTTCGAACTGAACTCTCCTATCGCACTGGAACAGCTCAAGACAAAACTAAACGAAGCGGAGAGGGTACTGCTCTACGTCGGAGAGAATTGCCGCTTAACGTCAGATCAGCTGATACAGTTTGCCGAGCAAACAAACGCCGCCATCATTTCCGATCCCACCGGAAAATGCTGGGTGGACGAAACGCATCCCCGTTATTGCGGTGTTTTTGGTTTTTCCGGCCACCCCAAAGCCCGCGCTCTGGTGATGGAACAACAGTACGACCTGTTACTCGCGTTAGGCACACAAGCGGGAGAACTGGGCACCAGCGGCTGGGAGCCCAAGCTGCTGAACAACAAGATGGTGCATATTGACGACAACAGCGCGGCTTTCATGCGAACGCCAGAAGCCTGTCTGCACGTGTGCGGCTCGCTGCCCGATATTTTGGCGCAACTGTCCACCCATGCCGCCATATTGCGCTCTCAGGGCAAGCAGTGGTTAGACCTTCCGCAATCCGTCGCATCCATTCCAATGCTAAGTCTGACAGAGCAGGCTGCAGCTACCGACAATGCAGTCCCGATTAAACCACAACGGGTAATGCACACACTTGCCCAGACTCTACCTGACGATACCCGTATCTTTATCGACGCAGGCAACGCCTGGGCCTGGTCTATCCGTTATATGCAGCGGCGCGACAACCGTGGCCTGTTCCGAATCGCCATGGCCTACGGTTCCATGACTTGGGCGATCGGTGCCTCCATTGGTTCCGCGGTCAGCAATCCCAAAGCACCGCATGTCTGCATTACCGGTGACGGCAGCTATCTGATGTCTGGTCAGGAAATCACCGTTGCGGCTCAGCAGCAGCTACCACTGGTGATGATTATCCTGAACGACAATGCACTGGGTATGGTTAAGCACGGGCAACGCTTGGGTGGTGCTGAGCAAACCGGTTTTGCTTTGCCCGAGATAAACTTCGCCCTAATGGCCGAAGCGATGGGGATTGAAGGGATCGTGGTAGAGTCGCCGTGGGAATTGGAAGCGGTTGATTTCGAGCGTTTGTTTGCGAAGCGAGGCCCAACCATCATCGATATTCGGATCGATCCCGAGGAAATTCCACCAATGGGGGAACGTATTAAAGGGCTGGCGACCTCAAAATAACCAGCCCTTTATGACCGTGAGCGCCATCAAGGCAGCTCACGGTCCTCCGGCCCGGTATAGACAACATCACTGCAACGCATTGGCAGAAAACTGCCTTCCGGCCGCTCCAGTGCCTCTACGTAAACCGCCTGTAAGCCTGACGCTACGGCCGTACTGATCAGTCGTTCAACTTCAATTCCACTAAAGCCATGATCGGCCAGAAAAGCGACCAGATACCCGCCGTAATTGAGGCACTCGTCGTATTCCTCAATGAGATAATCGCTGATCTCATACGCCAGTGCTTCATGCTCGCCCATAGCAATATCAAGCTTGCGGCACACCCGCTGCATCGCATCGATTCGTTCATCACCTTTAGCGATCGGACGTGCGTATCCCGGCAATTCGTTCTTGGCAGAGAGGTGACGTTTTACGATCTCCTCAACAGTTGCCCCAGCACGCTTCTCTTTCAGCGCTATAGCGATAAAGTCATGGCAGCGCACCATAACCCCGGTGGCATACATCAATGAGTCAGCCGCCATAATTCCTGAGCTGACACCAGATACAATTGCGCCGCGGGAAGTGCCGGACAGGGCGGCCATGTGGTTACACCAGATGCGGGCATCGGGCCAGCTAAAGCAGATAAAACCCGCCTCCAGCCAATCGCCCAAACGTTTATCCGGCAACTTGCCTGTAAGGTTCAGGAAGATCTGTTGAAAGTAGGTTATCTCACCCACCAGATCATCCATCATGGAAAAGCCGTGGTTAAAGACACCCTTACCGATCACCCAACCACCCTGACGGCTTACGATACGGTTACGATTCTCTTCCCAAAGGGCGTAAGGGGTATCAGTAACATCCTGTGACATAACTCACTCCCCCTCGATTGTGTAATTTTGATCGGAAACGAACGGCATGGCGGTGATAGGCTGATCAGACTTTTCTGCGGCCTGCGCAGCAATACCCGGCGCAGTGGCAATTTGATACAACAGCTCCCCCTGATACGGCGTAAAGCCCAGATCACAGAGCGCTGCCGCAAATAATCCGGTTACGCGCCAACCAGCACCGGATTCTTCGATGCAGGCCACGAACTGACGCGCCCACTGCAGACTCTCACCTGCCACACAGTGTGCGAAAAGATTGTCAGCCAGTTTTTGCGCATAAGTGTCAGCGGTGCCATAACTTGATCCAAAGCCTGGTGCTACGCACAGGTCACCTTCCTGGTCGGTATCGGACAGGGCCGATAATCTGTCCCGGGCGCAACCTTCGGGCGTACTCTGGAGATTTCTAGACAGAAATTTCATCGCCTGGAACACTTCCCGGCTGCCCTGCCACTCCCCCGCCATCACATTCATCGATAACGGTAAAATATGGCTGACATGGGTCTTGCTGACCGCAGCGTTCATTGCAGCACGCGCGGCGACATGCCGCGGACCGGGATGAATCACACTGATCAGCAGTGATTCGAACAACGTTTTCTGCGTATCATCCGGCAATTCACCGCGAAACAGCAGAAAAAAGACCTCCGCAAAGCTTTTTTTATTCACCAGAGCCAGATGGTCATAACCAAAGCAGCGGATGTCTTCGGCATGAAACGGATTGCTCAGGGAAGGTTTTTCTTTCCAGATTGCCGTTTCAACCTTGTCAGAGAACTGATCGTCACGGCGCTTTACATCAACCTTGGCCATACCGGCGGGTCTCTCCTTGTTCAGCTGCTTCTATCTACTCAGAAGCTGTACTTTATCTCGCCCCAGATACTGCGGCCTTCCAGCGGATAATCGTTTGCAATCAGCGCGCTGGATGGCTCGCGGGCATCGGTGTCGAACAGGTTTTTAGCGATGATCGAGAGCTTCAGGCGATCATGGTTAAAACTGCGTGTCAGGCGAGCGTTCACCCAGTGATAGTCATCGATATCGGTGCGGCTATCACCCTCTGCACGACTGCGTGAACCCACCCAGTAGTGCTGCAACGAACCTCGCCAATCCCGGTTGAAGCGGTAGTTGATATCCAGGTACGTCGTATGCTCTGGGGCGTCCGCAACATCTGCGCCGGTATCAGCATCCTCGGAGTGCTGCCATGCATAGGAGGCATTCAGATTCAGGGCTTCGGTAGCATCCCAGTCCAGTTCTAATTCGAGACCGTAGCCATCCTGATTACGTGCATTCTGATATTGACGGGTACTGCCCTGCGCAACAATCGCAATGAGATCGGTTGCTTCATAGTTGAACAGACTTAGCTTCACACCCGTTTCAAAGTTTGGCCGGTAGTCGAACGCCAGTTCCCAGGTTTTAATCTCTTCCGGTTTCAGGTTTGGATTACCCAAAGCAGACGGGTTGTTCTGAAAGTAGAGCTCAGCAAAGGATGGCGCACGAAACGCTTCGCCGTACAGCAGCTTGGTGGTCAGGTTATGAAGTGGTTCCCATACAAGCGCCAATCGTGGGGTTGTTGCATTACCAAAATCTTCAAAGTGGTCCCAACGAATACCTGCTGTGAAGGACCAGTCGTTGTTCAGCTGCCACTGATCCTGCGCCGACACAAAGTACGACTCACGTGTCTGATCCTGCAGGAAAATATCATCGGTACCGGTTACATTAGTCAGAGTGCCATCAACCGGCGAGGAAGTGCCATCGATAACACCCGGCCCGTAGTTTTTGTGCTCCTCGGCTTCAACACGACTCTCAGACCAGCCTGTGGATAATCTCAGCGAATGGTCCTGAAAACCGTTATAGAGCGTGGTCAGCTCGGCGCTTACATTCTCGGAGACAACTTGTGGGTTACCGATATATCCATCCGGAAAGGTCACCAGATTGCCGGTTGTGGAGATATTACCGTCACTGCCAATTCTCAAAGTACTGCCCGCTGGAAACAGATAGAACAGGGAGTCACTTTCGCTACGCTGGTAGGACAGATCTGCTTCCAGTTTTAAAGCATCGCTGAGATCACGGTCATAGTTCAGGTGGCTGAGCAGCTGGGTCGCGTCCTGGTAGCCACGATTATCCAGTGCCTGCGCACCACCCTGGCCGAGGCCGCCTTGATCCTGCTGCCAGAACCAGTTTTGCAAAGACCAATTGCCGGTACTGAAATCCAGATGCATATTGGTGACATCGTAGTGTGTGCTCAAAGCACCTGGTGCCAGCGAAGCATTTGTGCCGTTCAGGTTATCCCACGTGGTCTGCGCATCGGCCGTTACGATACGACCATCATCACCATCGGACCGCTGATTCTCCAGGGAAAATGAGATCGTGAAATTCTCGGTCTGATAACCCTTTTGCACCCATACATCACGACTCTGAAAGCTGCCGACGCGAACGCCAGCGGCGCCGGCTTCATTTTCAGCCGCGGTTTTGGTGATAATGTTGATCACCCCACTGTAGGCATCGGCACCGTATACGGCAGAACCGGGACCACGAATTACCTCGATTCGACTGATATTGCTCAGTGGCATCTGGAAGGTAAATGGCAGTCCACCATTCAGATAGTCCTTCACTTCAGCACCGTTCATCAGCACCAGAATCTGCGGGTTAAATCCGGTTTGAATACCACGAATCGAATACACCGGATCAAGGCGGTTCAGATCTGACGGCATAACGTGCAAGCCTGGGATTCTCTCCAGAACTTCGTCGAGATGGGTCGCGCCCATCGCTTCGATCTGCTCAGCGGAGATGACGCTGGCCACCGAGGGAGCCTTGCTGATCGGTGTGCTGGTGCCTGTCGCAATGCTTACAAGCTCATCCTGACCGTAGAAATCTGCAAACTCGTCGCCATCCGTGAACTGATTATCCCCGGCAGCCATCACTGCTGCGGTCCAGATAGTTGAGGTCAGAGCCAGAAAAGAGAACTTATTCATCATAGTTTTTCCAGGTCTGTACTGCTTGAATTCTTGGATAGCAGATTCTGCGATACAGGATCTGCCGGTGCTGTCAGTGGCAGTTTGAAGACGAAGGTGGTGCCCTGTCCGGTTTCGCTGAATACGTCGAGCGCACCACCCATCATCTCGGTAAAATGCTTGGATATTGCCAATCCGAGACCGGTGCCGCCGTACTTACGCTTCACACTGCCATCGATCTGACGGAACTTGTCAAAGATCATATTCTGCTGGTTCTTCGGAATACCGATGCCGGTATCCGATACCTGCCAGACCACGAACCCGTCATCCACCGATGCTGACAGCAGGACGGTACCTTTTTCGGTGAACTTGCAGGCATTGGAGAGCAGGTTCAGCAACACCTGCTGTGCTTTTTCCTTGTCCACCTGCAATACCGGATCTTCCTCCGGCAGATAGACCTTGAAGGTATTTTGTTTCTTGGATGCCAACGGCCGGATCACCGCCTCGGTCTCCTGGGTCAGACTGTGCAGGCTGATCTCCTGTGGCATCAACTCCATCTTGCCCGACTCACATTTGGCTAGGTCCAGAATCATGTTGATCAGCGCCAACAAACGAGTAGATGCACGCATTGCTTCGCGCAGGTCTTCCACCGGTTCGTCCATCGCTTCATCTTCGAGCTCCTCAATCACCAGCTCGATGTAACCCATGGTGGCCTGCAGCGGCGTGCGCAGTTCGTGACTGATATTGGCCAGAAACTCCGACTGGGTACGCACCGCCACCAGTGCCGTATCACGGGCATGGGTCAGCTCCTTGGTACGAATCTCCACCTCGGTCTCCAGACCGCTGTTGAGTTTCACCAGTTTGTCTTCCTGCTGCTCCAGCACCTGCATCATCGCGTTGTAACTTTCCGCGATCTGACGCACCTCCATCGGCCCCTCAACTTTGGCGTAGTTGTGCTCACCAGAGGAGCGCGCTTCGTTCATACTCTGCGAGAGGTTCAGCAACGGTCGGGTAATCCGCTTGAGACCGGCGTTCTGCAACCACAGCAGCAAAGTCGCGAAGCCTAAGCCGATCATCAGGTTGTAGCTAAACAGGTTGGTGGTCAGCGATTGCAGGGAATCCTTGGATACGTTGATCATCACGTACCCAAGCAGCTGCTCTTTATCGCCTGCCAGCTCAAACTCAGCGTAATCGCCTTGCTCTTCCTGCAAGTACACCGGGGCAGTAATGATCCAGTGATCCGCCCGGTCGGCTGCCAGGGTTGGTTGCTCTTCGGCAAACCAGACCGGCAGGTTATCCGACTGCCAGTCGATCTCGCCCCGCTGCTGCAACAGGGACATACGTTCGGTGAAGATCGCCACACCAGAGACGTCGTTGAATGCCATCGCCTGATCCAGCGCAGGTTCGGCGTTCTCCTTGCTTTCGGTGATCAACGAGAGCAGGCTCTGGTGTGCCAGGTTACCGGCGATCTGCAATGAGTGATGTTCCAATACCTGACGAGACTGATTAACAGCGATCCATGCAGCCACAATCGAGCTGGTCAGTGACAGCAGCGCAATAGAGACGCCCAGAAACGTCAGTAACTGTTTTCTCAGACTATTTTGATTACCAACTAAGAGCACGGTAATTACCTAATCATCAGGGTTGCGGAAACGTACGGTAAAAAGAACGTGTCAGGCTTGGGCTGTACTCCAACCCCAAGTGCACGGCGGTTCGCAGATTGACCCCCACATTCTGGGAACGTGAAGGCTCAACTCCCGGTGCAGTGCGCTCCAGATACAACTCTCTTACCATCTCAGCCAGGCGCTCACCTGACTGCTGATTGTTCGGATAGATCGAAAACAGGGTGCCCCGCTTTACATGCGACGGTTTGCTGGAAAACAGTACCAGGCGTCGGTCCCAGGCTTCGCGCAGCAGCATCGGCAGGATGACGGTCTCATTGGACGTCACCTTATCCAGCGGTAACCAGATCGCATCGGTTTCCGCCTGTGCTTGATCCAATATTGCTTCATACGCCCGCACCGCGTCAGACAGGCTATTTACCCTTTTTGCATTCAGCTCAAACCCTTTTTTTGCAGCCGATTTCTCCGCCAGATCAACCATCCAGCGAGACTTGTTGGTGTAGAGCACAAAGATACGTTGGGTGGTTGGCGAGAGATTTCGCAGCTGACTGAACAGGGTATCGGGGTCGGCAATCAGGCTGACGCCGGACACCGTATTGGCAGGTGTTAACGGGAGAGCACCACTGACGAGTGGGTACTTGCCGGAGAGGTCACCGATTAACGAGTATCCCCGGCGGCCCAGAGTAACCACCATATCAACTCGGTCATCTTCAAGCTGACTTAGCAGGTGGTTGCGGCTGTAATCTTTCTCCAGAGGGTAGCGCAGCAGGCGATCGGGATGGCGTGCTTCAATGCCTTCAACAATCTGGTCAAACACTTGCTTGTAGGGAGGTGGCGCTTCGGGATAGATCACCGCCAGCGTATCCGCTGCCAGCACTAAGCCAGGCAGAAATAGCCCGAGCAGCAAGACGATATACGTCCTCAGGCAAGGCCCGCAATCTGAATTTAAAATCCTTTTTTTCTCAGCCATACAGCGGAAAATCTACCCAAAAATACCGTGGTTATTGAATGATCAATACTAACGCAACAACCGTTAGAGTATAACCTATCCCAAAGTGGAGGGATGTCACCGGGCTCGGAACATAAATTGGCCCTACCTCCACCTAACAAACATACCACTTTGAACAGGAAAATTCCCCAAAACCAACGGAATTTAAGGCCTAAATTGGAATTTCACCGCGGTTTTCTTGAACGTTTCATACCTGGCAAGGTAATGGAAAAACAGTTTGGATAAACCGCTGTACAGGGAGCAATCAAACGTTTGTTTAAATGCAAATCAGGGAGAACGGCGGTGTATCAAAATAGCAGTTTGATACACCATCCAGATTAGAACAGCACGGGGCTTAGATGTAGTTTGGGATGCTCACATCGGTGTGACGCATATGCAGGGACAGCCCTAGGGAAGACAAGCCACGCTCGCCCAGAATTTTAGCGGACAGCGGCAGAAATTCCTGCTCTTCGAAGTTGGCATGCGCCAGGTATTCCGTCGCCAGCTTCGCGGCAGCGTCCTGATCCAGCGTCGCAGGTTTGCCTTTGGAGAGCAGTTTAATATCCGCTTGAATCGCTTTCCACTGCGCCTCCAGAGAACGATGCTCTTTGGTGAGCTGATCGATCATCGCCAGCGCTTTGGCTGCATCATCGCCACCATGGCGGGCAGAATCCGTAACTTCTGCGAACAGTTCCTGCTCCTCTTCGGAGTGATGCTCCAGCACCACATCCTGGAAAAACGCCAGCAAACTTTTGGCAGCGTCTTTCACCTCCGCTTGCACGGGCACTTCAATCTCGGTTTCCGCCAGCTTACGCAGACGTTCGAAGTTCTTGGTAATGCCTACGTGACAGTTGGAAAAGTCCATCAATGGATCTTCGTTGCTTCCTGCACCTGTTGAGTTTGGCTCATTAATCATCGGTGTAAACCTCGGCTATCGGGATCAGCCCATTGGTATGCGGAATGCGACCTCTGATCCGGTTCGGATGGGGATCGGTGAGTCTGTCTTAATGATAGGAGAGGCCTGGCTTGCCCGTTAATGACGAAAGTCAATTAATGATACACTTAGCAAACATTAAGCATTATTAATGTATCGCTTTATTGACAATATAGCCGGCCGATGTAATGGCAGGTTAAACGTCCAAGGCCCGAGTCTTTTCCGTTTCCAGCTGGCAGTGTTCATCGTAACCAACCACGCGGTCACGGCCCGATTCCTTGGCGTAATACAGCGCCTGGTCCGCCTGCTCCAGCATATCGCTAATGGTTTGTGCCTGGTCAACATCCCAGGCGGTAACACCGATACTGACGGTCAGGGTATTCACCCGATCACGGGTCCCCACCTTCACCACCAACTGACTGATGGCGTAGCGGATACGGGCGGCTAGTTCCAGCGCCTGCTTCAAATCGGTTTCCGGCATCAGGATGGCGAACTCTTCACCGCCCAGGCGAGATACAACATCTGTACTGCGCACCTTGCCGTAACAGGTCTGGTAAAACATCCGCAGCACATCATCCCCGGCGGCATGCCCATAGGTATCGTTAACCCGTTTAAAGTGGTCAAGATCCAGCATCATCACCGACAATGGCCGCTTGTAACGCTCGGCACGTTCGATCTCGTTCTCCGCCAGTTCAGTGAATTTGCGCCGGTTTACTGCGCCGGTTAGAGGATCCGTTGAAGCAAGTACCCGGAAGCGCTCCTTTTCACGGATACGGGCCTGCAGTTCCACCTGCTGTCGATGGTTGCTCACGGTCGATGCCACATCCGCCCGCAACAGGCTGCGACGACACTCCTCGTACGCCGCCGCCATCCGTCCCAGCTCGTCCCGCGCAAAGTGGTCGGTAAAGCGCAGGTCCCGCTCGCCTTCGGCCAGGCGAGTCATGGCACGGGTCATACGGCGTACAGGATCAATCACACTGCGGTTAAGCAGCCAGGAGAGCAGAATGGTCAGGCTCAGGATGATCATCAAGGTGATCGTGGTGATCACAAGCCCCCATTTGAGTTCGCTGACCTGCTGGGTCGCCCGGGCATCAATCACCTCACCCAGTTGATCGGCCAGTGTTTTCAGACCGTCAATACGCGCCGAGGTCACTTCAAACCAGCGCTGGCTGTCCAGCATGGCCAGCCGATCTTCCTGTATCGCACGGTCGATCAGGCTCTCGAACCCCTGCATCCGGATCGCTGCAGGGCCTTGGATATGGGCCTGCCAGAGTTTTTGCTGCTCGGGGCTCACGAACTGGTTAAACACTTTGCTAAAGCTACGTTGCTCGCCGATCAGACTCGCATAACGCTGGTACAGTCCCGGTGAAAATTCGCCTTGCAGGATCGCCTGGGTACCGATCGCCCGCTGTACCCCCGCCGCTTCTTTCATATGCAAAAGTGCGGTGTACGCTGTCATGGAGTTGACCAGGTCCGAATCCATTTCCAGCTTGAGCGTGCCTTCCGGAATCTTCTGCAGACTATCGATCAGCGTAGAGTAGTAGCCCAGTGACTGGATCACCGTCAGCGAACCGCTGTCGATCTGATCACGCAGACCGGCCAGTTCATCCAGCTTCTGGCGGGTGATCTGAATCTGCGTGGCCAGCAGGGGATCTAGTTCAGGTAATCCCTGCAATTGATCGAGAAAATCCGTCACCGCCTGATCAGTCTGCTGCCTCTGGGACTGCAGTGAGGGCTTAAACGCAGCATATTCACTGGAGATTACCCCTGCGCTCAGACCACGTTCCTTCTGCAGCTGATGGCTGAGGTCGTTTATCTCCTGCACAATCGCAGTCACCCCCATCAACTGCTGTACGTGGTAGAAGCGCTGGAAACTTATCCACAGCACCAACACGCTGAGCAGACTGACGCCGACAATCGGGATCAATGCAGTCAGGAAAATCCTGCGACCTAACGTCAGGCGGTTGCCCAACCAAGCGGTCATACGGCGCAGGCGGGAAGGTTTGCGCTGCTTCTTGGTACTGAGACCGGAATCATGCGCCAACTGGGCAAAACACATATCCTCGCCAACGATATGGTTCATCAGCCAGTCGAACAGGAACAGGTTGATTTCCGCTGCCACTTCCGTGGAGTCGGCGTTGAGCAGTTCCCGTTTTAATTCCGGCACCTTGGCGGTGAACTGACGGTGTTGTTTGATGTGGGCTTTCAGATCGGGATAGCGGCATTGGCGCATCAGCGCCTCTTCCCGGGAGAAGTGCTCGACCACATAAGCTTCGAGTTGAGCGAATACATCCTCAATAACAGCGGGTGCTTTGTTCCGATCAATGGCATCGGAGATCTCGTTAATCAGTGCCAGGAGCTGCTTGTGGTCGTTGTCGATCGCCTCGACCCCAACGCTCATCCCCTCATCCCACTCTAATCTTTGCATCAATCTGATCTTGTTATTCAGGACTACCCGGCCAGCTACTTGGGCCGCTCAAAAGATGGAAATTATATACCATTTTTTGCAGTGCAAACCCCTTACCATCGTCTTGCACCACACTTCCGTGTTTGAAACGCGGTGAACGCTCCCCGTACAACAAACCAGAAGTGCCCCTTAAAAAGTTCTTTTATGACAGCCAATCCTGGCACCAAACCACGAACCCGATCGCACCTCCACGCTTAAACCACCGCAACAGCCCCTGACTAACCCTTATATTTCAATGGGTTTCACTCAACCTCCTCTAACCATCAATTCAATTACAAAACCCAAGAATTAGTTATACACATAAGCTCAAACCACCACCTTTCATCATTTTTACTTATTTCCTACACAGACCAGTCACACAGCAACCGTATCTTAGACCCTGTTTTCAACGCCTGTCCGCGCACACCTGATCCATAACACGCGGGCAGCTAAAGGCTGAGCTACAGGTTTCTATGTCTAAAAAAGTCATTCTGGTTGTGCTGGACGGTCTCAACTATCAGGTCGGTGAGACCTGCATGGGTTACCTTCAGGCACTGAAAGAGCAGGGGATTGCGACCCTGTACAAGGTGGAATGCGAACTGCCTTCCATGTCCCGTCCTCTGTACGAAGCGATCCTGACCGGTGTCGCACCGGCAGTCAGCGGTATCGTGCATAACCATGTGACCCGTAATTCCAACCAGCAGAGCATCTTCAGTCTCGCGCGTAACGCGGGTCTGACCAGCGCTGCCGCGGCATACAACTGGGTGAGCGAGCTGTACAACCGCACCCCGTACGACGCGATCCGTGACCGTTACACCATCGACCCGGAACAGTTGATCCCCTACGGCATCTTCTACCACGAAGACCACTACCCGGATTCCCACCTGTTCCTGGACGCGGAACACCTGCTACGTACCTACAACCCGGAATTCCTGCTGGTACACCCGATGAACATCGATGATGCCGGCCACCGCGCGGGCATCGATAGCGGTCACTACCGCAACACAACCCGCCGCACCGATGCGGCACTATCCGATCATCTGCCGGCCTGGATCCAAGAGGGCTACCAGATCCTGATCACCGCCGACCACGGCATGAACGAAGACAAAAGCCACGGCGGCCTTCTGCCGGAAGAGCGTGAAGTGCCACTGTTTGTGATCGGCAATGGTTTCAGCCACAGCCACAGCGCGGAACCACAGCAACTGGAGCTGTGCGGCGTTGTATGTGAACTGTTGGGTATCAACAACCACGGCAAACCGGTAACCGAAGGCCTGCTGAGTGGGGAAAGGGGACTGTAATGGCACTGGCAATTTTTGATCTGGACGAAACCCTGGTGGCGGGTGATTCCGCATCCCTGTTCTGCAGCTACCTGAAGGCACGGGGTCTGGCAGACGAAGAGTACATCCGCCGCGATGCGGTGATGATGGAGCTGTACAACAACGAACAGCTTTCCATGAACGAATACGTCGAGTTTCTGGTGGAACCGGTACTCGGCCTGCACAGCGATGAGATCGACGCCCTGCTGCCGGACTTTATCAGCGATTACATCCGCCCGCGCATCTACCCGGAAGGCCGCGCACTGCTGCAGGCACTGAAGGCAGAGGGCCATCGCCCGCTGATCATCTCCGCCACCGTGACCTTTATCGTGAAAGCAGTGGCACACGAGCTGGGTGTTGAAGATGTGCTGGCGATCGACCTGGTGAAGAACGACGACGGTTACTACACCGGCGCCATCGACGGCATCCCATCCTTTCGCGAAGGCAAGGTGCAGCGTCTGGCGATCTGGTGTGAAGAACAAAACGAAGCTCTGACCGATGCGCTGTTCCACAGCGATTCGATCAACGATCTGGCCCTGCTCGAGCAGGTGCCTAATCCGGTGGCAACCAACCCGGACACCAAGCTTTCAGAGATCGCCAGCCAGCGTGGCTGGTGTACCTTGAATTGGCAATTGACCGAAACCGAAGCTCCTACTTTAACCCTTTGATAAACCTAAAAATTCAGGAATCAAACCATGTCTAAGTTACTGTTCGCAGGCGCAGCTGCGCTGCTGGCTACCAACGTGATGGCCGCTTGCCCGTCAGTATCCGGTCCTAATGAAGGTGGTGCATTCCCGCACCTGTTTGAACGCGCTGAGTTTGAACAGAAGTACGGCTGTGCGATGTCTTTCTCCGAGAACCCAGCTATCGCTAAGCTGAACGCACGCATCGCCGGTAACCCAGACCTGATGCCGCTGGCTAAGCGTCTGCCAGCTGAACCTCTGGTGATTGCACCTTACGGCCAGATCGGTATCTACGGCGGTGTTCTGGACGGTATCTCCAAGGCAACTGAATCAGGCACGTCCGACCTGCTGTCTGTACGTCACGTGAACCTGGTGCGTTACAACGACGACCTGCAGACTGTGGTACCAAACATTGCTAAGTCCTGGACATGGAACGAAGACTTCACTCAGCTGACTTTTGAACTGCGTAAGGGCCACAAATGGTCTGACGGTTCTGCCTTCACCGCAGACGACATCGCGTTCTGGTACAACAACATGCTGATGGACACCAACATCATCGAGAAGCCAAAGGATCGTTTCATGTCCGAAGGCAAACCGATGAAAGTTGAAGCGCTGGACGAAACCACCGTGCGTTTCACCCTGAACGCGCCAAAACCAGGTCTGCTGGCTAACTTCGCACTGGACTACGCTCAGCCATTCCAGCCTAAGCACCTGCTTTCCAAGTTCCACCCTGAATTCAACAAAGACGCTGACAAGCTGGCAAAAGAGCTGGGCTTCGATAACGGCTACGCGGTAATCAACTTCTACTACGGTCAGTCTGACTGGAAAGACGTTCCAACGCCGTTGCTGAAAGACAAAGCCGCGTCCGACCGTTTGGTAAAAGCGGGCTTCACTGCCATCGCCCCAACCCTGGAATCTCACCTGGTTGTAGAAGAGACGCTGGAAGGCCGCCGTCTGGTTGCTAACCCATATTTCTTCCAGGTTGATACTGCGGGTAACCAGCTGCCATACATCAACGAAATCAACGAAGTATTCATCGGCGATCAGGATATCCAGACCGCTAAGCTGATCGCAGGCGACGTGGACTACAAGTCTCAGGCCGTTAACCTGCCGCAGGCACCGGTACTGCTGGAAAACAAAGAGCAGGGCAACTACGAGATCGCACTGCGTCCAACCATTGGTGAAACCACGTTCGCCTTCAACCTGACCGATAAGGACATGGAGAAGCGCGCAGTATTCAACGACGTGAACTTCCGTCGTGCAATGTCTGTTGCGGTTAACCGTGATCAGATCAACGAGATTGCATACTTCGGCTTGGGTAAACCCACTCAGTACACTGCATTCGACGCTGACACTGCATCTTTCGTAACTGAAGATCTGAAGAGCGCGTGGACTCAGTTCGACCAGAAACTGGCGAAAGAGCTGCTGGACAAAGCGGGTGTAGTCGACAAAGACGGCGACGGCCTGCGTGACCTGCCTTCCGGCAAGAAGTTCGAGCTGAACATCCAGTACGCAACTCAGGGCGCCGCAACCGAAGTGGTTGAGATCATCGCCAACAACTGGAACGACGTGGGTGTGAAAGCGACCATCAAGGAAGTCACTTCTGACGAGTACCGTAACTCTCAGACGGCTAACGACCTGAGCGTAATGTTCTGGGTAATGGGCCGTCCACTGGCGACTCTGGCAAGTGATACTCAGACTCTGCTGCCTCCTTACGACAACTTCTTCGGTCTGCGTACCGGCATGCTGTGGGCTCAGTACCGCGACACCAACGGTACTGAAGGTGTGAAGCCACCTCAGACAGTAAACGAAATGCAGAAGATGGCTGACCGCTTCGTAACCCTGCCATCCGGTTCTGACGAGTCTAACAAGCTGGGGGTAGAGATCGCTAAACGTGTTGTTGATGACCTGTTCATCATCGGTACTGTGAAAGCGGTTAACCCAATCTACCGCAGCAACAAGCTGGGCAACTTCGAAACACCGAAGACCTGGTCTTACGACTACTACCGCGTATACCCATACCTGCCATCCCAGTGGTACCTGGACGAGCAGGGCGTTGCTAAATACTAAGCATCACTGATGCCTTAGAAGCAAAGGGGGAGGCATTGCCTCTCCCTTTTGTTCGTTTAAAAAACACCTGATTCAACCCAACGCATATCAGCTTACTAATCCAATGCCTGCCCAGAGGCATTCGCTTAGTAGGTTAAGGATTTTTATTGTGATCGCAGAATCTATCTCTAACTTTTTCGCCGATAGCTGGCTACTGTGGATTCTCCTCAGTATCGGCAGCTTACTCTGGTGGAGCGGCCGCGACAGCCAGTATTTCAACTACGTCTTTAACCGCTTTGTACTGGCGTTGATCACATTGTTGATCGTCAGCGGCATTGTGTTCTCCCTGATGGAAGTCCTACCGGGTGACTGTGCCGAGAAATACATCGCCTATAAAAATACCCAGGGCGAAACCATCACCCAGGCGGATATCGACGCTGAACGCGCCCGCATGGGCCTGGATCAGCCCCTGGCTATTCGCTGGGCGAGCTGGGTAACCGATCTCACACTGCGCGGCGACCTGGGCTTCAGCTGCGCCAAACGTCAGTCCGTAAACCTGGCGCTGGGTGACCGTTTCTGGATGAGCTTTATGTTCTGCATGGCCGGTCTGGTGTTCTCTTACCTGATCGCCGTACCGTTTGGCATCCTGTCTGCGTTCACTATCAACAAGACCTGGACCGACAAGAATCCACAACACAGCAAAACCGAGCGCATTATCAACAGCATCGGCCTGAGCTGCCAGAAAGTGCTCGACCTGGTGCTGCGTATTGTCAGTTATCTGGGCCTGGCGCTGCCAAACTTCCTGCTGGCACTGACCATCATCCTGCTGTACGTCTTTGCCGGTGAATCCATGCCAACCGGGTTGTACTCCGATGAATGGCGTAACGTACCGTGGTTCGGTACGGACGGTTTCTCCTGGGGCAAACTGGACGACTTTCTGGGCCACATCTGGCTGCCAATCTTTGTCATTGGCTGGTCTGCCACCGCGCTGCAGCTGCAGACCGTGCGTGCGCTGGTGGTGGACGAGTCCAACAAACTCTACGTCGACGCGGCCCGTGCACGTGGCGTGGACGGCGTGGCACTGTGGGCCGGTTACCCGGTACGTCACTCCATCAGCCCACTGTTCAACTCTGTGGGTTTCGACTTCCAACGTGTCTTCAACGACCTGCCTATCGTAGCGATCGTCATCGGCCTGACCGACGCCGCTGCACTGCTGATCGAAGCCCTGGCGATGACCAATGACCAGGAGCTGGCAGCAGGCATCCTGTTCCTGGTTGCGCTGGTGGTTATCAGCATGAACTTCTTCACCGACGTAGTTCTGGCTGCGATCGATCCACGCGTCCGTAAGAGTGTATTGGGGAACTGATGATGAATGCACTGTTAGCTCGCTTCGGGCGTAAATCGAAGCCAAAAAACGACGATTCCTACTACACCGCGGGTCAGTTCGCGCTGATCAAAGCGCGCTTCAAGCGCAAGACCTCTGGCGTGGTGGCGGCCTGGATTCTGGGCACGCTGGTGCTGATGGGCTTCTTTGCACCGTTCTTCTCACCGGTAGACCCAACCATCCGTGGTGCCGACGCAGATTACCGCCGCGGCGCCCCGCAGGTGTTGTACTTCTGGGATGACAACGGTTTCTCCCTGCGCCCGTTTACCTATACCTACACCAAGGAAAAGCCAAAGCTGGACCTGAGTGCGCTGGCAGGTGGCAACCTGAACGCCCTGGATGCACTGACCTCCGGCAACGCACTGAAAGCGTCCAGCCAGAACAAGTTCACGGTGGATAAAGAGCAGCGCCGTTATATACAGTTCTTTGTCAAAGGCTGGGAGTACAGCCTGATCGACCTGAGCGTCGCTGGCCTGGACCTGGATATCCGTTGGGATCGCCACCTGTTTGGCGTGGAGCAGGGCCAGATCCACCTGATGGGGACCGACGAAGACGGCAAGGACGTGTTCTCCCGCACCCTGCACGCTATCTGGGTAACCATCAGCATCGCCATCGTGGCGCTGATCGTAAAACTGTTTACCTCGCTGCTGGTGGGCGGTGTGAGTGGTTACTTTGGTGGCCGCATCGATGCCATTCTGATGAGCATCACCGAAGCGGTGCGTGTGATCCCTGCCATCCCAATCTATCTGGCCTGTGCCGTAGCGCTGTCGCAGATGGACCTGACCCCGATCCAGCGTTACTTCGCCATCGCAGTGGTAATCGGCGCACTGGACTTCGCCGCCCTGGGCCGTCGCCTGCGTACCCACATCCTGACCGAACGTAACCAGGATTATGTGCTCGCCGCACAGCTCTGCGGCTCCGGCGCCGGTCGCATCATCTGGCGACACCTGATCCCAAGTTTCACCAGCTACATCATCGTCGACACCCTGATCAACTTTCCCTACGTGATCCTGGCGGAAACCAGCCTCAGTTTCCTGGGCCTGGGCCTGACCGAACCGGTCAACAGCCTGGGTGTACTGCTGCAGAAAGCGCAGGACCCGGACATCCAGCAGAACATGATCTGGCAGTTCTTCCCGGTGGCGGTGTTTGTATTCCTGATTATGGCGTTTGTATTTGTTGGCGATGCCCTGCGTGATGCAGCGGATCCTTACTCGGAGAAGAAATAAGATGATGATCAATCAAAGCATGAACAACAAACTGCTTGAGATCCGCGATCTGACCATCGACTTTAATACCGATGAAGGGCTGGTGCGGGCGGTGAACAACGTCAACCTGACCGTGCGTCCGGGTGAGGTGATGGGCCTGGTAGGGGAGAGTGGCTCAGGTAAATCCGTGACCGCCAAAACCATTATGCGTCTGACCCCGGGCAATGCAGTGATCCAGCACCCAAGCCAGATCAGCCTGCAGCACGAAAACCGGGACCTGAACATCCTCAAGCTGCGTGGCCGCGACCTGCGCTTAGTGCGTGGAGACGCGGTCTCCATGATCTTCCAGGAGCCGATGGCCAGCTTCGCCCCGGCCCTGCGCATCAGCGACCAGATGATCCAGACCATGCAGATCCACCTCGGCTACAGCAAGGACCAGGCACGCCATCGCGGTATCGAGCTGTTTGAGCGTGTCGGCATCGTGGATCCGGAAAAACGTTTCGACCAGTACGTATTCGAGCTGTCCGGCGGTATGCGCCAGCGCGCCATGATCGCCATGGCCCTATCCACCGAACCCAAACTGCTGATCGCCGACGAACCCACCACCGCACTGGACGTCACAATCCAGGCCCAGGTACTGGACCTGATGCTGGAGCTGCGCGAACAGATGGGCATGGCGATGATCTTTATCACCCACGACCTGGGTGTGGTCTCCAAGATTGCCGACAACGTCACCGTAATGAAGAAGGGTGAAGTGGTGGAAGCGGGCACTGCCGAGCGCGTGTTGTTCCGTCCGGAGCACAGCTACACCAAACGCCTGCTGGACGCCTTGCCACACTTGGAAGATCTGCCGGAAGCGCCTAAACACACCCCGGACCCGCTGCTGTCCGTTAAAGACCTCTCCATCACCTACCCGCTGGCAGGTAACGGCCGCAAAACCGAGTATTTCACCGCCGTGAAGAACATCAGCCTGGATCTACCAGAAGGCCAGGTCATCGGTCTGGTGGGGGAGAGTGGCTCCGGTAAAACCACCCTGGGTAAAGCGATGCTGGGCGCAGCCCCGATCAGCTCGGGTCAGGTAGAATACTTCCACACCAAAAAAGAGGTGAAGTTTGGTGCGGGCATGAAGATCAAGCGCAAACGTCTGGCTCAGACCGCACAGCTGGTCTTCCAGGATCCGTACAGCTCCCTCAACCCCCGTATGACCGTACGTGACATCATCGCCGAACCACTGGAAGCGATGAAGATCACCAAAACCCGCGAAGAGACCGACGCCCGCGTGATTGAAGTGGCCAAGCGCTGCCATATCGAAGTGGAACACCTGCGCCGTTTCCCGCACGCCTTCTCCGGCGGTCAACGTCAGCGTATCAGTATCGCCCGCGCCCTGGTGTGTAATCCGAAATTTATCGTCGCCGACGAATCGGTGGCAGCGCTGGACGTATCGATCCAGGCGGAGATCCTGAAGCTACTGAAGGAGCTGAAAGAGGAACTGGGCCTGACCATACTCTTTATTTCCCACGACCTGAGCGTGATCGCCAACCTGTGTGACCGAGTCTGTGTCATGAAACACGGTGAGTTCGTGGAGGAGGGCACGGTGCGTGAGATCTTCCTTGAACCTAAACAGGCCTACACCCAGAAACTGATCGCGTCCATTCCGTTGCTGGAAGCACCGGATAAAACACGCCTGCGCACCGGCGCCCAGGTCGCAGCAGAACCTGTAATGGAGAGTTTCTGATATGGACCTGACCCTGACCGAAATCCGCGCCTTCAACGCGACACTGCAAACCGGCAACTACACCCGTGCAGCGGATGCGCTTGGGGTCAGCCAACCCGCAATCACCGCCCAGATCCGCAAGCTCGAAGGTCGCTTTGACCATCCGCTGCTGGAGCGTGTCAATAAAGGTGTTCGTGCCACCGAACTCGGCATGAAGCTGTACCGTATCACCCGCCAGTACGACGACCTGGACAACTCCATCGACGCCCTGATGCATCCAGGGCTGGAGTCCGGTATGCACACCGTGCGTGTAGCCACCGCGTCTCCTCTGATCTTTATGCCACTGATCGCGGAGTTTAACCGCCGCTTTCCCGGTGCAACGTTGAAGATCAGCACTGCAACAACCGACGAGTGCAAGGCAAAGGTCCTCAATCGCGAAGTGGATATCGGCCTATTCCCGATGCATGACAACGAAACCAACATCTCCCGTCTGGCATACTACGTGCACAGCCTCACAGCCGTGGTCCATCCCGATCACCCTCTGGCCAATGAGCGCTCCCTCAGCGTGCACCAGCTGAAAGATGAATCACTAATCTTCTACCGCGAGCAGGCGTTCACCCAGCAGTTGGCCAACCGCACTTTTGCCCGCCACAACCTGCACCCGACCTCCCACGTGATCATGGAAACCCGCCAGGATATCTGTGAAGCGGTGGTACACGGGCTAGGGATAGGCTTTGCGCTGGCCAGTGATATTCGCCAGGACAACCGCTTCCGCTCCATCCCGGTGGAGGAAGCCACCGAGCAGGTAACGGAACATGTTGTGTGGCTGAAAACCCGCAGCAACCTGCCGGGTATCAAAGATTTTGTCGAGCTGGCATTGGAACGCCAATGTAAAAGCATCGGCATGACTCCGTCGGTCGCTACTCCGGTTACAATCGAATGAGCATTTCAATTCCCAGAGAACCTGAGAAGTAAAAGACGCGTTCTTATAGCCAGCGGAGCCTCATTAGCAAAGCTGGCATTTTTTTGTAACAAACCACTGGTATATACCAGATACAGAATTTGATTTTAGCCATCATCAATGAGGTATCTCATATGAGCCTTGCACCTGAATCCGCTAACCCAACTATGCCGGAACCCAGCTCCACCATTCCAATGGAAGGCCCGGTATCCCTGCACGCAGACAACATCAAAGTACACGAAGTACCGCTGGTCATCGCCACACCGAAAACCTTCGAAGAGGCCGGTTACGGCAAGATCGAGAGTTCTTTCGAAGATGCGGTGGTGGATATCGTCACCTGGCCAAAGCAGGGCTGGCGCGACGTGGTACCGGGCACCGGTAACGAAGGCGGCATCACCCAGGGCGAGTTTGTCTTCACCTGGGAAGGCGATATGGCCGTAGCCCGCAACCACGCGGTAGACGGCCACTACGTAACTGGCTGGTTCACCGACCCGATGACCGCATCCTTCGACAACAAAAACGTCAACCGCTCCCGTATCTTTGTGCGTGAAGCCAACTACCACCCGGACGGCTCCCAGATCTTCTGCCCGAAGGACGGCAAACCGTTTGTGGCGCTGCTGGCCTTACCGGGCGATGATGTAAAGCCGGAAGATTTTGTGGCGTTCTACTGTGATGGTACCTTCGGTATCAAGATCCACCCGAATATCTGGCACCAGCCGCTGTTCCCGATCGCGGAACGGGCGGTATTTGAGGACAAGCAGGGTAAGGTACATGCGTGTATTGCAGTGGATTTTGTTGAGGAGTTTTCGACGTATTTGAGTGTGCCGTTGCCGGTGGAGAAGCCTGTGATTTGAGGCTTTGCTTTGTCTCTTTTCGCCCAGATTGGGCGAGATAAGGGGAGTCTCTGAACTCCCCTTATCAATGCCTGCGCGGCCCGCCCGGCAGCCCTACAGTTTGGTTGGCTACGCCAACTTCCCTGCGCGTTTCGCTTTCCCGGGAGGCTGCGGAACTCGTCGCTGCGCGCCTCAAACAGTCCTCGCCTTGAATCCCGGAAAACCTGCAATGCTCGGCTGCACTGAAGGGAGGATTATCCGTGCCAATCTGAAGCTTAATTCTGCGAACTATCTATCGGATGGCACGGGCCGTATTCCCCTCTACGCCGCCGAGCATTTCATAAATGAAACGATTAAAAGCAAATTCTGTTTGAGGCCGAAGGCCGAGTTTATTTGCTTCGTTTTATTTGTGGAACGCACAGGGAACCGGGCTTTGCACGGCAAGTAGCGGGGTTGGCTGGGATTGGTAAGGGAGGGCCAACACCCTCCCTTGCCTCGCCCAGCAGGGCGAAAGTAGGGGTATGTGTATCACTATATAAACCGGCTAACCGCATAATCTAGATACAAAAAAGACGAAATCACCTCTCAGCAATTCCGCCTTTCCAAGCACCTTAATGCCAATTAATCCTCACACTCCCAGATGCTTCCCATGGAAACGCAGGTGGTCTTCAATAAAGCTGGCGATAAAGTAATAGCTGTGGTCGTAGCCCTCATGACGGTTCAGCTCCAGCGGGTAACCACTGGCCTGTGCCGCCGCTTCCAGAGTTTCCGGACGCAGCTGACTCTCCAGGAAGTCATCCGCTTCACCCTGGTCCACCAGCGCAGGCAGAAACTGCTCGCTGCAGGCCTGCTGCATCAGCACGCTGGAATCGTACTGCTGCCACGCCGCCGGGTCATCACCCAGGTAGGCACGGAATGCATCCTGTCCCCACTGACAGCTGATCGGGTTGCAGATCGGGCTGAACGCTGACACGGAGCTGAACCGTTCCGGGTTCTTCATCGCAATGGTCAGGGCACCGTGACCACCCATGGAGTGACCGGAGATCGCGCGCTGATCCGTTACCGGGAACAGTTCCTCCACCAGCGCAGGCAGCTCGTTCACCACGTAGTCGTACATGCGGTAATGCTGCGCCCATGGCTCCTGGGTGGCGTTCAGGTAGAAACCGGCGCCTTTACCCAGGTCGTAACGCTCTGCTTCGTCAGCTACGTCGTCACCACGCGGGCTGGTATCCGGCGCAACAATCGCGATACCCAGTTCAGCCGCGACCCGCTGAGCGCCGGCTTTCTGCATGAAGTTTTCGTCGGTACAGGTCAGGCCCGACAGCCAGTACAGGACCGGTACCTTCTCACCGTGCGCGGTCTGGGGCGGTAGGAAGATGGCAAAGCGCATCTCGCAGCCCAGGCTGCTCGACTGATGCTTGTACTGCTTGTGCCAGCCACCAAAGCTACGATTCTGGCTCAGGTTTTCCACTGTCATTTTCTGCTCCTTGGCCGCCCCGCCTTAAACGAAGCGGCGACAAACGGGATTACTTGTCGTAGTGGACAACGCTGCGGATACTCTTACCTTCGTGCATCAGGTCGAAGGCTTCGTTGATCTCATTCAGACCCATGGTGTGGGTGATGAAGTCATCCAGCTTGAACTCACCGTTCATGTATTGATCCACGATGCCCGGCAGTTCGGAACGGCCTTTAACGCCACCGAATGCGGTACCACGCCATACACGCCCGGTTACCAGCTGGAATGGACGGGTGGATATCTCCTGACCGGCACCGGCTACACCGATGATCACGGACTCACCCCAGCCTTTGTGACAGCACTCCAGCGCCGCACGCATCACGTTGACGTTACCGATACATTCGAAGCTGTAATCTACGCCACCGTCTGTCAGCTCAACGATCACTTCCTGAATCGGTTTGTCGTAGTCATTCGGGTTGATGCAGTCGGTCGCGCCCAGCTGCTTCGCCAGTTCAAACTTGCTCTCATTGATGTCGATGGCAATGATGCGGCTTGCTTTCGCCATGGTCGCACCAATAACGGCAGCCAGACCGATACCGCCCATACCGAAGATCGCGACAGTTGAGCCTTCCTCAACTTTGGCGGTGTTCTTTACTGCGCCCATACCGGTGGTGACACCGCAACCCAGCAGGCAGACCTCTTCCAATGGTGCTTCTTTGTTAACTTTCGCCAGGGAGATTTCCGGCAAGACGGTGTATTCGGAGAATGTGGAGCAACCCATGTAGTGGTAGATCGGCTTACCGTCTTTGTAGAAACGGGTGGTGCCGTCCGGCATCAGGCCTTTACCCTGGGTCTCACGGATCTTCTGACACAGGTTGGTTTTGCCGGATTTACAGAACTTACACTCGCCACATTCCGGGGTGTACAGTGGGATGACGTGATCGCCCACCTCAACGCTGGTCACACCTTCGCCAACGGCTTCAACGATACCACCACCTTCGTGGCCCAGGATCGTTGGGAAGATACCTTCCGGGTCTTCACCAGACAGGGTGAACGCGTCCGTGTGACACACACCGGTCGCTACGATACGTACCAGAACTTCGCCTTTCTGCGGCGGCATTACATCCACTTCTTCGATGATCAGTGGCTGGTTCGGACCCCAAGCAACGGCGGCGCGGGATTTAATCATCTTGTCACTCATGACGGCAGCTCCTGTTATTTTTGAATGCCGATAATATAGGTAAGTACCAGTGTAGTTCTTTCTGAATACGAGATAATCTAAGCTTTAAGCAAATTACTTTTACGAGACAGTAATAATGTTCAACTGGGAAGGGGTCACTGAGTTTGTCGCCGTCGCCGAAACCGGCAGCTTTACCACTGCCGCCAAACGCCTGGAGATCTCCGTCGCGCAAGTCAGTCGTCAGATCAGTGCACTGGAAAGTCGCCTGGCCACCAAACTGTTCTACCGCACCACCCGCAAGGTGACCGTGACTGAAGCAGGGCAGGTGTATTACCAACACTGCCGCCAGGTACTGGACGGCCTGGAGGAAGCCGAGCGCACCCTGACCAATATGCAACGCACCCCACGCGGAAAGCTGAAGATTACCGCCCCGACCACCTACGGCGAGAACCGTATCGCGCCGCTGCTCAACGACTTTATTCGCCTCTATCCCGATCTGGAGCTGGACTGCCACTTCACCAACCAAAAGGTCGACCTGATCGACAACGGTTACGACCTGGCGATCCGTCTCGGCAAGCTGGAGGACTCCAGCCTGATGGCGAAACGCCTGGCCTCCCGCCGCCAGTACGTCTGCGCATCACCCGCCTACCTCGCCGCCAACGGTGAACCTCACCTGCTGTCTGAGCTGGAGCAACACAACTGTCTGCGCGGTACGCTGGAGTACTGGCGCTTTCAAGAGGGTGGGCAGGAACGCAATGTGAAGGTCAGCGGCAATATCCACTTCAACAGTGGCCAATCCCTTACTGATGCCGCCCTAAAAGGCCTGGGTATCGCTCAGCTGCCCGACTACTACGTGAAGGAGCATATCAACGCTGGCACGCTGGTCGAAGTGCTTACCAACCACCAGCCCGCCGATGAGGGGATCTGGGCACTGTATCCGCAAAACCGCCACCTCTCCCCCAAGGTCCGGATGCTGGTTGATTTTCTCGCCGAGCAGCTCGACTGACATACGCAGCCGTCACCATCCACACATCAAAATATTGACAAATTGTTGCGATCTGCGCGAAACGACTATGCTTAAAGGCGTATAACCCTTAATCACAAGCGTCTGGAGTAGTGTTATGACAGATGTAATTGCGAAAGAGGAGTGGTGCACAACGGTGTCCGACGCCTGCCATTTTCTGACCGAGCGGCAAGACGAGTTGATGCGTGATTATAAGTTGAAAGAGCACCAGCGCTTCGAGTGGGATCAAGCGACCGGTGTGCTTACGTTCTCCAATAACGGGGTGCCAGCGGTCAGGGCAAAGATACAGTTTGTCGGCTCCGTTTCTACACTCTCCAACACCTGGCTCTGGTCCTGGGCCAACCCGTCGGTTGGTGCCTCGGTTAAGGACAAGATGACCTGGGTGAAAGTTTACGGAGAGGAGCGCAACTTCGCCGCCCTGACAGAAGACCAGTGGGTGGGCGACGAGATAGACGGCTGGGAAATGACTTGTGTCGCTGCCCTGGTACTTAACGCCAAGGGCGCCTACCGCACCGAATCGGAAGCGGGCTATACCTATCTACTTATCACCGACATCCAATGGGTGTTGAATTAAAATCCAGTCGTATAACACATACAGACAGGGGGAGAGGGATACTCCCCGCCCAACCCTGAATTATTCGTCGTCAAAGGTACTGGAATAGGTGGCCGAGATCCGACCCGCTTCATCGTAGATACCGGTCAGCATACTGATCAGGCGGGCGGTCTGTTGCAGCTTTTCATCTACGCTATCGATACTGCTGGTTTGGTCGGTCAAAAGCTTACCGCGTAGCTCCGCGTACATGTCGAGTTTGCGGCGCCCGATATCCGTCATGGAGTAGGTGTAGTTTTTCCCCTGCAGCTCTTTCTGCTTCACGATCAGTTCAAGACCGGCCAGTTTACGCAGGCTGTACTGAATGTTGGGGATGTCATCCCGGTTGAGCAACCGGGCGATGATCGTCACCGGCTTGGGGCGATCCTGCATGCGGATCACGTTGAGGATAATTAACTCCTGATAGGAGAGATTGCCCAGCCCCACGGTACTGCCCAGCTGCAGGCAGAAGCGCTCGAAGGCCTGGTTAAAGCGCAACACCACCCATTCAAATTCAGTGGTGATGGCGTCGTGCTCGGTCTGGGCCAAGTGCCAGGACCGGTAGAGACTCATATCGTCGATCAGTTTTGTGGTCACGTCGTATACCTGTTGTTCTTATTATCGGGAAAGCTGCTTACACGATGTTGCTGTAGGTATGCTGAGATGCAGGCAACCGGCAATTGCTAAAGTTTAGTCGAATATTCCACACGTCCAGCCCATAAAGGCACTCCCGACAGATGACGCCATCGTCGGCGCCTATACAACTTACTTATGGTACGAACACTCAGCCACAAGTGGATTGTTCCTCCTCAACAAAACAAGGGATACGGCAATCACGCTCTTGTTTGCCAGCTGTTCACGGCATCCAAATCCAATAAAAATTCAAACAGATTAAAATCAGAGGCGACCAGCCGCCCTGCCTATTAATTAGTGCCTCCAACAGTTGATCTGCGCCAACTTTCAAACAAAAAAACCAAATTTGTTCTAGAATGAATCGCGCGGCGCCGTATAATCGGGAGATTTGAAAAATCTCATCGAGGCTGCAGGCTCAAACACACTGGCCAGACGAGGACGCCGGTATTATTGGAGAAAGCATGGATAGCCAGATAGGCCAGGACCTTTCCGGTACAATCAAACGGGATGTGCGCTCAATCGTGCAGCGCAACGTTGTTACCTGCCCGCCAGATTTCACCCTGCAGCAGGCCACCGGACTGATGTTCGAGCGTCACTGCAGCTCGATTGTGATCGTTGAAGATGACTGCCCGATCGGTATCTGGACCGAAGCCGACGCCCTGAAGATCGATTACACCTGCGTCGAGCATTCCGAGGTTGAGGTGCGCCACCTGATGAGCGCACCGGTGAGCACCATCGGCATCAACGCCTCGCTGGACGAAGCCACCTGCCAATTCCGCCGCAACGGCCTGCGCCACCTGGTTGTTGTGGAAAGCGACAACAAGCTGGCCGGCATCATCACCCAGAGCGATGTGGTGATCAATCAGGATGTGGCTTACTTCCTGCGTATGAGCGAAGTCAGCGCTATCGTTCCTCCCCAGCCACCAACCACGATTGAATTTTCCGCTTCGCTGCCGGATGCCATCGCCGAGATGCGTTACCGCCGCAGCGATTGCATCCTTGTCACCCGCGACGGCCAGCCTGAAGGGATGCTGACCGAACGTGACGTGGTACGCTTGATCGCCCTGGACCAGATCGACCGTCCCCTTGAGGACGTAATGAGCAAACCGCTGATCAGCGTGTCCGAAACCATGAGCCTGCTCTCCGCCCGCGCGCTGATGGAACGACGCCATATCCGCCACCTCTGTGTCACCCGGGAAGATCAATCGATCAGTGGCGTGATCTCCTTTGCCGACGTCTTGGCCAATATCGAGCAGGCGTACGTCAACCGTCTGCGCGAAGCGCTCGATAACCGCATCGCCGATCTGGAGCAGAGCGAAAGCAGCCTCAACATGGCCAAGGCGCTGATCGACGCCTCCATGGACGGCATCATGGTGACCGACGAAAGCGGTACCATCCTCTCGGTCAACCCAGCTTTCACCATCCTCACCGGTTACTCCGAAAGCGAAGCGCTGGGGCAGAAACCCAGCCTGCTCAGCTCTGGCAAACAGGGCCCTGACTTCTACCAAAAGCTTTGGTGCTCGTTGAAGAAAAAAGGCAGCTGGCAGGGCGAGATCTGGAACCGCCGTAAAAACGGCGAAGTCTACCCAGAATGGCTGACCATCACCGTGGTGCACGATGCACGCAACAAGCGTCGTCTGTACGCGGCGATCTTCAGCGACATCACCGAGCGTAAAAAGTCTGAAGCGATCATCGAAAACCTGGCCTATTACGATCCGCTCACCAAGTTGCCCAATCGCCAGCTGCTGTTTGACCGTTTGGAGGTGGCCATGGCCACCGCCAAGCGTATGAAACATGGTCTGGGCCTGATGTTCGTCGACCTGGACCTGTTCAAGCGGATCAATGATACCCTGGGCCACTCTGTGGGGGATCAGGTGCTGTGCGAAATTGCCGACCGCCTGCGTCACTGTGTGCGCGAGGGGGACACTGTCGCCCGCATCGGCGGTGACGAGATGATCATCCTGATGACGGAGATGGAGCACACCGACACGATCCATCGCGTGGTGCAGCGTATCTTCAGTGCTCTGAAGCAAAGCATCAACGTGGCGGGGCACGAACTGCATATCACCGCCAGTATCGGCTGCAGCACTTACCCGGAAGACGGCACCGACCGCGATACCCTGCTTAAGCATGCCGATACCGCCATGTACCGCGCCAAGAGCAACGGCCGCAATAGTTTCCAGCTGTATTCCGCGGACATGAACCGCAGCTCCATGCAGCGTCTGAGCCTGGAGAGCCGCCTGCACACCGCCCTGAACAACAACGAGCTGTTCCTGCACTACCAACCCAAACTGGAGCTGGGTACAAACCGCATTGTAGGGGTGGAAGCACTGCTGCGCTGGAACGACCGCGAGCAGGGGGTGATCCCACCCGACCAGTTTATTCCAGCTGCCGAGGAGCTGGGCCTGATCGGTAAGATCGGTGCCTGGGCACTGCAGGAGGCCTGCCGCCAGTGTAAAGAGTGGCACGATGCCGGCTTTGACGATCTGCACGTATCGGTGAACGTTTCACCGCAGCAGTTTACCCGTCGCAACCTGACGCTGGATGTGGAGCAGGCATTGCGGGCTTCAGGCCTGCCCGCCAACAAGTTGGATCTGGAGATCACCGAAAGCTGTGCAATCCAGAACCTGGAAGAGGTGGTAGAACCGCTCAACCAGCTGCGCGACCAGGGCATCACCGTGTCGATGGATGACTTTGGGACCGGTTACTCCAGTCTGAGCATGCTCAGCCAGCTGCCGCTGGACCAGTTGAAAGTCGACCGCAGCTTTATCTCCGGCATCCCGGAGCATAACAAGGATCAGGAACTGGTCTCCACCATGGTGCTGATGGCCCACAACCTGGGGTTAAATGTGGTGGCGGAGGGGATCGAAACCGGCACCCAGCACGACTACCTCAAGCAGATTGGTTGTGACCAGGGCCAGGGCTTCCTGTTCAACCGTCCGCTACCGCCGGAAGATATCGACAAGCTCCTGCGCCATTAACCAGCCGTAGGTTGGCCACCGCGAAGCGGTGCCCAACATGTTAGGCATCGCATTGCGATGGCTAACCTACAAGAGAGTCACAAAGCGTTGTACGTGCTCTTGTAGCTACTCTTTTCCCTAAAGAAACAACATCACCGCAAACAGACCGCTAAGACTCAGGCTCAGGGTGTAGGGCAGCGCCATATACACCATGCGCATGTAGGAGAGTCGTACCAACGGCGCAATCGCAGAGGTCAGAAGGAACAGGAACGCCGCCTGACCGTTTGGCGTGGCCACACTCGGCAGGTTGGTCCCGGTATTGATCGCCACCGCCAGGGTATCAAAGTGCTCCCGACTGATGCGCCCCGCCTGAAAGGCATCGTTCACCTCGGTGATATACACTGTCGCCACAAACACATTGTCACTGATGGCGGACAGCAGACCGTTGGCGATAAAGAACATCGCCGGTTGCTGCGACAGGTCTTTACTCAGTACCCACTCAATCACCGGTGAAAACAGGTGCTGCTCGTGAATCATCGACACGATGGTAAAAAACACCACCAGCAGGGCGGTGAACGGCAATCCCTCCTGAAACGCGCGTCCCAGGCGGCTTTCATCGGTCACACCGTTAAAGCTGGTGAGCAGGATAATCACCGTGAGGCCAATAATCCCCACCTCGGCCAAGTGCAAGGCCAGCGCAAACACCAAAAAGATCGCCCCGGCAAACTGCACCATCAGGGCAAACATATCACTCTTGGTACGGGTTTCGCGTTCCTGCTCATCAAACTTGCGCAGGATCTCGAACACCTCATCCGGAATGGTGGCGCCATACCCAAACAGGTGAAAGCGCTCCACAACCACCACCGTCGCCAGGCCCACTAACAGCGTAGTGGCCGATACGGGCGCAACATGTACCAGAAAGTCCACGAAGTCCCAGCCCATCTTCTGGCCGATCAGAAGATTCTGCGGTTCACCCACCAGCGTGCTCACGCCCCCCAGGGCCGTACCCACGGCACCATGCATCAGCAGGCTGCGCAGGAAGGCACGAAACTGATGCAGGTCGTGGCGACGCTCCGCCTGGAAGTACTCGTCGTTATTGTTGTCGTGCGGTTCCTCCGCACGCTTGCCCGACGCCACCTGGTGATAGACCGAGTAGAAACCCACGGCGGCACTGATCAGCACTGCGGTCACCGTGAGTGCATCCAAAAAAGCCGACAGCAGTGCCCCCAGGAAACTGAACAGCAGTGATAGCAGCAACTTCTGCCGCACCTTGATCAGCAACTTGGTAAACACAAACAGCAGCATATCTTTCATAAAAAAGATCGCTGCCACCATAAACATCAGCAGCAGAATCACCGGCAGATTAGCGCTCACTTCCAGGTAGATCTGATCGGGATGGGTCAAGCCCGCCACCACCGCTTCGATTGCCAGCAGGCCACCGGGCTGCAGGGGATAACACTTCAGCGCCATCGCCAGGGTAAAGATGAATTCGCCGATCAGCAGCCAGCCGGTCACGATCGGGCCAAACTGCAGCAAAACGATGGGATTCAGCATCAGGAAGAACACGATGGTCAGCTTGTACCATCCGGGAGAGTTACCGAGAAAGCGGGTTAATGCCGCATTGGCGTAAGTGTTCGAACGTCTCATACGTTATTCCTTGAAAAACAGCTTATCCACTCTGGGATGAAGTTACGCGCTGTCTTTAAGCGTAGCAGCCTGTCGGGCTCAACGCCGATCTGCCGCTCGCTTTGGGCGGGAATCGGTGCCCGATGATTGACTCAATCGGTTTTCACGTTAGTCTGTAGTGCACACCCATCTGTATCGGCTACACGCCGCGCCGCTGCACTGTTTTGATGCATCTGCGTTATGAAAATAAGGAACCTGCAATGAATACCGAAGCCGTCATTGACCATATCAGCCAGTGGTTGAAATCCTACATCGACAACTCGCCGTGCAAAGGCTTTGTTGTGGGTGTATCCGGTGGTATCGACTCGGCGGTTTCCTCCACCCTGGCAGCCCGCACCGGTTACCCGGTCCTGTGCCTGGAGATGCCGATCCACCAGCATGAATCGCAGGTGTCCCGAGCCCGTGAGCACATCAACTTTCTGGAAGCGACCTACCCGAACGTGAGCAGCGTCGAGGTGGAGCTGACCGATACCTACGAAACCTTCCGCGCGGCTCTGCCTAATCTGGAAGCCGATCAGGATAATCAGATGGCGCTGGTGAACACACGTGCCCGTATCCGCATGACCACGCTGTACTACTTTGCTGCGCTGCAAAGTGCATTGGTGGTGGGTACCGGCAACAAGGTTGAGGATTTTGGCGTGGGTTTCTACACCAAGTACGGTGACGGCGGTGTCGACCTGAGCCCGATCGCGGACCTGGTGAAAACCGAGGTGTATGCGCTGGGTGCCGCGCTGGGTGTCAACGATGCGATCCTGCAGGCGGCACCAACAGACGGTTTGTGGGGCGATGACCGCACCGACGAAGATCAGATCGGCGCGTCTTACCCTGAACTGGAGTGGGCGATGGAATTCGACGGGGACGAGAGCGGCCTGAGCGAACGTCAGACCGAAGTGTTGGCGATCTACCGACGTCTCAACCGCGCCAACCAGCACAAGATGGAACCGATCCCTGTGTGCATGATTCCGGCTGAGGTGCGCGGCGCTTAAGCCACGTACGTCTACAAAGCGAAGTGGCTTAAGCAGTCACTTCGCCACACTTTCCTGCTCTTTCAGACTTTCTGCCCGGTCTGACTTCGCAGCTTCCTGCCGAGCTCCCAGAGCCATCACCATTCCCAGCGTTACCACCACAATCCCGATCCACTGGTAAGCGCTCACCGGCTGCTGCAAAACCAGCCACCCGGCAATCGCCGCACCGCCCGGTGCCAGCGCACTGAACAGCGCCGCCTTCTGCGCGCCCAATGCGGCCCCGGCCCGACTCACTGCGTAGATCGCCACACCCGCCACCAGCAGACCCTGGTAAAACGCCTGGAAGATCCACTCTCCCAGCGAAATGGCAAAAAACTGCGGCGGCCAGAACCACAACCAGAACACCACAAAGGGCAACGACCCCACGCTGGTGATCGCCACCGCCAACAACGACGGCACCTGCCAACGGGTGGTAAATACACCAAACACTGCCCAGAGCAGGGCACAGGTCAGCAGGAGCAGATCACCGATCCAGCTGTTGGCACCGCCCTGAGAAAAGGCACTGGAACCAAACACCGCCAATCCAGCCAGCATCAGCGCAACGCTGAACACCGCCTGTTTGCTCAGTGCCTGCTGGAAGATCACACGGGACAATAGCATGGCAAACAGCGGCACCAGCCCCAGTGCAATCACCCCGGCATGGGAGACCGGTGCAAACTGCAACGCGGCGCTGTTGATCAGGCCAAAAGGCACACCCACGCAGCACACCATCATCAGGCAGCGCCAGAAACCCAATCGCTGAACGAGACGCCAGCGCTTCAGCAAATAAGGCCAGAGCAGGGCACCGGCCACCAGTGCCCGCAGACCGGTAATATCGGTGGGAGTCAGACCCGCCTGCAGGCCCAGCGTGGTCGCGGTGCTGTGACCGCTCCAGATCAACGCCGCCAGCAGGCCATAGAACAATCCCCGCAGCAGATCCTGCGAGTGAAATAGAGTACGCACATTACTTCTCCAGTATGGATTCAGGAGAAGCCACAGAAATTGAGATGTCGGATGTCGAAGAAGAGAAGGCGATAGTAACCGAGCCGAACGACTCAGACTACCCCCACCTCGTCCGGCTCGATGGGTGTGAGTGGGAAGTTATAGGCCGCATAAGCCTCAAAACTGTCGATAAACTCCTGCGCCAGACCGGATACCGGGCGGTTTACCGGGGTGATAAATCCAAAATAGAGCGGCACCGACGGTTCAAACGGGCGCACAATCAGGTTTTCATCGGCAAAGGTATGGGCAGTGAATGCATCCACGATCGAAACGCCCAGTCCCTCTTTCACCATCGAGGCCGCCGTGGAGAGCAGCAGGGTTTCCATACGCTCATCGGGGCGCGCCAAATTTTCCCGCAGGGCAGAATCGATCAGAAAACGCGTCACCGTATTCTGCTGGCCAATCGCCACAAACGGTTCGCGGTGCAGGTCGGACGCGTGCACTTTTTCCTGGTCGGCAAAACGGTGACCTTTAGGTGCAATGCAGACACAGTCGATTTTGTAGCAAGGTCCATAGGCGATCTCTTTGCTTTCCACCGGCAACATCACAACCCCCAGATCAAACTGCTGCGCGCCCACACGGTTTGCCAGCTCAACAGACAGGTGCGGAGCGAATACGGCGGATACATCCCCGTGGCTGCGCAGAAAGCGACTGACAATGGTGGGCATCACACTGAACGCCAGTGCTGGCATCGCCCCAATACGCAAACGACCGCTGCGCATCATGCGGATCTGATCCGCCGCCTGGGAGAGGTTATCCATGCCAATAAAGTGGCGTTCCACCTCCCGGTAGAACGCATGTGCCGCCTGGGTCGGGTAGAGACGGCTGTTGCGGCGATCAAACAGGGTAAAGCCCAGCGACTCCTCCAGATCCTTGATCAAACGCGACACCGCAGGCTGCGAGACATAGAGCATGCGCGAGGCATCACTCATTGAACCTGCCAACATCACCGCCCGGAACGCCGCTAACTGTTTGGAATTCATAATATTTCACCCCACCCATAACATTGCCGCATAGATCATTGAAATAATTGTATTGGAACTTATACCCCAGAGCCAATAATAATAATTCTCGTCGAGAAGCACAGAAATTGATGCGCAGGTACTGATCCGGGTTCCTCGCAAACTGGATGGAGAGAACACTCAATGTCTATTGAACGTCATGACAGCGGCCAGCGTATGAGCCGCGCCGTGATCCATAACAACGTGGCTTACCTCTGTGGTCAGGTTCCAGCCGATGAAAACGTAGGTATTCGCGAACAGACAGCGTCCACGCTGAAAAAGATCGAAAACCTGCTGGCCGAAATCGGCAGCGACAAGAGCAAGCTGCTCTCCGTTACCGTGTATGTCCGCGACATGAAAGATTTTGCAGGAATGAACGAAGTTTGGGATGCCTGGGTTGAAGAGGGTCAGGCCCCAGCACGTGCGTGTGTGGAAGCACGTATGGCACGTCCATCACTGCTGGTAGAGATGTCCTGCATCGCTGCCATCTGATGCATCTTGAAGATGCATCACTTAGGGCTACTTGAATCGCTTATGGCTACTTGAATAACCCTACACCCGGTAGAACAATAAATAGATCAAACAGGTGAAACGAAACATGGCTATGAAACTGAATAAACTGATCAAGCACATCGCAGCGGCAACGCTGGCCGTATCCAGCACCTTTGCTATGGCTGGTGAGAAGTGGGATATGCCGATGGCATACACCGACTCCAACTTCCACACCCAGAACGCAAAAGCGTTTGCGGAAGCGGTGAAGATCGCAACCGGCGGCGAACTGGAGATCAAGGTCCACGGCGGCGGCTCCCTGTTCAAAGGTAACGAGATCAAGCGTGCGGTACAGACCGGTCAGGCTCAGATCGGTGAACGTATCCTGTCGGCTCACGCCAACGAAGATGCGCTGTTCGCCTTCGACTCCGTACCTTTCCTGGCGACCTCTTTCGAAGAGTCCGACGCGCTGATGAAAGCAGCCCGTCCGGAGCTGGAAAAGCTGCTGGATAAGCACAACCTGGTACTGCTGTACTCCGTGCCATGGCCTCCGGGTGGTTTCTACGCGAAGAAAGAGCTGAACGGCACTGCCGACCTGCAGGGTGTGAAATTCCGCTCCTACAACAGCGCCACTGCACGTATGGCTGAGCTGGCCGGTGCGGTACCGGTACAGGTTGAAGCCGCCGAGCTGAGCCAGGCGCTGGCAACTGGTGTAGCTGAATCTTTCATCTCCTCCGGTGCAACCGGTTACGACCGTAAGGTGTGGGAGCACCTGACCCACTGGTACGACGTTAAAGTATGGCTGCCACGCAACTACGTGTTCGTGAACAAACAGGCTTGGAACAGCCTGGATGAGAACACCCAGAACATCGTTAAAGGTCTGGCGCTGATGGCAGAAAAAGCCGGTGCGGCACGCTCCGAGCAGCTGGCAGGCTGGTACATCGAGCAGCTGCAGAAAAACGGTATGACCGTTCAGCCAGCAGGCGAAAAACTGGCAGCTGACTTCGGCCAGATCGGTGACACCATGACTGCCGAGTGGCTGAAGCACGCCGGTGACAGTGGTCAGGCGATCCTGGACGCGTACAACAAGTAACATCTCAACCCGGTTATTCGACCTCATCAACGGATAACCGGGTACCTCCCTTGCACGGCGACCCGCTGCTTCGGGTGTGCCGTGCCTTTTCCTGCGCTGACAGGGAAGTAGCGCGCGAGCACGACTAATATAAATAGAACGATAATCACCATGACTACCGAAACCATGACCCGGGAAAATACCCGTACAGCAGGCACATCATTGCTGCGCAAAGGTCTGGATACGCTGTATCTGGCTTCCGGTGCGGTAGCAGCGCTATTCCTGCTCGCCATTTTGGGCATCATTGTCGCCCAGATGGTCTGCCGCTGGACTGGCATTCAGTTCCCCGGCTCTACCGATTACGCCGGTTACTGCATGGCCGCCTCCTCCTTCTTTGCGCTGGCTTACACCCTTAACCGCAACGCCCATATCCGCGTCAGCCTGGTCCTGAATATCGCCAAGGGCAAAGTACGCCGCGCATTGGATATCTGGTGCCTGAGCATCGCCTCGCTGCTGGCGGGATACCTTGCGTATTACTCCATCCGCAACGTACAGCTATCCCATATGATCCACGATATCTCCCAGGGCCAGGATGCGACTCCACTGTGGATTCCACAGATGGCGATCGCGATCGGTTCGGTGATCTTCACCATCGCCCTGCTGGATCACCTGGTGCGTACCCTGATGGGCCACGACGACACCTTTGCCGAAGAGCACCACGTTGAAGGGGAGGAGTTCTGATGGACGAGCTGACACTCACAGGTATTTTCCTGTTTACACTGTTTTTCCTGCTCGGCAGCGGCGTCTGGATCGGACTGGCACTGCTGGGTGTAGCCTTCGTCGGCATGGAGCTGTTCACCAGCCGGCCAACCGGCGATGCGATGTTTACCGCGATCTGGTCCGGCTCGGCGAGTTGGACACTGACCGCGCTGCCACTGTTTATCTGGATGGGTGAGATTCTGTTCCGCACCCGCCTGTCCGAGGATATGTTCAAGGGGCTTGCCCCGTGGATGGCGGGCCTGCCGGGCCAGCTGCTGCATACCAACGTGGTGGGCTGTACCGTGTTTGCGGCCGTATCCGGCTCCTCCGCAGCCACCCTGACCACCGTGGGCAAGATGTCGATTCCGGAGCTGCGCCGCCGTGGTTACCCGGACTACATGACCCTGGGTACCCTGGTAGGTGCATCCACCCTGGGTCTGATGATTCCACCGTCCCTGACCCTGATCGTGTACGGTGTGACCATCAACGAGTCGATCTCCAAGCTGTTTATGGCGGGTGTCTTCCCGGGTCTGGTACTGGCAGGCCTGTTTATGGGTTACATCGCGGTCTGGTCCTTTGTGCGCCGTCACGAAGTACCACCAAAAGAAGCACGCATGAGCTTCGGCCAGAAGCTGTATAACTCCCGCTTCCTGATCCCGGTGATCCTGCTGATCGGTCTGGTCATCGGCACCATCTACACCGGCGTGGCGACAGCAACTGAATCCGCGGCCTTTGGTGTGATCGGTGCGCTGACGCTGGCGGCGCTGCAGGGCTCCCTGACCAAGAACACCTTTATCGAGAGTCTGATGGGAGCTACCCGCACCTCCTGCATGATCGCGCTGATCCTGGCAGGTGCTGCGTTCCTGGCACTGGCGATGGGTTTCACCGGTCTGCCGGCCACCGTAGCCGAATACATCGGCTCGCTGGAGCTGTCACCACTGACGCTGATCTTCGCCCTGATGTGTTTCTACATCATCGTCGGCATGTTCCTCGACGGCATCTCTTCCGTGGTCCTGACCATGGCAGTGGTGGAACCGATGATCCGTCAGGCCGGTATCGACCTGCTGTGGTTCGGTATCTTCATCGTGGTGGTGGTAGAGATGGCCCAGATCACACCGCCAATCGGCTTCAACCTGTTCGTAATGCAGGGCATGACCAAGAAACCGATCGGCTACATCGCCAAAACCGCCTTCCCGATGTTTCTGCTGATGGTGGTGATGGTGGGCATCCTGGTGATGTTCCCGGAACTGGCCACCTACCTGCCGGAAAACATGAAGCAAACACCGGGCTAATCGCCTGACCTTTCCGGGGTGGAAACCACCCCGGAGCTCTTTTCTCTCGAAGCACTGTAACAATCAAATATGTCGTCTGCGGATGGCAGGGCAGGTCTTTGCCCGAATACTGCCTCAACTGCCGCAAACGACCGGAGAACATGCCAATTATGGCTACGTTAGACCATTCTCAGCCAAACCCTCGCACCGAAGCCGGCACACCCGATGTGACCGTCATCGGCGCCGGTATTATCGGTATCTCCTGTGCCGTACAGCTGCAGGCGAAAGGCCTGAAGGTGGCGGTAATCGACAAGCTCCCCCCGGCAGATGCCACCTCGCACGGTAATGCAGGCATCTTCGCCGAATGTGGTTGCATCCCTGTGGCAACACCCGGCTTTCTTTGGACACTGCCGCAGCTGCTGATGGACCCACACGGGCCCCTGTCGCTGCCACTGGGTTACCTGCCCAAGCTGACCGGCTGGGGTACCTCCTTTGCCATGAACACCCGTATGCAGCGTTTCCAACATATCAGCCAGTCTCTGGCGGCACTGCTGAAGGACGCCACTAGCCTGCACCTGGAACAGGCCGCGATGACCGGCGCCGAAGCCTATGCCAAGGCAGCGCCGTACTACTACCTGTACAAGGATCGCGCCGCCTTCGAAGCCGACAAACTGGCGTGGGACACCCGCAGCAAATTCGGTAACACCTACGACCTGTTGGAAGGGGACGAGGTGCACAACCGTGAAGAAGCGGTATCACCGGAGTTCAACTTCGCCGTATCGCTGCACAACCACGGTTTCTCACCGAACCCGGGTATGCTGGTGAAAACCATGGCCAAGCACTTTGTGGAGCAGGGCGGTGAGCTGATTACCGGTGAAGTGCGGGAACTGCGTCGCGACAACGGTCAGGTGAATGGCATCGTGACCGACCGTGGCATCTACCCGGTCAACCGTCTGGTGATCGCCGGGGGCGCCTGGTCTGCCAAGCTGGCCGAGCAACTGGGTCACAACGTGCCGCTGGAATCGGAGCGGGGTTACCACGTGCAGATCCAGAATCCGGGTATCGAACTGCACGCGCCGATCATGTTCTCGGCGGGCAAGCTGGTCGCCACACCAATGGAAGGCGGTATCCGCTTTGCCGGTCTGGTGGAGTTCGGTGGCCTGAAAGCCGACCCGAACTACGACTTCTGCGACCGTTTGCTTCACCACGCCAAAACCCTGTTCCCGGAGATCGACACCAGCGATCACGTGAAGTGGATGGGGCACCGCCCGTCCATTACCGACAGCCTGCCGGTGATCGGCGAATGTCCGAACTACGACAACGTGCTGTACGCCTTCGGCCACCAGCATATGGGTCTGGTGCTGGGACCACGCACCGGTCGCATTATCACCGAGCTGGTGACCACCGGGTCCAGCGAGATCAACCTGGCCCCTTACCGGATCGATCGCTTCTGACAGGTTTAGAGACACAAAAAAGGCGCCCATTGGCGCCTTTTTTTAATTTTGGCGTTATTCGCTGGCTACCAGCCCGATCACCACCGCCATCTGGATCAGCTCCGCCAGGGATTCTGCAGCCATCTTGTTCATCATATTGGCGCGATGGCCCTCGATGGTTTTACGGTTGATCGCCAGATCATCCGCCATCTCCTGGTTGGACATCCCTTGGACCACCCGCTCAAATACCTGCTTTTCCCGCTTGGTCAGGCTGTCGTAACGGGCCTGGAAGCTGTGTTTGCGGTTCAACCGCGAGCGCTGAGCCAGATCGTCTGCCAGGGCACGCTGTACCTGGTCGATCAGAGTCTGGTCGTTGAACGGTTTTTCGATGAAGGTTTGTGCGCCCTGGGTCATAGCAGTAACCGCCATATCCACATTACCGTGGGCAGAGATCATAATCAGCGGGATATCGATTTGGTATTCGGGCAATTTTTTTTGCGCGCTGATGCCGCTCAAACCGGGCATACGCACATCCATCAGGATGCAGCCGCCCTGACCGACCTGGTAGCCATCAAGGAACGCCTGTGCGGAGTCAAAGCTCTCGACGTTCAGATCCACCGATTCCAGCAACCACTGCAGTGAATCACGCACATCTTCATCGTCATCCACCACATATACGATCTGATCCTGGCTGCTGCTCATCGATTTACTCTACCTGACTGCTGTTTTGCTGCAATTGAGCGCATTTTACCGCAGGTTCATACCTTTTCCAGCGTGAAGCTGAAAACCGCACCACCTTCAGCAGTGTTTTCGGCCCATAACTGACCGCCATGGGCTTCTACCAAGGAGTGGCTGATCGCCAAACCCATGCCCAGACCATCCTGTTTGGTGGTAAAGAACTGCTCGAACAGTTGCTCGGGTTCCCCCTGCGGCAGGCCAGAGCCCTGATCGGACACGCGGATCACCACCTGTCCAGCTTCGAAGTTGGATGCTTCCACCCACACCTGTTTTGGTTCGCGCTCTTCATCACTCTCTTGGTCGCTGTGGCAGGCCTCGATGCCGTTGAGCAAAAGGTTCAGCAGAATCTGTTCCAGCTGGATACGGTCGGCCAGTACTGCCATCTGCGTATCTGTAATTCGGTTTGTCAGCTGTACGTTGCTGCGACCGGCACTGCTGGCACAGAACTGCAGCACCTCGTCTACCAGGGCCGCCAGCGGTATCGCTTCCCGTTGTGGCTGCCCCTTGCGGGCAAAGTCCATCATACGGCGGATAATCTCACCGGCGCGTAGGGCAGTGGCACTGATCCGCTGCAGCGGTTTGCTCAGTTGGGCAGAGGCGACCGTGTCGCTGCGCTCCACCCGGCGCTCGATACCACTTACGTAGTTCACGATGGCGGTCAGCGGCTGGTTGAGTTCATGGGCCAGGCCCGAGGCCATCTCCCCCATGGTCATCAGGCGACTGGCACGGCTCACTTCTGCCTGGTACTGCTGGCGCTCCGCCTCCATCGCTTTTTGTGCACTCAGGTCGCGCGCCTGCAGGGAGAAATATTCGATCCGTCCATCAAAGGACCGGTGGGCCAGCAGCTCCAGCATCACGGGGATAACTTCGCCGGTTTGTGCACACATCTCCACTTCACCACGCCACTGTCCCTCCTGCTGGGCTGTGGGTAACGCCTCGTCCTGCAATTGTTGATAACTCTGCGCCATCAACAGGTCGCGGAGGATAAGTGGCTGCTCCGGGTTATCCACACCCAGGCGTTCGCGCGCCGCTTCATTAAGGTCGCTGATGCGGTTATCCAGATCGACAAAAGCCACCAGATCGCTGCTGCTCTCCAGCACCCGCGCCAGGCGCCGGTTGGTCTGCTCTGCCTCAATACGGCGACTGGCGTCACGCGAAACCACCAAGATCTCTTCCAGCGCACCGCTGTCCGGATTACGGATCGAGCGACTGGTGCTTTCCAGCCAAGTGTAGTGGCCATCTTTACAGCGGAAGCGGTAGGTGTGGGTATAAAGTCCGCGCTCGTAACTCACGCTGGGGGAGCGCCGTTTAAAGTCTTCCACATCGTCCGGGTGGTAAAGCTCATAGGCGGACATGCCGATGATTTCATCCACCGTGTAGCCCAGCAGGTTTTCCACAGCGGGGGAGGCGTAGATAAAACGCCAGTCACCCGGCGTGTGGCGGGAGATCATATCGGTGGACTGCTCGGCCATCTCCGCCAGCAGGCGGTTACGTTCGGCATCGTCGGTGAGTGCGGAAAGCCCCTCTTGCGGGCTGGACCTCTCCATGGGCGGGTACTCGCTCGGGTAACTCAATAACATCTGATCGGACCTCCGATGGTACCAGAAAAGGGCGGCTGGGCAGGCCGGAAAAAGAAAGAGCCGGGGCCAGCAGCCTAATAGACTGCAAACGCCGCACCGGCTCAAGGAGGGACTCGGGTAGAGCAGGTCGTTGAAAAACGCTTTCGAGGCAGTTAGTACAAGGCAAAAATCGACGAAAAAGCGGAGTTTATATGTCATAAATGAGCATTTTGAGTCGATTTTTAACGCCGTAATAACAACGCAGATAGATTTTCAACGGCCTGCTAGATGTCCTGCTCAGTTATGTCCGCCGGTATCTCTTTGAGCATTGCCCGCAGGGCAAACTTCTGCACCTTGCCGGTGGAGGTTTTCGGCAACGGTGCAAACACCACTTGTTTCGGACATTTGAAATGGGCCATGTGGTCGCGGGTAAAGTCGATGATCTCCTCAGCACTCACCTCCGTCCCCTCTTTCAGGGTGACAAAAGCGCAGGGCACTTCACCCCAATGTTCGTGGGGTTTGGCCACCACCGCCGCTTCCAGCACCGCCGGGTGACGGTAAAGGATGTCCTCCACCTCGATGGTGGAGATGTTCTCGCCGCCGGAGATGATCACGTCCTTGGAGCGATCCTTCACCTCAATGTAGCCGTCCGCATGCCATACCGCCAGATCACCGGTATGGAACCAGCCACCGGCAAAGGCTTCCTCGGTGGCGGTTGGGTTCTTCAGGTAGCCTTTCATGACATTGTTACCACGCATAAAGACTTCACCCAGGGTGCTGCCATCACGGAGCACCGGTTCGAGCGAAACCGGATCAGCGACCATCAGCTCTTCCAATGCCGGTGCACGCACGCCCTGACGGGCCATCTTCGCCGCTTTCTGCTCCAGCACCAGCGCGTCCCATTCATCCTGGTGGGCACAGAACACACTCGGGCCGTAGGACTCGGTCAAGCCATAGGCATGCACCACCTTAATACCAATCGCTTCCATTCCTTCGATGATCGCTGCAGGAGGTGCCGCACCGCCAGTAGTGACGGTGACCGTATGGTCCACCAGCGCCTTGGATTCTTCCGGCGCGTTGAGCAACATATTCAGTACCACCGGCGCACCGCAGAAGTGGGTCACACCGCAGGCCTGAATCAGCTCGAATACGGACTCCGGTCGCAGATGACGCAGGCAGACATGGGTACCGGCCACGGCGGTCACCGACCAGGGATAACACCAGCCGTTGCAATGGAACATCGGCAAGGTCCAAAGATAGACCGCATGGGGCGGCAGATTCTGGCCAATGATGTTGCTGATCGCATTCAGGTGCGCGCCGCGGTGGTGATACACCACCCCTTTGGGATTGCCGGTGGTGCCGGAGGTGTAGTTGAGGGTGATCGGTTGCCACTCGTCCGCAGGCGGTTGCCAGGCAAAATCGGGATCACCTTCAGCCAGTAACTGCTCGTAGGTTAGGGTGCCAATCAGGTCACCACCTGCAAACTGCGGATCATCCACATCCACCACCAGCGGCTCCACGCTGGCCATTCGCAACGCGCGGTGCATCACATCGGAGAATTCGCGGTCGGTGATCACGACACGGGCTTCACCGTGGTCGAGCATAAAGGCGATGGTTTCCGCGTCGAGGCGGGTGTTCTGGGTATTGAGCACCGCACCGGTCATCGGTACGGCAAAGTGCAGCTCCAACATCTCGGGGATGTTGGGCAGCATCACGGCAACGGTATCACCTTCGCCTATGCCTCGTTGCTGCAGGGCCGAGGCCAGTTGACGGCAACGTTGGTAGGTTTCGCACCAGCTACGACGCACATCACCGTGGATAACGGCGGTACGATCGGGGTACACGCTCGCGGCGCGTTCGATAAATGACAGCGGGGTCAGGGCAGCGTAGTTGGCTGCATTCTTATCCAGGCCCAGGCTGTACGGATTGTTATTCTTATTTTCCATACGTCTACCTATGGTTCTGATTTTTAAAGAAAAGGGCTTAAAGACCCAGATACCTTAACGACAGAACTACAGGCATCCGGGCCTGGCATGATTACCTCAGCGCAGGAACTTCATGCTGAAATCTTTGAACTGCGGTGCGTCAGAGCGGCCGATCCACTCGAAACCCACCATCTCGCGGGTCACCATCTTCACACCTTCTTCACGCATACGTTCAATCGCTGCGGCGGTATCGATTGGGTCGCGGGCAGAGATCGCATCACTCACCACATAGACCTGCTTGCCCTGTGCCAGCAGACGCAGGGCGGTCTGCATCACACAAACGTGCGCTTCCATACCACAGATCACGATCTGTTCGCGGTCCAAAGCATCGATACGCGCACTGCACTCCGGTGCATCTGCGCAGGAGAAGTGGGTTTTACCGACAAAGTCGTTTTCATCCAGCATGTCACGCAGGGTCGACACAGTTGGGCCAACACCCTGTGGGTACTGTTCGGAACCCAAAACCGGGATCTCCATTAGCTGGGCCACGCCCATCAGCCACTGGCAGCTGGCCACCAGCTTTTCGTTCTCGAACACACCCGGCAGCAGTTTTTCCTGCACGTCGATCACCAGCAGGGCGGACTTGTTTGCTTCAATCAGCATCGTTTTTCTCCTGCTGCTTATTCGGTCGGACGGCGGTCAACCATGTTGGTCGCCACACCTTCAGCTACAACTTTTTCACCCACCTTACAGATGGTTTCCAGCTTCACGCGGCGGCGCTTCTCGTCGATCTCCAGTACCTTGGCGGAGGCCACCACGGTGTCACCGATATGCACCGGTGCCTTGAACTTCAGCTGCTGATCGATGTAGATCGCACCCGGCCCTGGCATGCGGGTACCCAGTACGGCAGAGATCAGACCGGCACTGAACATGCCGTGCACAATGCGCTGCTCGAACATGGTCTGCGCCGCGTACTCGGCGTTGATATGCACCGGGTTGTCATCACCGGTGATACCGGCAAACAGCACTACGTCCGCTTCGGTGATGGTTTTTGCGTAGCTGGCGGTCTGACCGATCTCCAGGTCTTCCAGGTAGTATCCGTGCAGTTCCTGCATCTGGCTGTCCTCTCAAAAGTCTCAATGATTTCATCTGCCCCTGTACCCGGGACTATTGTTATAAGGTCGCCATACGGTCTTGGAGCCGTTACGCTGACGACGAAGTAACCACACCTTAGACGTTCCAAAAACAAAAACCAAGTATTAACCCTTGGTTTTTAAATTTTTCTTTGCTAGCTTTCCCTGACATATGCACTGTTCATCAAACAGCCAGTTGGAAAGATGTCAGGTGCACTTTAGGAGATACCCATGCCCAGCCAGATCACAGCCAGTTTTCTTGATCGCACCGTGAGCCACCTGAAAAAGGTGTGGCATGACCTTTCCGTTGATCGACTCAAAGAAACCCTCGAGCTATTCCCGGATCTTGATGACAAAGACCTGGAGCTGCTGCAGCAGTGGATGGACAGCTGCCTGAGCAATACCGGCGGTGAGGTAGCAGCTCGCCGCCGTGCCGCACAGCTGGGGGAGAACTACCTGGCGCTGAGCCCAACCGGCCGCCGCAAGTTCCTACAGCTGCTGTGCGATAGCTACGATGTGGACGATGGCGCGGTGGAAACCGCCATCGAACAGTGGCGCGAAGCAGACCCAGAGGACCGCGCTGCCGCACGCCTTAAGCTGCGTGACACCCTCGATCCACCGCGTATGAAACTGCTCACCCAGTTCACTGAGCTTCCCGAAGGAATGAAGTTCCTGGTGGATATGCGCGCCGAACTGCTCAGTCTGAAAAAAGAGGTACCGGAGCTGGCGCCACTGGAAGCGGACCTGAAACGCCAGTTGGTCAGCTGGTTTGATATCGGCCTGCTGCAACTGGAGCAGATCAGCTGGCAATCCAGCGCGCAATTGCTGGAAAAACTGATCGCCTATGAGGCCGTCCACGCCATTCAGAGTTGGGACGACCTGAAAAACCGCCTCGAATCCGATCGCCGCTGTTTCGCGTTCTTTCACCCCAATATGCCGGACGAGCCGCTGATTTTCGTCGAAGTTGCCCTGGTGAAAGGCCTCGCCGACAGCGTGCAAAAATTGCTGGATGCAGATGCGCCGATCCTGGATTTCAACGAAGCAGATACCGCGATCTTCTACTCCATCTCCAACGCCCAGCGCGGTCTTGCAGGCATTAGCTTCGGTAATTTCCTGATCAAACGAGTCGTGGCGGAGTTGCAGCACGATTTCCACGATCTGAAGCAGTTCTCCACCCTGTCACCGATCCCGGGCTTCATGCGTTGGCTCGATAAGCAGGACGACAATACCCTGCAGCAGCTGCCGGGCGGCAAGGCCTGGGTACAGCTGCCAGAGCCACGCCTGCCGGACGACTGGCACCTGGATGCGTCTCTAGCCGAACAGCGCCGTGAGCCGTTGCTGCAGCTCTGCGCCCATTACCTGACCCAGGAGAAACGACCGGGACGTATTACCCCGCTGGATAATGTGACCCATTTCCACCTCAGCAACGGTGCGGAAGTGGCCCAGCTCAACTGGTTGGCGGACAGCTCCGCCAACGGAATCAAACAGTCAGCAGGCATGATGGTGAACTACCTCTACGACCTGCCGCATATCGAAAGCCGCAGCCAGGATTACAGCGCGCAGGGCAGCATCGCCCAGTCCGCCAAGATCAAGGCTTTGTGTAAAACCTAGAGAATAAAAATAAGGAGAAGAGGATGACGCAACGTGTCGCCGTCGTAACTGGTGCCCAGGGAGGTCTGGGTGAAAGTATGTGTAAGGCCCTGTGTGACCAGGACCGTCGAGTAGTGGGCAGCTACCTGCCATCTCAGGCAGCGGAAGCCCAGGCGTGGCAGGCAGAGATGAAAGACGCCGGCTACGAGATCGCCATCTACCCGCTGGATGTGACCGACTACGACTACTGCTGCAGCTTTATCGCCAAGGTGGAGGAAGAAGTGGGCGCCATCGACATTCTGGTGAACAACGCCGGTATCACCCGCGACGGCCCACTCAAACGCCTGCAGCCGGAGCAGTGGCAGGCGGTGCTGCGCACCAACCTCGACTCCATGTACAACATGTGCCAGCCGGTCTTTGAGGCGATGTGTAACCGCGGTTTCGGCCGTATCGTCAACATCTCCTCCCTCAATGGCGAGAAGGGCCAGTTTGGCCAGGCCAACTACTCCGCCGCCAAGGCCGGTATCTACGGTTTCACCAAGGCGATCGCCCAGGAAGGTGCGCGCAAGGGTGTGACCGTAAATGCGGTCTCTCCGGGTTACATTGATACGCCAATGGTTCGTCAGGTACCGGAGAAGGTGCTGGATGCCATCGTTGAGGGGATTCCAGTAGGTCGGCTGGGCCAGCCGGAGGAGATCGCCCGTGCGGTAACCTTCCTGACTGCAGAGGATGCTGGCTTTATCACCGGCACCAACCTGTCGGTGAACGGCGGCCAGTATATGAGCTAACCGGCCCGAAGAGTCCAAGACCTACACCTGCTACGCAGCGAAAAGGCCCTGCCCCAAATTAGAGGCAGGGCCTTTTTATTGTGCTCAAACACATTTGTAAATGTATGCCGCCGCAAAACCAATTACGAGACACCCGCAAACTGGTCTACACTCAAGCCTCTATCACTTATTGGTATCCGGCCGTCTGGCTGGATGGAGTCTAACCCTATGACTATCTTGCTTTTGGCATTGATCGTTTTCGCGTTTGTGATGATCGTGATCGAGGACGTGGTCCACGTGAACAAAGCGAAATCAACGCTGTTTATCGGCACCCTGGTATGGATACTCGCCTTTATCTTCCCCGAGCAGATCATCCACGACGGTAACGTTCAGGAAAAACTGAACGAAAACCTGTTGGAGATCGCCACCCTCTGGCTCTTTCTGATGGCCGCGATGACCTATGTTGCGTACCTCAACCAGAAAGGGCTGATCACCCAGTTGGTTTACCGGGTTCTGCCCGAACAGATCACCCAGCGTAAGCTGATGCTGATGATGGCCCTGTTGGCATTGCTGTTTTCGTCACTGGCGGACAACATCACCGCCTCCCTGATCATGCTGTCGCTGCTGGCATCACTGAATCTGGAGAAGAAAGACCTGTTAAAGTTCGCTACTTTGCTGGTATTTGCGGTGAACTCCGGCGGTGTTGCGCTGATTACCGGTGACGTAACCACCCTGATGATCTTCCTGGCCGGCAAGGTAGAGATCCTCGACCTGTTCCTGCTGATTCCGCCTGCCACCATTGGTGTTGCGGTGCTGGTGCTCTGTCTGATGTCGGGCTCCAACCAGGAATTCCAGCTGCCACGTTTCCGCCGTCCGATCTCGGGACGGGATAAGGTGATTGGTGCGCTATTCCTGTTAACTATCCTGAGCACACTGAGTTTCAGTACGCTGTACCAGATCCCACCGCTGCTGACCTTCCTGTTTGGCCTGTCGGTGATGTTCCTGGTGCATCAGATGCTGCATAAAAAAGACGATGAACGTCCGAACATCCTGGAATACATACGCGATATTGAGTTCGATACGCTGCTGTTCTTCCTGGGGGTTCTGCTGCTGGTTGGCATGCTGAAGGAGTTGTCGGTGCTGGATCACCTGCCGGAACTGTACAACGTGCTGCCAATCGCCATGGCCAACTACATTGTCGGTTTGCTCTCCGCCCTGGTGGATAACGTGCCACTTACCGCGGCGATTCTAAAATCCGGTGTTGTGATGGATAAAGCCCAATGGCTGGGTCTGACTTACGCCACCGGTGTGGGCGGTTCGATCCTGATCATCGGCTCTGCAGCGGGTGTGATCGCAATGAGCAAGATGAAGGAGCTGACCTTCCTCAGCTACATGCGCTTTATCCACTGGCTGCTGGTTGCCTATACCAGCGGTTACGTCTGTGTATTGGTGGCAGGATCGCTGTTCATCTAAAACATGCCGAGGCCAGCGCTCCCCGTCACAAAGGGAGTGCTGGCCGTACCCGATAATCCTCCGATTAATGGGGTGTTTGTGCTTGTTGATACCAATGCAGGCACGCCTCGGCCAAGGCATCGGTCGCATCCACGCCGACAGCTAAGTTGCTTGAGTCTATGTGCTCCAGCGCCAAGGGTATTTCAGTGCAACCCAGGATCACCCGCTCCAAGCCGTGCGCCAGAAACGCATCCACACACTTGTCCAACAGCGCACCACCTTCAGCCAGATTTCCCGCCTTCACCTGATAGATCCCAGCCATGATCTGTCGCTGCAACGACTCGTCCGGCAACGTCAGGGCGATACCTCGTTGCTCTAGCTGTTGCGCATAAAAGTTGGCCTTCAGGGTTCCATCGGTCGCCATCAGCCCAACGGAACGAACACTCTGCTGAACGAGCCTGTCACTGCACGCCTTGGCAATATGTAGCACCGGTACCGGACTGATCTCGACCAGATCCGGATGCCAGTAATGCGCTGTATTGCACGGGATGGCGATACAGCCCACACCGGCATTGGCCAGTGTCCGGACACCGTGCGATAGCGCCTTGAGAGGGGAAGCTTGGTTATCCAGCAGGTACGCGGTACGGTCAGGAATCTGTGGCACCGAATGCACCAACAACGGCAGATGATCCTGGTCTTTTTCGGCCGGTGTCTGGCGGATAATTTTCTCGACAAAATCAACGGTGGCAAGCGGCCCCATGCCACCCAAAACTCCGATCATCGTGCTCATCAGGAAATCTCCAGGGAATTTTCCGATACCCTAGGTTGTGTTGGACTCCACCGCCAATGCCATCTTGGCAGGCCCCATACTGCAACCGCATAAGGCTGATTAAACCCTTGCATATCAGACAGATACATACCGCATACCAAACTGGTATCGGTCAGGGGGTGTTGTTATAAAAAGAGCCCGCTCAAGAAACTTAGACCACGCGGTAGTACACTGAATAGGGCATTAGCCTTGGCGTACAAGCCGGTTTCGGCGTATATATGCCATCAATATCGGGTGAAGAGTTTTCCGTCATGAACATCGAAACGAAGTGGTTAGAGGATTTTCTGTCGCTGGCGAAAACACAGAGTTTCTCCCGTTCCGCCGAGGCACGGCATATGACCCAACCCGCCTTCAGCCGCCGCATTCGCGCGTTGGAAGAAGCAGTAGGCTGTGAGCTGGTCGACCGTACCAGCGTGCCGATACAACTCACCCCGGCCGGGCACCTGTTCCAGATCACCGCACAAAACCTGGTGAGTCAATTGGACGACTGTGTCTCCCATCTGCAGTCGCTGCAGCAGCGTGGTCCCGAGGTGATCGACTTTGCTGTGTCCCACACACTTTCGCTGTCGCTGTTTCCCCGTTTCCTGCAATCGCTGCAGGACGCATTGAGTAACATCCGCACCCGCCAATTGGTCGCCAATGTGGACGACAGCGTGCAGGCGCTGAAAAACGGCATCTGCGACTTCCTGCTCGCCTTCGAAAACCACAGCCTGACTACAGATCAGTTTCAGGCACTGCCGTTGGGGCAGGAGCAGCTGATCCCGGTCTGCCGTGCCAACGACGCGGGCAATCCGCTGTTTGACCTGGATAATCCCGGCCAGCAAACCATCCCCTATCTGGCCTACCCGAAGGAGATCTATCTGGGTCGCTGTGTTGAACAATTACTGCGACAGCCGCCCCGAAAGCTCGAATTGCAGCAGGCATTCGAATCCCCGCTGGCCGACAGCCTCAAGGTGATGGCCTTGCAGGGGATGGGAGTAGCCTGGGTGCCCAGCTTTGCTATCGAGAACGAACTGGAGCAGGGTTTTCTCGTGGCCTGCGGCGGCGAGCAGTGGCAACAACCGCTGAAGATCTACGTGTACCGCTGCAATCGGCCACTGTCGGCCAGCGCCGAAGCCTTGTGGCAGGTGCTGCAACAGCGATACGGAAAAGGGGAGGGCTAATGCGTATCAGACACTATCTGCCTGGGCTTCTCCTTTGTTGGTTCAGCCTGATCACGGCAAGCGCCAGCGCCGCTGCACCGGACGATCTGATCCGTATCGGCGGCGACCACAACTACCCGCCTTATGAATTCATCAACGAAGACGGCCAGCCGGATGGGTATAACACCGAACTGACTCGCGCCATCGCTGAGGTGATGGGGATGAACATCGAGATCCGGCTGGAACAGTGGGATACCATGCGAAACAACCTGGAGAGCGGCCAGGTGGACGCGCTGCAGGGTATGGTGCTGTCCGAGGACCGCACTCGCACCTACGCGTTCTCTCCGCCCCACGCCATTATTAACCAGTCGATTTTTGCCCGCCGAGGCGAGGCCCGAGCATCTGATCTAGCCGACTTGCGCGACAAAGAAGTTATTGTGCAGAACGGCGGCATCATGCACGACTATCTGCTTCAGAATAACGTTGGCGCCAACCTGATTCTGGTTGATACGCACGCCGATGCCCTGCGCCTACTCGCCTCCGGTCAGCACGACTACGCCCTGGTGGCTAACCTGCCGGGCCTCTATCTGGAGCGGGAGCTGGAACTGTCCAACATCACCCCGGTGGGTCAACCGTTTGGCGCTCAGCATTACGGCTACTCGGTACTCAAGGGCAACGAAGCCCTGTTAGCCCGCTTCAGCGAAGGTCTGGCGATCCTAAAGAACACCGGCCGCCAGCAGGAGATCTACGACAAGTGGCTGGGCCCGCTGGAGCAGCCCGGCTGGCCATGGGCGAAGATCGGTCAGATCACCGCCTGGGTTTCCGCCATCCTGCTGGTTGTTCTGGGTGGTATCGTGGTCTGGAACCGCATGCTTACCCGCCAGGTCAGCCGCCGTACCGCAGAGCTGAAACTGCAGCAACAACAGCTGATCCAGGCGGACAAGATGACCTCCCTGGGTATCCTGGTGTCCGGGGTCGCCCACGAGATCAACAACCCCAGCAGCCTGTTGCTGCTCAATCTGCCGGTGGTGAAGGACGCCTATCAGGATCTGGAAACTATTTTGGAAGAACACTATGAGCAGCATGGCGACTTCGACATGGGGGGACTGGCGTACAGCCGCATGCGCGACGAGATTCCCCGTATGCTGGACGACATGCTCGCCGGTACACACCGTATCCGCCGTATCGTTGATGACCTGCGCGACTTCGCCCGCCAGGGCCCGGCCGAACTGGATGAAATGGTCGACCTGAACGACGTGGTCGCCACCGCAATCCGCCTGGTGGACAACACCATTCGGCATTCCACCGATCATTTTGAGGCGAGCTACGGCGACAACCTGCCTGCGTTTCAGGGCAACGCCCAACGCATCGAGCAGGTGGTCATCAACCTGATCGTCAACGCCTGTCAGGCGCTGGAATCCAGCGATCGCAGCATTCAGGTGCGCACCTTGCTCACGCCTGACCGAAAACTGCACCTGGAAGTGCGCGATCAGGGTCGTGGTATCGAAGCCGACGATCTGTCGCGCCTGAGCGATCCGTTTTTCACCACCCGCCGCGAGCAGGGTGGGACTGGGTTGGGCCTCTCGGTCTCCGCCAGCATCGTGCAGGAACACAACGGCGATCTGACCTACCGTTCACAACCGGGCAAGGGCACCATCGCTATTCTTACATTACCGCTAAGCCAAGGAACCTCCGCACCATGAGCAGCAACCGCTACCCCAACTTCGGCATCCTACTGGTCGACGACGAGGCACCGTTCCTGCGCAGTCTCAGTATCGCGCTGGAACGTCGCGGCGGCTTCAACCATATCTACCAGTGCCAGGATAGCCGCGAAGCGATGGGCATCATTGCCCGCGAACCGATCGGACTCGTATTGCTCGACCTGACCATGCCCCACCTGTCCGGCGAAGCATTGCTGCAGCAGATCGTGGAGGAGCACCCCGAGGTGGGCGTAATTATTATCAGCGGCCTCAACCAGCTGGAAACAGCGGTCAACTGTATCCGCTTGGGTGCCTACGACTACTTTGTCAAAACCACCGAGGAGGATCGTCTGATCGAAGGCATTCGCCGCGCAGTACGCATGCAGGAGATGCGCCTGGAGAACCAGGAGATGCGCCGCCGCTTCCTCACCGACACCCTCGAGCACCCGGAGGTGTTTAACGACATCGTCACCCAGGACAAGGGGATGCGTTCGGTGTTCCAGTATCTGGAATCGGTTGCGGCCAGCAACCAACCGGTACTAGTCACCGGCGAGAGTGGGGTGGGTAAGGAGCTGATCGCCCAAGCCGTGCACACCCTGAGCAACCGTGCCGGTCCACTAGTGTCGGTCAACGTCGCAGGCCTTGATGACAACGTCTTTGCCGACACCCTGTTTGGCCACAGCCGCGGCGCCTTTACCGGGGCCGACAAGGCCCGCGCCGGGATGATCGAGCAGGCGGCCAACGGTACCCTGTTCCTCGACGAGATCGGCGACCTGAGCCAGGCTTCGCAGGTTAAGCTGCTGCGCCTGCTGCAGGAGGGGGAGTATTACCCGCTAGGCAGCGACCGGCCAAAACGGATCCACGCCCGCGTGGTGGTCGCCACCCACCAGGACCTGGAGCAAAAACAGCAGAGCGGCGAATTCCGTAAAGACCTCTACTACCGCCTGCGTATTCACCAGATCGAGATTCCGCCGCTGCGCAAACGCAAGGATGATATACCGCTGCTGCTGGAGCACTTTCTCGCCGTCGCGGCCGAAGAGATGGGCAAAACCAAACCCACCATCCCCAAGGAACTGCCGGTATTGCTGGAGAACTATAGCTTCCCAGGCAACGTGCGAGAGCTGCGGGCGCTGGCCTACGACGCCATGAGCCAGCACCGCGCCAAGATGCTCTCTATGGAGGTGTTCCGTCGCGCTTTGGGACAAGACACACCCATGCAGAGCGAAACCAGCAGCGAACCGGACTCCCTGTTCCCGGCTGACCGGCCGCTGCCAACCCTGCAGGAAGTGGGCGATCTGCTGGTCAACGAGGCAATGCAGCGCGCCCAGGGCAATCAGTCGCTGGCGTCAAAGCTGCTCGGCATTTCCCAGCCAGCGCTGAGCAAACGCCTGAAAAAACTCTCCTCTTAAATACCACCCCAGGAACCGTCCCCTGCCTCAGGCAGGGGAGTACGACCTCATCTTTCTGAACCCCTATAACCAGGGTTTGGGTTATAACCAATGGAATCACGTCTAACCCGTTGATTAAAAACACTAATCCACAAAAGCGCAGTTTCTGCTCATTCCTTTGGTTATACCCCTTTGTTTCACCATACCCTCCTGAAAATTCTGATATTTACCCAGCAAAAACAAACACTTAAACAACAAATACAAGTTTGGCACCCACCTTGCAAAGTCCTCTGTATCCAGGCTGTGGTTCTGTCGCGCCACCGCCTCACAACAAGAAGAAACACCAAGAGGACCACACCCAATGGGAAACACTGTTCAGCCACTCCGAGAGCCATCCATGCGGCGAGAAAAGGACCTGCTCGGCGAGGCGCGCGTACCCTACGATGCCTACTTTGGCGTTCAGACCCAGCGTGCCCGCGATAACTTCGACCTGAGCGGCGTACCGCTGAACCACTTTCCCCAGTTGGTTAACGCATTGGCGCTGGTCAAGCTGGCCTGTGCCAAGGCCAACCAGACTCTGGGCCTGCTGGATGACGGCAAAGCCGAAGCGATCGAGCAGGCGGTACAACTGATCCTCGACGGCCAGTACCACGATCAGTTCGTGGTCGACATGATCCAGGGCGGGGCCGGCACCTCCACTAACATGAACGCCAACGAGGTGATCGCCAACGTTGGCCTGGAACAGCTGGGCTACGCCAAGGGCGAATACAGCCATCTGCACCCGAACAACCACGTCAACATGTCGCAGTCGACCAACGATGCCTACCCAACAGCGGTACGCCTGGCGATCCTGCTGAAACACGGTGAGCTGGTGCAGGCGCTGGCATCCCTGCGCGATACCTTCGCCGCCAAAGGCGAGGAGTTTGCCGAGATCCTCAAGATGGGCCGCACCCAACTGCAGGATGCGGTACCGATGACCCTGGGCCAGGAGTTCCAGTCCTACGCCACCACCCTGGGCGAGGATATCGACCGCATCGCCGGTCTGTCCGAGTTGCTGAAAGAGATCAACCTGGGCGGCACCGCCATCGGCACCGGCATCAACACTGATCCAGAGTACGCCAAGCTGGCGGTGTGTCACCTGTCCGAACTGAGTGGTTTTGAGTTCAAACGAGCCTCCGATCTGGTCGAAGCCAGCTCCGATATGGGCGCCTTTGTGCTGTTCTCCGGCATGCTGAAACGCCTCGCCGTGAAACTCTCCAAGATTGCCAACGACCTGCGCATGCTCAGCATGGGTCCACGCTGTGGCCTCAACGAGATCAACCTGCCACCGCAACAACCGGGCAGCTCCATTATGCCGGGCAAGATCAACCCGGTGATTCCGGAAGCGGTCAACCAGGTGGCGTACCAGGTGATCGGCAACGACATGGCCGTGACCATGGCCGCCGAAGCGGGTCAGTTGCAGCTCAACGCCATGGAACCGCTGATCGCCTACAACGTGCTGGAGTCGATCCGTATGCTGACCCAGGCGATGCACATGCTGAAAAACCGCTGTGTACGTGGCATTACCGCCAACACCGAACGCTGCCAGGAACTGGTCGACCAGAGCATCGGCATCATCACCGCCGTGGTGCCCTACATCGGGTACGAGAACTCCAGCCGTATCGCCAAAACCGCCCTGGAAACCGGGCGTGGTGTGCTGGAGCTGATCCGCGAAGAGCAGCTGATGAGCGAAGAGGCCCTGGGCGAAATCCTGCAACCGTCCAACATGATCCGCCCCCAGCGCCGACGCGGCTGAGGGCCTAAATCCTGCTGCCTGCGTGCGGGCAGAAAACAACGATAAGAAAGGTAAATTGTGATGCAAGAGACAACTCTCACACCGAGCCGTAGCGGCTTTTGGAGCGACCTGGCGCTCTGGAAAAAAATCCTGGTCGGTATGATCCTGGGTGTTATCGTCGGTGCCGTGATGGGCCCGGATGCCGAGATGCTGAAACCAATCGGTACCCTGTTCATAAACGCCATCAAGATGCTGATCGTACCGCTGGTGTTCTGTTCCCTGGTGGTGGGTGTCACCTCCATGCAGGACACCCGTAAGATGGGCCGCATCGGCCTGAAGTCCGTGGTGCTGTACCTGGGTACCACCGCGGTGGCAATCACCATTGGCCTGGGTCTGGCGACCATCCTGACTCCGGGTGCGGGCCTGAACATGAGCCCGGCGGAAACAGCCGCAGTAGCAAAAGAAGCCCCAACCTTGGTGCAGACGCTGCTGAACATGATCCCGAAAAACCCGATCAACGCGCTGGCCGCGGGTAACATCCTGCAGATCATCGTCTTTGCCCTGGGTCTGGGTATCGCCCTGACCATGTGTGGTGAAAAAGCGGAACCGGCGATCAAGGTGTTCGAAAGCCTGGCAGAAGGCATGTACAAGCTGACCGAGCTGGTAATGAAGCTCGCGCCTTACGGTGTATTCGGCCTGATGGCCTGGGTAGCCGGTAAATACGGCATGGATATCCTGCTGCCACTGGCGAAAGTGATTGCGGCTGCGTACATCGGCTGCCTGATCCACGTAGTGGTGTTCTACAGCGGTCTGATCAGCACTGTGGGTCGCCTGAGCCCGGTGCGTTACCTGAAAGGCCTGGTAAACCCGGCAGCGGTTGCCTTCACCACTACCAGCAGCTCCGGCACTCTGCCTGCAACCATCAAAGCGGCGCGTGAAGAGATGGGCGTATCCAAAGGGATCTCCAGCTTCGTACTGCCCCTGGGTGCAACCATCAACATGGACGGCACCGCCCTGTACCAGGGTGTTTGCGCCCTGTTTATTGCCCAGGCATTTGGTATCGACCTAAGCATGGCCGACTACCTGCTGATCATCATGACTTCCACCTTGGCGTCTATCGGTACCGCCGGTGTTCCGGGTGCGGGTCTGATCATGCTGTCCCTGGTACTGACCACTGTGGGTCTGCCAATGGAAGGTTTGGCAATCGTCGCGGGTATCGACCGTATCCTGGATATGGCACGTACCAGCGTCAACGTATGTGGCGACCTGATGGTATCCGTGCTGGTTGGTAAGAGCGAAAACGAGCTGGACGAAGATATCTACAACGGTAACGAACCTACTCCGGCAAAAGAGCTGGCATAAACACCGTGTTCTCCTCGCCATTGTGGTGCCCCTATGGGGCGCTGCAATGGCACTCTCCCGACCACCTGAAGTCGCACCCACTCCCGCTTTCCGGTAAGCTGCACCCTGTTTTTCACAGTCAGTTTGATCGGGTTTCTATGTCCAACTTCTCCTCCCTCGGTTTATCGGATGCTCTGTTGCACGCGCTGGACGCGCTGAACTACCAACAACCTACACCGATCCAGACGCAGGCCGTGCCACAGGTACTGGCGGGGAAGGATCTGATGGCCGAAGCACAGACAGGTACCGGTAAAACCGCCGCCTTTGCGCTGCCGATCCTGGAGAAACTGGCGCAGCAGCCGGTCGAGGAATCCGTACGCCCGGTACGTTCCCTGGTGCTGGTACCCACCCGCGAGCTGGCGGTACAGGTGACCGACAGTTTTTACGCTTACGGCGAACAGCTGGGCATCCGCATTATCCCGATTTACGGTGGCGTGCGCGCCGAGAACCAGATCAAACGCCTAAAGCGCGGAGCGGACATTCTGGTGGCCACACCAGGCCGCTTGCTGGACCTGCTGGGTCGCGACGTGATCAGCCTGGAGAGCTTGCAGACTTTGGTGCTGGATGAAGCCGACCGCATGCTGGACCTGGGTTTCAGCCGCGAGATCGACAAACTGATGGCACAGATGCCGAAGGAGCGCCAGACGCTGCTGTTCTCGGCGACGTTTGCCGACAATATCACCGAACTTTCCCAGAAGATCCTTACCAATCCAGCCAAGATCAGCGTCGCCAAGCGCAACTCCACCGCCAAGACTGTGCAACAGCTGGCCTACCGGGTGGATAACCAGGACAAGGCCGATACCCTCAGCTACATGATCCACGGCGGTCAGTGGGCCCAGGTGCTGGTGTTTACCCGCACCAAGAAACGCGCCGACATTCTTACCGCCCATCTGCTGGAGGAGGGGATCAGCGCTGCTGCGATTCACGGCGACAAGAGCCAGCGTGACCGCTCGCGGGCACTGGATGCTTTCAAGCAGAACCAGGTACGGATTTTGGTGGCTACCGATGTGGCTGCCCGTGGCCTGGATATCGACGCACTGCCACGGGTGGTGAACTTCGACCTGCCCAACGTACCGGAAGCCTATGTACACCGCATTGGCCGTACCGGCCGAGCCGGTAGCAGCGGCCAGGCGATCTCGCTGGTCGCACCGGACGAGAAGGGATACCTGAAAGAGATCGAAAGCCTGATCAAACGGCCGCTGAAACTGAAACCGGTGCCGTATTACGAAGAGGGCAGTACCGAACCGGTCGACGTGGAGGAAGCACCACGCAAACCCAAACGCGCAAAACAGCCTGCCAAAGCCGCAGCTAAACCCCAAAAGAAGCTGACACCCCAGCAGCAGGCACGCAAAAAAGCCGAAGAGGAAGCGGACCGCCAAGCCGATGCCCGGCCAAGCCTGCGCCCTTCATTTATGTCCCTATCGGGCCGTAAAAAGCGCAAATAAGACGCCAATTGCGGAAAACACAGCAAAAAAGGCCATCCTCAGGGATGGCCTCTTTCGTTCTGCGTTACCACGCTTTATCAGAAGTTATCCGGCAGAATATTGGAGTAGTTGGAAAGCACATCCAGCTCCTCCTCAACGATCACAATGGCACCGCCGTTGCTGAAGGTTTCTGCCGCCGTACCGTTCACCACGGTATCTTCCCCCTGCACCCAGCCATCACCCAGCAGCAACACCTTGTCGCCACTGTCACCGGTGACAGTCAGCGTATTATCACCGTCGGTCAGGTTAAGTAGTGCATCCAGCGACACCGCCACCTGGGTAACCTCACTGCCTTCCAGCGTCAGCAATTCCAGATCGCTCACTTCGCCTTCCAGACTATAGAGGTGGAAGGACTGGTCGGTAGCCACGGTGGTGTTACCGGCACCGTCCACCGTCACGGTTTTGGGTTGTGGTGCGGCGGTCGCGCTTGATGCGGATTCAGCTTTCAGGCCAGTTACCGACGCATACATCTGAATATGGCTGGAGTGGCTGTTCACCTGGAACTCGTCACCCACAGCATTGCCGTCGGCATCGTAACGCTGACCAAAGATACCTTCCTCGGAGCCGTCGTTGCGGTCGGACGACCAGGTCACCACAAATCCGCCGTCGGAGAGGGCGCTGATATCGGTGCCTTCCTGGTCACGGTCGGTGTAAGTGTTCACCAGGAACTGGCCCCCTTTAGGGTCGCCATGTGCGTCAAACATTTGGGCATAGACACCGGAACGGTCACCATCTTCGCCGTAGAAGGAGTCCCAGCTGATCACGTAACCACCGCCCTCGAGGCCGGTCACCGCCGGTTCAGACTGGTACCCCTGGGTGGTGGTGTTCACCAGCATTTCGCCACCCTCCGGGTCACCGTTCACATCATACTGCTGCGCGTAGATTCCGGTTTGGGAGCCGTCCTGACGATCGGAGGTCCAGGTAATAATAAAACCACCGTTGCTCAGGGCGGCGATATCGGAGTGGTTCTGGTTGTTCCAAATATGACTGTTGGCCTGAAACTCGGTGCCGACTTTGTTGCCGTCTTCGTCGAATCGCTGGCCATAGATACCGTCACCGCGACCATCCTGACCGTAGGAGGTCCAGGTCACCACGTAACCACCATCTACCAGCGCTGTCACGGTGGATTCGTCCTGCTGCAGGAAGGTGTAGGTGTTGATCTGGTATTCGTCGCCTACCGGGTTACCCACCTCGTCGAAGTTCTGGCCAAACACACCGTAACCGCGACCGTCCTGGGCATAGGAAGACCAAGTCACCACAAAGCCGCCGTTTTCCAGGCCGGTGACGGCCGGTTCGTACTGGATGCCCTTGGTAAAACTGTTGATCTGGAACTCACCGCCCATCGCTTCGCCCTGGGCGTTATAGCGCTGACCAAAGATCCCCTCGTCACCACCGTCCTGCTCGTTGGAGACCCAGGTGATCACAAAGCCGCCGTCGCTCAGCGCACTGATCTGCGGCGCGGTCTGGTTACCGTAGTCGAAGGTGCTGACCAGGAACTCGTCACCTTCAGGATTGCCGTCCTTGTCGTAACGTTGTGCGTATACGGCCCAGTCTTCATTGCCGTCCTGACGGAAGGAGAGCCAGGTCACCACAAACCCTGCATCGCCAGCGCCTCCACCGGCCTGCAACAGGTTGAAACCACCCACGCTGGAGTCTTGCTGTACGTGATAGGAGGTGTCGTTGATCTGGAATTCACTGCCGACTGGGGTCGCGTCCTGGTCGAACATCTGCCCAAAGATACCGTTGGCGTGACCATCCTGCTCATCGGAGGTCCAGGTGATCACCACACCGCCGTTCTCGGTGGCGCTGATCGCCGGCTCGTACTGTTCGGCATAGGTTTCGGTGTTCACCAGGAACTGATTACCGACGGTGTTGTTACTGCTGTCGAACTTCTGCGCATAGATACCCCAGCGGTCGCCATCCTGGTCTTCGGAGGCCCAGGCGACGATGTAACCACCGTCACCCGTGGCCGCTACCACCGGGCTGCGCTGGATATCCGCATCATGGGTGTTGATCTTGAATTCGCTGCCCACCGGGTTGGAGTTGGCGTCATAGCGCTGACCATAGATGTCGTCACGCAACACCGCATCCAGGCCACCCTGGCCGTAGGAGGACCACACCACGATATAACCGCCGTCATCCAGTCGGGTAACCGACGATTTGGCCTGGTTGTTGGTTTCGTAAGTGTTAACGCGGAACTCGGCACCGTCCGGCTGGTTGTCCTTATCGTATTGCTGCGCAAACACACCCCAACCACGCCCATCCTGACCGTAGGAGGTCCAGCTCACCAGATAGCCACCATCGTTCATGGCAGTGATCTGGGAATCAAACTGCTGGTTGTAGTCTTCGGTATTAACCTTGTACTCGGTCACCTCGTACGCCACTCCGTCCTTGTCGTAACGCTGGGCATAGAGGTTGTAGTTGGAAGTACCGCCATCGTAAGCGGTCCAGCTGATCACGTATCCACCGTCATCCAGACCGGTCACATGGGGTTTGTACTGGATACCCGCGATGGTGTCGTTAACCTGGAACTCGACACCCACCGTATTACCGTCAGCGTCGTAACGCTGGGCGAAAACTCCTTCGTCGGAGCCGTCGGCATCGCTGTCCACCCAGGTAACGATAAAGCCGCCATCGAGCAGCATCGCCACAGTTGGATCGGACTGGTTATTGGCAGTGGTGGTGTTGACCTGGAATTCGGCACCGATCGGCTGCCCGTTGTCATCAAAACGCTGGGCAAAAACGCCCCAGTTGTCGCCATCCTGCTTATAGGAAACCCAAGTGCTTACAAATGCCGTTGCGGTACTCATGAACCTGTCCCTGGTGGTTTACCGAAATGGGGTTACCTGTGCACCGGTATGTCCTAAATAGAGGGGGACACCACCGCATATACAGATCGTTTAATATCAATTGCACTGGATAATAATCCACCAACCCTGGCACGGGTACTACGAGTAGTTACAGCCAATTATTGAACGAATAGTATTCGTTGACCTGACGCAAACAAGCGTTTGCCCCGTTTAGAAAGGTGCTTTGAAAAACCAGTCATTGCGAACCACGCCTGTCCGCTCATGGTTTTCGTTGAAAAATGAGTTTTCGTTAAAAAACTTGATCTTATCCACCCCTGAGACGCTCTCCTGCCACAATTTCGGTCTACTCTGAATACATAGACTCTACCTTTTTGTAGTCAAGATGATGATTCAAAGGACCATGAGCAACATCTGCTCCAGCCCCCAGATTTTCCCTAATACATCCAATTACCTAGGAGCACGTTCCCTCCCATGAAGTGGTTTCTGGTGTTGCTTATTGTTATTCACAGCACGATTGCCTTTGCCTTGCCTAAGCAAACAGCGCAGGGGCAACAGGCGGTATCCCTGCAGCTGCTGTGGAAACACCAGTTCCAGTTCGCAGGTTATTACGTCGCCAAAGAGAAAGGCTTTTACGAGGAAGCAGGCCTGGACGTTGAGATACGCGAGTTCAATAACCAGGTGGATCTGGTGGGGGACGTGCAGAGAGGGAAATCAGACTTTGCCGTAGGTCGCTCCTCACTGCTGATTGATAAAGCCAAGGGGCAGGATATCGTGGCCCTGTTTGCCGCCTTCCAACAATCGCCGTTGATGCTGCTGTCCAAGGCAAGTTCCGGGATCAAGAGCCCCAAGGATCTGAAGGGCAAGCGGCTCATGATCACCCATGATGCGGAACAGGTGGCCGAGGTGATGGCGATGCTGCTGCAGGCGGGTCTACGCAACACTGACTACGAACACCAGCAGCACAGCTTTAACCTGCAGGACCTGATCGACGGTAAAACCGACGCGATGGGTTCCTATATCTCCAACGAGCCGTTCCAAATGGAACAGAAAGGGATTCCCTACACGATCCTGTATCCTGCCGATTTCGGCTTCGATATGTACGCCGATATCCTGTTTACATCGCGCAAGCTGGTTGACGAACACCCCGATCTCACCCTGCAATTTTACGAGGCCTCACTGAAGGGCTGGCACTATGCCTTTGAACATATCGAGGACACTGCACAGCTGATTCACGAACACTACAACTCGCAGAACCGCAGCCTCGACGCCCTGATCTACGAGGGCAATGCGCTGAAAAAGCTCGCCTTTGATGAAAAGGGTTACTTCGGCACACTCTCCCCTGAGCAGTTCGAGAGCATGGCCAAGTTGTACCTGATCATCGGTGCCCTGAGCCCCAACTACGACATCAGGGACTTCATCTATAAGCCCGAAGGGCTCATGTTCACCGAGCGGGAACGGGCCTACCTGACCCACAAAGGCGACATTACTATCTGTGCCAGCCGGGACTGGATGCCGTACCAGGGCTTCAAGGACAACAACTATCAAGGTCTGGTATCCGACTACATGAGCCTGCTGCTCGGAAAACTGGATGTAAACATCACCGTGATGCCGAGCGATTCCTGGCCGCAAACGCTCACCATGATCCGTTCCGGTCTGTGTGACATCGCGCCTGGTGCCATGGCCACCCCTCAACGCGGGCAGTATCTGGCCTTCACACGTCCTTACCTCAGTATGCCAGCCGTGGTTGCTGTCCATAACCGCTCCCAATTTGGCGATACGGCAGAGGAGCTGGCGGACAAACGTCTGGCCGTACGGTCCGATTCCGCATTTTACGAAATCCTGGTCAATCGCTACCCCAATGCTGCGATTGTGCCGGTAGCCTCGGTCAGCGACGGCCTGCGCCGTCTCGAAACCGGCGATGTCTTTGGCTTCATCGATGCACCTGCCAGTATCAGCTACACCATGCAGGCGGAGCACCTTCTGGATATCACCCTGTACAACTCCCTCAACGACCAGTGGGATCTGAGTGTGGCCGTGCGACGGGACAACCAGATTCTGCTGGATATCTTCAATCGCATCATCGGCACGCTGAGCCCCCAGGAGCATAACGGCATCGCTAACCAATGGCTCAATATCCGCTACGCCTACAAGGTTGATTACTCCCGTGTCTGGTTGGTGGGTGCGATCTTCCTGCTGATCCTGGCGTTGGTAGCCTACCGCTACAAAGTCGTGGCGGGTTATAACCGGCAGCTCAAATTTATGGCGCAGCACGACGCCCTGACCGGCATCTCCAACCGCAACAAACTGTATGAATACCTCGACAACGGCCTTGAGCTTTACCGCCGTTACGAGCGCCCATCGGCGGTGATCTTCTTTGATGTGGATGACTTCAAGCAGGTAAATGACCAGCACGGCCATAATGAAGGTGACCGGATACTGATTGAGATCGCCGACATCGTAAAAAGCACGATCCGTAAAACCGACCAGATTGGACGCTGGGGGGGCGAGGAGTTTCTGATCATTCTGCCCGAATCCGACCTGGAGATGGCCGCCGTGCTAGCGGAAAAACTGCGCGCAACCATCGAGCAGCACGACTTTGGCCTGGGTACAGGCAACCTGACCTGTAGTTTTGGCATCTCCCAGGTGCAGCAGGCCGATACCATCGCCAGCCTGGTCCATCGGGCCGACAAAGCGCTGTATTTATCCAAAAATGGTGGCAAAAACTGCGTACGTATTGCTGAATCTTCACCGCAGTCTGCGTAAACTGCGAGCCTGATCTGGTTATCACCGAGCCCGTTAAGGATATCCCATGCTGCCGCTTCAACTGCGCCAATTGCCGTTCTATTGCCTGCTGTTTCTGGTGACCTACCTGAGCGTAATGCCCTCTGTAGAAACACCGGGGTTTGAACTATCCGACAAAGTACTGCACTTCCTTGCCTATCTGGGCCTGGCGGTCTGGGCCTATTTCGGTTTTCCCAAGGCCGGGTGGAAGCTCGCGCTGATTGTTGTGCTGTGGGGTATCGGTATTGAACTGGTGCAGTGGCAACTGCCGACCCGCGCCTTTGAACTGCTTGATATCCTGGCCAACTCCCTGGGTGCTCTCGCTGGCTGGCAGATTATGAAAGGGCTGCAGCGCATCTGCCCCAGATTAGCCTGACCGATCCCCTCGCAAGTCACCCTCGCAAGGGCTATGGCACTCGCCACGCCCTTCACTGCCAGATATGACACCATCCATTAAAGCCACATGCCATATCTGTCATTCAAAATGCAGTCCCTGACTCTGCATTAAGACAGCATCAGCAACAAATACATTTATATTTCATAGAGTTAAATCATCAAAATCTAAGTTGGCACCGCCGTTGCTATATACAAGTCAAAGGCTTAAGACTGTGAGAGGAATCAAGCTATGTCTCATGACGAACAAGGTGTTGAAATTATTGGTGTAGTGCCTTCCATCCTGATGGTTCTGGTGGGATTGATCATCGCCATCTTCCCGATGCTGGTCCAGGTCGGCCTGCTGCTGTAAACCCGATAGGCTCCAACAGATTTCCATTTCTTCCCGTTCTATCACCCTGCCCAATCAGGGTTTTTCGCCGGAGCAGATTGCTCCGGCTTTTTATTGCCCGCTATATACAGCGGTATCCGGATGGAACGCGTACCAGGCAAACCAGAACAGATTCACGGCTGGCAGCTCCGTACCCGCTGAGGTGAAGATCCGACCGGTGCGTTTAGCCGCATCGAAGCGAATTTCCAGGGTTTGTCCGGCAAATTCATCCCACACCCACTGCACTTTTTCTTTGGCTAACTCCGCAAAAGGGTAGGCCTTAAACTGCCCATTGATTTCGATGCCCAGCACCCGCTCTTTGGGGTGGTAACGACGGCTGCTGAATGCCACCGGGAAAAATACCCCCTCGTCCCGTGCGTACTGGTAATAGGGGTTGCGGTGGTAGTCCCGCTTAAACCCGGTATCCCGGCTCAAGACCTCGCCCTGTGGATAACGCGCACGCCAATCCGACCAGCGTTCGAGACTTAACGGAATCAGTTTCAACGTTTCCCCTTTCAACGGGCCAGAGATCGCTTGTGAACGGATTTGTGACCAGAGCGATTTGGTTTCCTGGTCATACAGCAGCACATCGCTGTTGTAGAGCAGCCCAGACACACCAAAAGTGAGATTACGACCGGCAACGTTGGGGGAGAACGCCATACCACTGCCACACAACGGGCAGTAGGTGATCAGAATCGGATTGCCGGCAACACGGTCATTCACCACTTCATGCCAGTTAAGGATAGGAAGGGGGTAGGCGCGTTCTGCACCGTGCCAGGTCAGTGCCAGGACCAGTGCATCCGCTTTCAGCCAGCGCACCTGATCGGCTTGATCAAAACGGGGATGGGTAATCGCAGGGATGCCGTCTTTGTCTGGACCACCTGCATGAATTTCATCTGCGGGAATAAGTGTGTTGGAAATATCGAAGCCGTTGTAAGCCTGCACATGGGAGCGAATTACCCAGACAACCAGCAACGCAAACATGACGACCAGCCAGAATCGGGAAGATCGGAATAGCGCCATAGCAAACACCCAGAACGGTAATGTCTGATGTTTTTGATCAATTACTATGGGAAAAATTCAATTTGGAGGGGAGGGCACCGATTGGTGCAGATGGGGAGACTCGAACTCCCACGCCCGTGAAGGCACTAGCACCTGAAGCTAGCGTGTCTACCAATTCCACCACCTCGGCGAAGAGGAGCCGCAGATTACTAGGACCTAGTGATTCTGTCAACGCGAGCCGGACCGCAACCGCAGTTGCAAGGACATTAAAGTGAGCCAAAAAGACCCCCCGGCATCACGAGAAGCCGCGCGCTATGCGGTGCCAATTGCAAGCCGAGAATGGATCCTGACCCTTTTAGATGAAGTCGGCAAACCACTTACAGCAAAGCAAATCGCCGGTCGATTATCCATTGATTCAGCGGAATCAAAAAAAGCCCTGAAGTCTCGATTGGCCGCGATGTTGCGGAGTGGTCAAATATCCATCAATGCTCGGTCGGGATATTCATCAAGGCCAGCGCCATCCCTGCTTGAAGGGACGGTTTCGGCGCATCGAGATGGCTTTGGGTTTTTGGTTCTTGACGCTGAGTCTGACGACATTTATCTAAGCT
>NZ_CAXRBQ010000031.1:0-38224 GCF_964228735.1 Pontibacterium sp. | reverse complement strand
CCGGTATCCAGATGATCTTTTGCAGGCCGAGCAAGTGCTTCAACTCTGCCTCTACTTCGGCTTTACTCCAGCCTGGATTGCGGTTGTCGTTCAGCACACAACTCTCGGCGATGATCGCAGTGCCCTCACCGTCCACCTCGATGCATCCACCTTCCAACACCAGCTCGGTACGCAACAGTTTCACGCCAGCAGCTTGTGCCACCTCTTCCGCCACTTCGGCATCCAGGTCGTAGTCCTGCTTCTCACCCCAACCGTTGAAGTTGAGGTCAACCGCGGCTTTTTCACCTTTGCCGTTGATCACGAATACAGGACCGGTATCCCGCATCCAGAGGTCATCCATCTCAGCAACGTGCAGGTCTACCGTGTCACCTACCAGGCTACGAGCAATGTCGTATTCACGCTCGCGCACCAGCATAGTCACGGGCTCGTAACGGGCAATGGTTTTTGCAATAGTCGCCAGGTCTCGCCGTACGTCGGGCAACAGCTCACGCCCCCAAATCTTTCTGCTGGCGCCAAACGCCATCCAGGTCCGTGTGTGCGGTGCGTTCTCATCAGGCATATGAAAAGCCTGTTTGCCCTGTCCCATAGCTGCAATCCCTAGTCGTGGCAACAAAACACCGGCCGAGGCCAGTGATAACGCCCGTGTCAGCATACGGCGCCGTGATAACATCATGTCGTCTCCGGATGATTCAAATAGATAGCAATGATCTGAGGATTCAGGTCACTTTAGCTGGGAAGGGAAATGCTCGGCAATATATTCCAGCAACTCATCGACACTGACAGCCGGCGAATAGTAATACCCCTGTACACACTCGCAGCCAAGTTGCTCTACCAACGCCAGCTGCCCCGCTGTCTCTACACCTTCCGCGACTGAGTGCATGCCGAGGTTTTTGGCCATTTCCAGGATGGTTTTCACCAACACGTAGTCGTCTTTGTCTTCGGTGATATCGTTGATAAAGGAACGGTCCACTTTCAGCACATCAAACGGAAAGTTTTTCAGGTACGCGAGCGATGAGTAGCCCGTACCGAAATCATCCAGGGAGAGCTTAAAGCCGGCCTCTTTGAGCTGGTTAAGCTGCTTCTTCGCCAACACCGGATCTTTCATCATAAGGCTTTCGGTCAGCTCAATTGAGATCAACTCCGGCGGCACACCCGCATTTTTGGCCAGATCGGGTAGCGCATCATACTCATCCACCAGCTCCACAAATTCCTGGGGTGAGCGGTTGATCGAAATACCAATCGGTCGATTCAAATGCCTATTGATTCGCGCCAGACCATTTAGCGCCTTCTCCGCAATCTGACAACCCAGCGGCTGGATCAGTCCAGAGTGCTCGGCGATCTCGATAAACTCGTCAGGACGCACCGGCCCCAACGTGTCATCGGTCCAACGCGCCAGCGCTTCGACCCGGGCAACCCGGCCAGACGCTAAATTAACGATAGGCTGGTACTTCACCTCAATCTGGCCCTGCTCAATCGCATCGGCCAGTCGCAGGCGTACTTCCTGATGGCGTTCGGCCGCGACCCTAAGCTCAGGCGTAAAGAAGGCGTAGGTCGCCCCACCGGCATTCTTTGCCTGATACAGCGCCTGGTCCGAGCACTTAAACAGCTCATGACAGTCAACAGCATCCTGCGGGAAGATACTGACACCGATGGAGGTATTACAGCGCAGGCGTAGCGCTTCAAACTCGAAGGCAGGCTTAAACGCAGCCAGCAGATCATTGATCAGCTGTTCGACGGTGTGCATATCGGTGAACTCGGTGAAGATCGCAAATTCGTCACCACCAAGACGCGCAATGATGTCGCTATCCTGAACGCAGTCTTTAATTCGCTTGGCGATCATCTGCAGCAACATGTCGCCAATGCCGTGTCCCTGGGTGTCGTTAATGCTCTTAAAGTCATCCACGTCCAGGGTGATAAAGGCGCCCTGATTCTTGCGCGCTTTCACCTTGAACAGCTCACGATCGAGCTGCTCATTAAATTCATAACGGTTGAGCATTCCAGTCAGGGAATCGTGGGTCGCCTGATACGCGATCAGTGCCTGCGCTTCCTTTTCAGAGGTAATATCGCGGTGAATGGCCACATAGCTTTTTACGCCACCCTGTTCATCCGGAATCTTGCTGATGCAGGTAAAGACTGGATACAGCTCCCCATCTTTACTGCGGTTCCAGAATTCGCCCTGCCAGTAACCTTTGTAGGCCAGGTCATTCCATAACCCTTTATAGAACAGTCTGTCCTGCTGGCCCGAACTTAAGACACGTGGATCACGCCCCTCCAGCTCAGTCAGCGAGTAACCGGACATCGCCTCAAGCGACGCGTTGACGTAGACAATCTCGTTCTCGGCATTGGTAACGATGATGCCGTCTTTAGAGAAGTCATAGACTTGCTGGGCGATCTGAAGGCGATCGTTAGTTACCTGCAGATCCTTAATCTGATGTTTAAGCAGATGCTCATACTTGATGCGTTCCAGCTCACGCGATGCACGATTCGCGAACGACATAAAGTAGCGGGTAATCAGTTCAACCTGGTCTTGTGGTATAGGTGAGCAATAGAGCGCAGAAAGAATACCTATCACCTCACCCTGCTCGTCACTCAGGGTGATCCCGATATAGCCTTCTACGGACAGGTCTATCAGGAATTGATCTGCGGGGTATTCATTGGTGACGTTGTGGAGCACACAAGACTCACCACTGCAGCGCAAATCTTCACAGGGCGTGCCTTTCAGACTGTATTGAATTGGCGGATAAAGCGTTTCATTTCCCCAAAACGACACGGTTTCAGCCGTGGACGGATCGAGAATACGCGCAACAAAGGTGTAATCGGCATTAATAAGCTGGCTGAGCTTTTTCATCAGTACATTAAAGTAACCCTCGCCACAGAGTTCACTTAGCTCATCTGCACTGAAAACTACGCTCTCATTTATAGACACACTCTAGTCCCAACTTCCGAAGCTCTGGACACAACATCGAGATGCTACAAAACCCTAGTAGAGCGTAAACATACCCGCCCCAAATTCCGTTTCGACCATCAGATCAACCTCCTGCATGTTAAACCTGTTTCAACTGCTATTACCACAAGTTTCTCACCTCTCGGTTCAGTAAATCCACGTCATAGGCTCCTTGTCTCAAATTCAATGATCACTATCTATACAAGGCCTAACTAACTAGCGGATAACTCAACCAAAACGTGTTACGTGCCAGCAGGGTTTGACATACCCGACTACGCTGAAAACAAACTATTCAAGGGAACGGATTCGGATGAAGATCAGTTTTAATCTGGAAGATGCCAGCCAGGTGATGATCGGTGCATTTGCACTGGCCGTACCGATATCGTTTTCAGAGGAAGCCTGGAGACTGGGCGAAACACTACCGCTGACAAATCTGCTTTTGCTGTTTTTGTTGTCGGTGTTTTTTCTGGGCTTTTTTGCCTACGAAAGCGTTTTTCAGGGCAATATCCGCTATCGAGTCCCGGTCTTTCTGTTCCGCATTGGCATCGCCTATCTGATCGCAGGCATTGTTGTCGCGCTGGTTTTGCTGGCGCTCAACAAATTCCCGCTACTCTCCGACCCGGCAATCGCACTGAAAAGACTGATTGTCATCAGTATGCCCGCATCGATGGGCGCCATTATCGTGGATAGCTTTGATAAGGAGTGAAGATCAGAGCCAAAGATCTTTGATCGGTGTGTCTTCGCTATAGCGATGACGGATCTGTGCCTGCAATAACTCAGCTGTTGCAATGGCATCAACCAAGGCGTCGTGGGATCCGTAGTGCGGCAAACCATAACGGGTACGACTGTCTGCCAGACGGATTGAAGTGGGTTTGCGCCCCATCAGCTTGCTACAGAATACAGAAAAGCGTTTTCGGTACAGGGTTGCTTCCAGCTCCATGGTATCGACAATCGGGAACTGAATGCCCTCGCCAATTCTTCGCTGCACGTTGGCATCCAGAAACTCGCGCTCAATATAGCGGTAATGCGCCACAACGATCCGACCGGACAGTGCTTCCAGCAGCGGTCCCAACACCATATTCAGATCCGGCGCATCATTCACATCAGAGTGAGTAATACCGTGAATCACCACGGACTGCTCATGCAGCTCCTGCTGGGGTTTCAACAACCATTGTTTGGCTTCACGCACACGGATGCGCTGCAGATCAAACGGCACCAAACCGATACTGACGATCTCATCCACTCCAGCATCCAAACCGGTCGTTTCAAAGTCCAGGGCAACAAAGGGTATCTCAGATAACGGCGTATCTGCCGCAGGACAGCCGGCCCCGTAATAGAGCTGCAAACGCTCATCCTCACAGATCAGCGCCTGCTCTCGAAAGAATGCAGACCAATCAGAAACAGCTTGCGTATTCACATCCGCCATCGTCACTTCCGTGTAAATGGATAACGGAATTTCAGGAAACGCTGGGCGTTGCTCAGCACCATAAACGCTTCTTTCAGATTGCGGCGTTCGAAGTCAGAGATATTGTCTGGCTCGATGTTGTTATCCGGCTCATTACCCGCCTCCAGCTCCAACGCCTGATGGCGGATACGCACCATGGAGATAAACTCCAGCGCATCGCGCAGATCAGTACCACGATCCGCAGGCAAAATGCCCGCCTTAATCACATCATCCAGACGCTCGAAGGAGTTGCGTGCCGTAGAGCCCACCGCCAGCGCATGCACACGCACCAAGTCAGCCAGCGGCGCCGTGCCACGACGTTTCAGGTTGATGGATTTGCGATGTTTGCCGTCCTGCTCCATCACGAAGCCCTTAAAGAAACCCAACGGTGGGGTGCGATTCAGCGCATTACGCGCCAGGCAGGCCAGGAATCGAGGTGACTGGCCAGAGCGTCGTACAACAAACGCGTTAAGCTGTTCCGCCCAATCGGTTTTGCCGTATACACCGTCCAGATCAAAGAAGATGGAGCAATTGAGCAGCGCTTCCGGATCAGGGTTATCAATCCAATCGGAAAAACACTCCTCCCATTCGCGGCGTGTTTTACGCCAGCGCGGATTGGTGGCCATGATCAGGCCGGTACAGTAAGTGTAACCACAGGCATCGAGGCCGTCGCTGACAAACTTGGTCAGCTCCTCAAAGTACTCGCCATGCTGCTCATGGTCATAACCGTTATCGAGAATCAGGGCATTATCCTGGTCGGTCACCACCAACTGTTCATCACGTGCCATGGAGCCCAGCGCCAGGAAGCAATACGGTACGGGTGGTTTACCCAACTGCTCTTCCGCAAGCTCCAGCAAACGCTGCTTGAAGGCACGCCCAATCACCGACATGGCGCTGCCGATCATGTGGGAGTTGGCGTCTTCGTGCACCATGCGCACAAAACAGGATTTTACTTCGGTCGCGACCCGTGCCAGCTCTTCAACACTGCTCTGACGTAAAATCGTCCCGCCCATATATAGGCTGTTCTGAGATTCGTAACGCACGATATCGGATGTCGCGAGTACACCGATCGGACGACGATTCTCAAGAATAGGCAGGTGGTGAAGGTTGAAGCGCAGCATCGTGAGCATCGCTTCGAAGGCGTAGGCATCGTCATCCAGGGTGATTGGATTGCGGGTCATCACGTCGGTCACTGAACCGTCCAGGTCAACCCCTGTTGCAACAACGCGTGTACGCAGATCACGATCGGTGAGGATACCGGCCAACGCCTGGCGGATCTGACCAGAATCTTCCACGTCAGCCACCTCCTCCATGATCAACAGAGAGGAGACCGACTCTTCGGTCATCTTCTGGGCCGCCTGACGGATGGTCGATGTGGCATCGATGGTCACCGGCTCACGGGAAATGAGCTTGGTGATCTTGGAACCCAAGAGATCGTTGCTGTCTTTTTTGATGGATACTGCATGACTCAGCCCGCCGTTGTCGTCCATCTCTACGAAATAGGCGAACTCGTCGAACTGGTCACACAGCTCGGTAAACACCGACTCGGGGATGAAGTAGATCAGGGAATCCTCCATGGTGCGCGCAGGCAGGCGCACCCGGTTTCCCATTAACATCCCCAACTGACCGAACAGATCGCCCTCACTCAGTCGGTTGTAGAGCTTGCCGTTACGGCGGTAGATCTCTACCGAACCGCTGCGAACTACACACAGGTCATGGATCTCATCACCAAAGCGATACACATCAGTGCCCGCCCGGTAATAAGAGATCTCGATCTGCGTTGCGACGTAGTTGACCGTTTGCTCCGGCAACTGACTAAAGGGCGGATACTGCCGGAGAAACCCGGCGATCTCGATCTGTTCTGCTTCCATTCCACCTCACATCAAACAAAGACAGCAGGCCTGCATTCCTAAATATTAGTACTCTACGACTACATCGCTCTTCGGTACGCTGCAGCAAGAGAGCACGTAACCTGCTTCGATATCGTCATCGGTGATACCACCGTTGTGCTCCATAGTGGCTTCACCCTCTTTCACCAATACCTTACAGGTGCCACAGATGCCCATCCCGCAAGCTTTAGGGATGTTCAGATCCAGCTTGGCTGCTGCGGCATGCAGAGTTTCACCCGGCGCCACCTGAACGCTCTTGCCGTTATTGGTGAATTCTACACGCACCATATCGGACTGGGTAATTGCATCCGCTTCAGCCTGCGCAGATTCAGCCTGCTCCAGTGCATCTTCCACCACACCAGACGGCGCTTCACCGAAGGACTCTTCGTGGTAGCGGGACATATCGAAGCCTTTGCTTTCCAGCAACTGCTTCACAGCGTTCATATATGGCGTTGGACCACAACAGAACACTTCACGCTCCATAAAGTCTGGCGCCATCATCTCCAGCTTCGCCGCATCCAGGTAGCCACGGTAGCCGTGCCACGCTTGACCATTTTCGATGCGCTCACAGATCAGGTGCAGACTGAAGTTGCCTATACGCGACGCCATGTGGTCCAGCTCACGAGCGTACACAACATCACGCGGAGTACGTGCACTGTGCACAAACACCATATCAACGTCGGCATTGGTGTCGAACCACCAACGTGCCATAGACATCACCGGCGTGATACCCACGCCACCAGACAACAGCAGTACTTTCTCTGCAGGGAAGTCGATGCAGTTAAACTGACCCACCGGTCCGTGCACAGCTAGCTCGTCGCCTTCGGTCATGTTGTCGTGCAGCCAGTTAGATACCAGACCACCCGGTGCACGCTTAACAGAAATCGAGAAGCTGTACGGCACAGACGGTGAGCTGGAGATGGTGTACGAACGCATCACCTGCTTACCTTCGATCTCAAGCTCCAGGGTCACAAACTGGCCCGGCTTGAAGAAGTACATCACCGGCTGCTCAGACATAAAGCAGAAGGTACGCACATCCCAGGTTTCTTCGATTACTTTTACACAGCGGACATTGTGGCGACCATTTACCCAAGTCTGTGTGTGAACTGGGGCAAAACTGTCATTGTTGACAACCACTGGAACTGAATTGGTCATAGTTATTCTCTCATTCGGGGTGGGTCATTCACCTTTTCAGCCATTGTCGTTCCAGAACTTTCCAGCTAGTTAACCACCAGCGACAAGAAGTTGCTCATTGCGACCATTCCCCATAACCATGCACTCTGGAGGTCGATTTATGTACAGCAGAATGTCGCGAATGGTCATTCTCCTCCCCCTTTCTTGAGCGAGCATAGCCCCATCAACAAAAACAACACATGTCGTAAGGAAATAAAGAATCTGTGCACTTTGTAAAGGGCAACTCCTAAAGAGAAGACCAGCAAAGAAAGCAGACTCCCAATCCCGAAGGCCATGGATAGATCTAACAAATAGCACCGCGGTGCTTTTGGTGAGGACCAACAGACAATGAACCAGAACGATCTGCTCAACACCCGTAACGCGACCATCGAAGATGCGCGCGAAGAGATGGCGAAGATGCTTGAAGAGCGTCCGGCTAACTACTCTCTGCCTGCGCCGCTGTACAACGATCCACAGATGTTCCGCATCGACATGGAAGAAGTCTTCCAGAAAGAGTGGCTGTTCGTAGGTATGACCAGTGAAGTGCCAAACAAAGGCGACTACTTCACCGTTGAGATCGGCCAGAACCCAGTCCTAGTTGTACGTGACGCAGACGGCGGCGTTCAGGCGTTCCACAACACCTGTCGTCACCGTGGTTCTCGCATCTGTACTGAACACCGCGGCAAAGTAGCTAACTTGGTATGCCCATACCACCAGTGGACCTATGACCTGAAAGGTAACCTGCTGTTCGCAGGCACCGAGATGGGCGATGCCTTCGACATGAAGAAGCACGGCCTGAAGAAAGCACACACCAAGACTGCGGGTGGCTTCATCTTCGTTAGCCTGGGCAAAAACGAGCCGGAAGGCGATTTCGACGAGTTCCTGGCGACCCTGGAAGAGTACATGGAACCGTACGACGTGGAGAACACCAAACTGGCGGTGGAATCCAACATGTACGAGAAAGCCAACTGGAAACTGGTTATCGAGAACAACCGTGAGTGCTACCACTGTGCCGGTAACCACCCGGAGCTGCTGAACACCCTGCTGGAATGGGACGACACCAACGACCCACGTGCGTCTGACGAGTTCAAAGAGCACTGCGCGGCACAGGCAGCAGAATGGGATGCGGAAGGCATTCCTCACGAACACCGCAGCTACGGCCCGGGCCTGCGCAACCGTATCGTTCGTATGCCTCTGAAAAAAGGCACCAAGGTAATGACCCTGGACGGCGAAGCCGGTTGTAAGAAAATGCTGGGCCGCATCAAGAACCCAAGTCTGGGCTCCATGCGTATCCTGCACCTGCCGAACTCCTGGAACCACATGCAGTCTGACCACTTCATCGTGTTCCGTGTACTGCCGATCTCCGCTCAGGAATCGATTGTGACCACCAAGTGGTTCGTACACAAAGACGCGGTAGAAGGTGTTGATTACGATCCAGCACGTCTGCGTGAGGTTTGGGATGCAACCAACGATCAGGACCGTATCCTGGGTGAAGAGAACCAGCTGGGTATCAACTCCATCGGTTACGAGCCAGGTCCATACTCCGAGACCTTCGAATTCGGTATCGTGAACTTCATGGAGTGGTACTCCGAAACCGTTCAGAAAAACCTGAAGGGTTAAGGAACCTGCGAACAAGTCCGAAACGACTCTGGCTTTAAGGGCGATTCGAGATCAAGGCAGCGATTACAGGCATGCTGGTTGCCTCAGGAGCGCCTGCCGGGCAAAAATCGCTAACACAGATATCGGATTGCCCTTAAAGCCCCGTAGGGCGGACGCTAAAACAGCCTGCTGCTTTGTCAGGCAGCTTGGAAAGGACTAGTAATTCCGCTGCGCTACCTTTCGCGCATTAGGCTGTTGTATCGACCGCAGAGAAAGTCTTGGACTTATTCGAAGGTTCCATGATTCCGCCTGGCCGCAGCGCACTCCCACACAGCTGCGGCACTCTTTGCTGACACGGACAGACAAAACTGACTCCAGAGCGTGCCTTTTATCAGGCCCTAGGGCGTAGCCGGTCAATCGGCTGACTCAACGGCTACCACCTGAGCTTTGACCCGGTGTCTCTCCAAATCAGCACGGAGCATGGCAAGCCAGCGACATTTCGCTGGCTTTTTTGTGCCTGCTTGCCTGCTCACACCAATTGCGTCATTTCCAAATCTGTAGAAATATATTGACCTCCTACCGAAGCTCATGCAAACATACTTCCATATATATGGAATTATGAATATATGAATCCATACGCGACCTTCTTTGGTCGCTCTTTTTTAACCAATTATTTCCATATTTATGGAATTATATAAGGAGAGATCCACCCATGAGCCCACAAACCCAGCAGATGCTGATCGACAGCGCCGAGATGTTCGTTCAGCTATTCCTCGAACTGACCGTGCTGTTCCTGGTAATCAGCTTCGCGGTAGGCCTGATCAACCAGAAACTGCCTGCGGAAAAGATCCAGCGCTTGCTGGGCGCCCGCAAAGGTCGCGGTTACTTGATGGCAGCAGGACTTGGTGCCGTCACCCCATTTTGTAGCTGCTCCACTATTCCGATGCTGATCGGACTCCTCAAAGCACGCGCAGGTTTCGGTCCAACTATGACCTTCCTGTTTACATCCCCGCTGCTCAACCCAATTGTGATCGCCCTCTTCATTCCGGTTCTGGGTTTGAACGTCACCCTCTGGTATGCAGGACTCGCGCTGACCGCCTCCATCATCGCAGGCGTCTTGCTGCAGCATTTTGGCTTTGAGCGCTATCTCAAACAGGAGATGCTGACCAACAAACCATCCGGCTGCAGCACTGGCTGTAGTACTGAAAGCGACAGCAGCGAATCCACATCCTGCTGCGGCACGCCGGAACCTAAAGAACCATCCATCTGGGCAAAAGCCTGGGAAGAAAGCTGGTCACTGTTCCGCTCCATGCTGCCGTACATGGTGGTTGCGATGCTGATCGGTGCGTTCGTACACGGATTTGTACCTGCGGATTTCTTCGCTGAAGTAGCCAGCGCCGATAACCCAGCGGCCGTACCAACCGCAGCCCTAATTGGTATTCCGCTGTATATCCGTGTAACTGCCCTGCTGCCACTGGTTGGCTCATTTGCAGCAAAAGGTGTGAGTATGGGCGCGATTATCGCCCTGGTGATCGGCAGCGGCGGTGCCAGCCTGCCGGAGGTGATCATGCTGAAGCGTCTGTTCTACTGGCCGCTACTGATCGCATTCCTGGCCGTAATCTTCAGCATGGCAGTGATTGGTGGATTTAGTTTTAACCACTTAATTCTTTAAGTCTGTCTTTCGGTAGGGTGCCGGTAGCGAAGCGTAACGCACCGCGCAAATCTTATGGTGCAATACGTGCTGCTATTGCACCCTACTTACTGCAGTATTGAATCATCGCCACAGCTACCGGCTTCATGCACTCGTTAAGCGAAACACTCTGCATGCATCGGTATAGCTTCAAAATATTGTCTCTCTTCAGGATGAATGTTGCAAAGTTCATTCATAACTTCAGAGACTGTTTGCAAGCCATTCTGCATCGAATCTGGGAGAAACGAACCTTGATTCAAGAAGTCCTTCATCGACTTAAAGTGAACAATTTTGTTTCTGTCTGAGATTAGCTTTTTGAGCATCTCGTAACCCTGTCCGGATTTATCAATCTCTTTACCAACAATCAATCGCGGTACAACGATAAACTTTGATTCGATATTAAGCTTCTCGATATGCTGCTTCGTATAGCTCTTTCCAAGGTGCTTTTCTGAATACGCATAAATGAATGCTTCAAGGCACATCGCCGAGAATACAATACTTTGAACAGCACATTTCAGACTTTGATGACGATAATCACTGCTCTCCATATCTTTCATCCAGTCTTCTTTATCGCTAGAAAGTACCTTCTCAACCTTGTCGGAATAGACCTCAAACCGTTCACAATTCTCAAGAGCTATTCTGTAGTAGAAATTACTTACAATATGGGCATCTGCCATCACTATTCCTTAATACTGATTCTTACCGTTTGCGGCACCGGCGAGCAGAGTGAGTCCAAGCCATGCAATACTGATTGCACCCACGCTTAATAGAAGTCGTGTTTATTGATCTTTTCTATTAAAGAAGCATTGCCTACGCCCTTCATCTGATCATAGCTAATCCATAGCTTTTGTCTGCCAGATGCATAACAATCAATTTGGTATTCTTCGAAAGTAAACCGTACGCCACGCTCCTCCAGAACAAATCGGGAAAAGTTTCTTTCCTTCGGTTCCGTACCTCTTAGAACCCACTCTTCATCATATTGCCCACTATCAAGAAGGATTTCACGAATCAATGATGACAGATCTTCAATCGATGAAGTTTCACCCATTAACTCAGTAAGTGTGACTGGTTGAAATGGTTTGATCAGAAAATTCTGAACGCGCGTGTGTTTTCCGCTATGTGCTGCTCCCGTGAAGTAGCGATCTAACACATATTCAACGCTAATCACCGCCTCGTCGTTTCTAACTACCTGATAAGTACCCTTGAGCTGACTAGGTGTCGTAAAGAAAGAATCTATTTCAGCATCACCCTCAGTTTCAAAAGGAACATACGATTCCTGATTTTCTTTGAACTGCGCAAGCAGCTCATTCCCCCAAGCCTCAAGGTTCTTCGAAACGACACGGCGGACAGGCTCTTGGAAATCTGGAAAATCGAACTCGAATCTGTACCCAGGAACGTCAAGATTGAATTCAGATATTCGCCTTCGAATCTCAACAATTGGTGCATCGAAGTTACCTTGCAAACCTGGACTATCCGTCGCAATGAGAGCAGCTTTGTATTGCAACAATGCTTTTCGATCAATCTCACCTTTGTGCGCTCTCCGATGACACACAGGGCATAGCGCAATAAGGTTTGAGTACTCGTGCTTCTGGCATGTCTCCCAAGGAACAATATGGTGAATATCTAGCTCCGTTTCACCACATCTTGGTATTGCACAACGATGACCGGCCTCAACCAAGACAGCTCTTTTTATTTCTGCAGGTATTGCAGGTCTTTGCATGATCTTCCCTTACGTCTAACGCTTCAAACACCGGCGCAGCTTTTCTGCGCCCGAGTGCTTTGGCTTGTTAAAGCGTGATTGGCAACCCTATCTTCACTAATGTTTTCTTTTAGCATCATTAAGGCCTGAGATACATTAGGATCACGCTCTTCAAACCTAACAACTGACTTTCTTAATTTTCTATGGACCTTAAAAAACGTTGGTTTTTCCCTTAATTTAACTTGTTCTGTATACACCATATGCTTTGTTTTTAGCTTATCCTCACCAATATTCTCTTGCCCTAAGTGAAGGCTTTTCCTAACGTAAATCTTCTTTCCGTAGAAAGCTAAGTTTAGTTTTTTAAGATACGCCACCATAGACATTGATCTAAAAGCAATAAAAGACCTGGCATTTCTCATTTGCAACTGATTCAACCAATAAACATCTTTATCACACATCAACTCTGAAACATTAGAATAGCCTTGCCCATATTTATAAGCTTTTGCATCATATGCACATAGGCAGATCTTATCGGACAATGGAATAAATAACTGAACGCCCTTGGCAAGCATACTTCCTACGCGAGGGTCACTTAGGTCACGATACAACCAGTTATATCTGGTTATCGCATGATCGGAAAGAACAAATTCATAGTTGGTCCTATTTATTAAGACGTGAAATTTAAGATCTTCCATCCCTTTTGAATCGATAACCCCACTCAGAGCTTGAGCAGCGTTAAAATAACGCATTGAATCTTTACCCGACGGCCTTATATTAAAACCCTCCGGATTAGCTATTCCCAAATCATTTAGCCTATTTAAGTCTGAGAATATCTGATGGAAGTGAGCATTAATGAAACTTAAAGCATCTTCCCTTCCCTCCACTGTTCTTGCGTTTTGGCAACACATGAATTTAATCAATTCAGTTCCACCATTTTCTAGCATACTGAAGTCATCAGCTCTTATTCTGTTAATTATTTCTGAAGCAGGCCCTTCGATATGCGATGACAAAAAATCCTCAACCTCATTATCCTTATCATAAAAATAATTTTGAGAAAAAACTTCTTTGACAGCCTGATTTTGGCGAACAACATCCCTTTCTACATCGAATATGTTTACTTTAGGCTTTTCCGCACCAACTTCGTCAAATCCACCTAGCAAAAACTGGGGGACATAATGTTGATTTTTTGTTGTTTGGTTTGACAACGAACTCTCCTTGTTCCTATAAGAGCTTTAACACTTTAATAGTTGGACCGTGCAAGGTTACTAAGCTTGCAAGGTACAGTTTGGATGCATCAGAAGACTGTGAAATGAAGTGAACAAAGAACCAATCCATGGCCTATCAGGAGTCATCCAGTAGCGACGCAAGCCGCTTCCGTAAAAGCTAACAGCATTACGAAGAGCAGACAATAGTGGCGCCAAATACGGACGATCATCGTCATCGCAGAACCTAATATACATCGAATGATAGGCACACCATTCAATCGAAGCGTTGCCTCTGAGACGCGTATACCTCGTGGCTGGATGCCTGCTTATCACCACATAACTTCCAGCTATAGATCTGCTCTATAACCCCTATGGTTATTCTTAATTTAGTGCTACGCGCTTACGTCACCTAGTTTTAAAGGTACGAAGACTCGGTGGGAGCATAGGGCCGTGCACTGAAAAAGGGCTCGCACCATCCTTGGCCAAGCCCCCAAATTGCCGCTACGTATTAGAGCTGATCAAATCGTTTTCTCAGGTCAAAGCAGCCGCACCACCCAATCACTCTTATCGGGTATACACCTCAATTACGATTACGAGGTTTTACCATGAAAAAACGACCTTTATTCCTGCTCACTGCGCTGGCCATGGCTGCTTCAATTGTACTGCCAGCGACTCCTGCCTGGTCCGGCGGTATGGGAACGACCAACGAATTCTGGTGGCCGGACAAGCTAAACCTGGATCAGTTACGCACCCACACCCCGGCCTCAAATCCCTATGGTGACGACTTCGATTACGCCAAGGCGTTTAGCAGTGTTGATATGGTCGCACTGAAAAAAGATATTGAGACCACGCTGACTACGTCACAGGACTGGTGGCCTGCCGACTGGGGACACTATGGTGGGCTGATGATTCGTCTGGCATGGCATAGCGCAGGCACCTATCGCGTGCATGACGGTCGCGGTGGCGCTGATGGTGGCCAGATCCGACTCGAACCGCAAAACAGCTGGCCAGATAACGCCAGCCTTGATAAAGCGCGCCGTATCCTGTGGCCGGTCAAGCAGAAATACGGAAGCAGTGTCTCCTGGAGTGACCTGATGATCCTGGCCGGCAACGTAGCGCTGGAATCCATGGGTTTTGAAACCCTCGGATTTTCCGGTGGCCGCGCCGATGACTGGGAGGCGGATCGGGTATACTGGGGCACAGAGAAGAAATGGCTCGAACACAAAGAGCGCTTTAAAGATGGCGAACTGGAAGCCCCTCTGGCCGCGGTACAAATGGGCCTGATCTACGTAAATCCGGAAGGCCCTGGCGGCAACAGTGATCCCCTCGCTGCTGCTAAGGATATGCGACTCTCATTTGGTCGCATGGCCATGAATGACGTAGAAATCGTGGCACTGGTTGCGGGTGGCCACACATTAGGCAAAGCCCACGGCGCCCACAAAGGCGACTGCATTGGCCCCGAGCCGACTGCTGCTGCGATCGAAGACCAGGGACTAGGGTGGAAAAACAAATGCGGCAAGGGTAACGCCGAAGACACCATGACCAGCGGCCTGGAAGGCGCCTGGACATCAACGCCAACGGCCTGGTCGATCCTCTATCTGGATAACCTGTTCCGCTTCGACTGGAAACAAACCAGCAGCCCTGCGGGTGCAACCCAGTGGATTCCCACCGATGAGATGGCAGCGACGCTGGTGCCCGATGCTCACATAGAGGGCAAACGTCACGCTCCGATCATGTTCACAACGGATCTTGCGTTGAAGATGGACCCGGGATTTCGGAAGATTTCCGAACGTTTCCTGAAGAACCCCAAAGAGTTTGACCAAGCCTTTGCCCGTGCCTGGTTCAAATTAACCCATCGCGATCTGGGACCACGCTCCCGCTACGTTGGCAGCGAAGTGCCAGAGGAAGTATTTGTCTGGCAGGATCCGGTTCCCGCCGTGGATCATGAGATTGTTGATGCCAGTGACATCGATAGACTGAAAGCACAGATCCTTGAATCCGGGCTGACTGTGCCCGATCTGGTAAGAACTGCCTGGGCATCCGCTTCAAGCTTCCGTGGCTCGGATATGCGCGGTGGTGCAAACGGTGCCCGCTTGCGCCTGGCACCGCAGAAAGACTGGGTGGCCAATGACCCTGCAGAACTGAAAAGAGTCCTGGATACTCTGGAAGGCATTCAGAAGACTTTTAATGAAAAGTCTGGAGATAAAAAAGTCTCACTGGCCGATCTGATCGTCCTCGGTGGTGCCGCAGCAATTGAGAAAGCAGCCAAAGATGCCGGGCACGATGTGACCGTACCGTTCTCACCGGGTCGTACTGACGCTTCTGCTGAGCAAACCGATGTAAAATCCTTTGCTTACCTGGAACCAACAGCCGATGCCTTCCGCAACTACTACCGCACCAGCTATGGCACACCAACCGAAATGCTGGTCGAGAAGGCAGACCTGCTAACCCTTACCGCTCCAGAAATGACAGTACTGTTAGGCGGTATGCGTGCCCTTAACGCCAACAGCGGCGGCTCAAAGCATGGTGTACTGACCAGTAATCCAGGCACCTTAAGCAATGACTTCTTCGTCAACCTGCTGGATATGTCCACCACATGGCGCAAGTCAAAGCAGGACGGGATTTATGAAGGTGTTGATCGTGCGTCTGGCAAGGTCAAATACACTGCAACCCCGGTCGACCTGATATTCGGCTCCAATTCCGAGCTGCGAGCGATTACGGAGACTTACGCATCCAGTGACGGCAACGAGAAGTTCGTTCAGGACTTTATCAAAGCCTGGAGCAAAGTAATGATGCTGGATCGTTTTGAGCTGTAAACCCTGCCCCCTAGTAGAAGGCGGCGTCCTTACGCCGCCTTCTACTGAGGCCTTAATCATGGGTAGTGGGAAATTACAGCTTGAACTGCCCAACATGCTGCTGCAGCGTTAATGCGAGACCTGAAAGATTATTGCTGGTATTGGTAGTGGTATCAGCCGCCTGCGCCGTATCTTCCGTCACGCGCGCAATATTGGTCACGTTGCGACTGATTTCATCCACTACAACGGTTTGCTGCTCCGCTTCTGCGGCGATCTGAGTGTTCATTTCATTGATCGCATCAACAGCCTTGGTGATCGCATCCAACGAATGCCCGGCAGATTCTGCCTGTTCGACAGTGACCATTGCCTGCTCACACCCCTCTTTCATGGTTTGAACTGAAGCCTCGGCCCCCGCCTGCAGGCGCTCGATGATTGCTTTGATATCGGATGTGGAGTCCTGACTGCGCTGCGCCAATGAACGAACCTCATCAGCCACAACCGCAAATCCGCGACCGGAGTCACCCGCACGCGCGGCTTCAATCGCAGCGTTAAGAGCAAGCAGGTTGGTCTGCTCGGCAATGCCCTGAATCACGCCCAGCATACTGCCTATATTTTCACTTTCGCGCTCCAGCTCCTGAATAGATCGGGAACTGGTTTCAACGATCTCGGCCAATGCCCGGATACTGGCACTGGCATCCGTCACCACCTGCCGGCCTTTTCGTGCCTCTTCATCGGCGGTACGCGATACTTTCGAGGCGTCCTGAGCACGGCTGGCAACATTCTGAATCGCAACGGTCATCTCATTCATCGAATGTGTCACCGAGCCACTTTCAGATTGCTGACGCTTCACACCCTGGCTGGTTTGCTTGGTGATCTCTGTGAGGCCGTCCGCAGCTTTACTCACTTGCAGAGAAGAACTCTGCACCTGCTGTATCAGCCCCTGAAACTGCGCTGCCATGGAGTTGAACACCTCCGCCATGGTGCCAATCTCATCCTTGCCATGTACTTTGGCACGCACACTCAGATCCATGTTTTTGCTCGCCTTTGCCATTACAGCAGAGAGTTCACTCACCGGCCGCACGATGCTCCGTGCAAGCAACGCGATAAAGACAAAGATCACCAGAGCAAATACAACCGACAACACAACAGAGACGGTTTGCATCCAAACAACCTGCGACTCGAGCCTGGACACAACTTCTGCATCCATCTCCTTAAAGATCGTTTCTGTTTGATGCACGGTAGAACGCAAGGAACCATGTAATCCTTCCTTGCTGCTTAATCCCTTCTGTTTGTAGCCATCAACCAGAGCGAGGAAGTCACTCTGATATTGAGCGAGTCGGTCGCGGATGACCTGCTTGCTATCACTAGGTATAGGACTGGCGGCGAGATTCTCTTCGAAGAGCGCAATATTGCGATTGAATTTATCCAGGTATTTAAGATCCGAGCGCAGCATGAAATCTTTCTCATTTCGGCGCAACATCAGCATATCGGACATCAAACGGTAGTTATTTTGGGCCTTCAGTACATCTTCGACATTATGTACCGCTTTGCGGAGACTGCCATACAGCCCATCCTTGTGATGTAAACCAATTGTCTGCTGCACAGAAACAAGCTGCATGAACTTGTCACGGTATTGCTCAAGCACCTCAGCAACCCGCTGCCCTTTCGCACTGTCCAACCCGCTTTGATCCAAATGCTGGGTTAAACTCGCAACCTGGGATTGGAGACTTTGATAGTTCTTCTCAAACTTCTCTTGATACTTAAGATCATTGCGTGCCATGAAGTCCTTTTCGTTGCGGCGCAATGTGAGCATCCCCGCCTCAATCTTGGCGACAGATGCTTTCTGCTGCTCCAACGCAATGATGGTACTCATCGCATAACGTTGAACGATTAACTGCAGAACGATCGCTACAGCCACCAGCACGCCTAACCAAATAAGCTTGGCCCTAACCGTCCTCTGACTCTTCATGATATCCATCCAAAGTGGTGAATAACCCTACATTCCGGCGACGCTCTAGCCAGCAGACTCAAGGTCTACCGAACTACACTGCAATGTGACTGCGGCTTCTATATTGTTTTTTTATTCAAGAACCCAGTGTAGCAAAGCAAAATCGTTGAATTAGTGCGTGTCCCTGCTTTTGGTAGCTGGACAGACATTGATCAATAAGAAGCACAATTTTCTGAGAAGTCTTACTACCACTTTCAGTAGTAAATGCCTTTCAGACGGCAGAAATTCACCATGTTTTAACCCGAAGAACCACTCACTGCCGAGGGAGCGGCACTGGCAAAACGCTTTATGATTCCCCAATGGAATGCGGGCATGCCACATATTCGTTTGTGAGCAAACAAACGGCCAAATAGCATTTGATGACCGATTGTACGGAGCTATCAAATGCGAAAAATAAAAAGAATGCCCGCCATTGATGGTCAGTTGGGCTGGTATGAAACCGTCCCTTTCCAGCGTCCAATGCCGGTTCAACACGCCGAAAAAGACGAACACTTTGACATCATCGTAGCCGGCGGTGGTTTCTCCGGACTGGCGACGGCCGGACGTCTGGCAGAGCTTCAGCCCGATGCAAAGATTGCGCTGGTCGACGCCCTAGAGATTGGTCAGGGTACAGCAGGCCGCAACGCCGGTTTTATCATCGACCTGCCTCACAACCTGGATGCGGATGAACCGAATCCGGACCACGATGCCAAGATCCGTGATTTGAACTGCTTCGCTATCGAGCGCCTGAAACATATTCAGGAGCAGCAGGGCCTGAATGTACGCTGGCACGCTGCCGGTAAATACCTGGCGGCCCACGAAGAGAAACACTTCTGCAATCTGGCGGCGTTCACCACCACCCTGGATGCGATGGCCGAAAAGTACGAAGTGCTGGACGGTAATGACCTGGCGAAGAAACTGGGCACTCCGTACTATAAACGCGCCGTATACACCCCGGGCAATATTCTGATGAACCCGGCGGCGTTGGCGATTACCGTTGCCAGCGCACTGCCGAAGAACGTCTCCCTGCTGGAAAACACACCGATCCGATCCGTTGATCTGGAGAATAAAACCCTCCAGACCGATAAAGCGAAACTGACAGCGGACACACTGGTCCTGGCCACCAACGCCTTCACCGAAGAGTTCGGCGGCTGCCGCAACAAACTGGCGCCGGTGTTCACCTACGCCAGCATGACCCGCCCACTCACCAGCAGCGAGATGGCGCAGTTTAAGGGTGTCGAGCCGTGGGGCCTGACCTCCGCACACCCAGCAGGCACCACGGTGCGCCTGACGCCTGACAACCGTCTGTTTATCCGCAACACCCTGGATTTCCTGCCGGAACTGTCCAGCACAGACGCACTGATCGGCAAGGCACGCGAAAAACACCGTCGTTCATACATTGCCCGCTTCCCAAAACTGAAGGACGTGCCATTCGAGTTCAGCTGGGGCGGTATGCTCTGCATGACCATGAACCACGAGTCCGTATTCAAGCAGCACGCACCGGGTGTTTACGTAGTGGCTGCAATGAATGGCGTAGGTGTCGCCAAAGGCACTTATCTGGGCAATTACATGGCGGAGTACATCTCGGGTATTCAGAGTACCGAACTGGACTTCATCCTGAAAAACTCGAATCCAAGCTGGGTACCGTCCGATCCGATGCGTACCGTCGCGGCACGCATTCGACTCAGCTTCGAAGAACGTCTGGCCAAGGGCGAAGTTTAGCCGGCTATGGGTTCAGCGGTTCTGATGACAACCGTCTGCACAAACCAATTCAGTGCGCAGGGTGTCGATCTTTTCGTTCCTAAATCTGCACGCCCACGCCATACTTGGGAAAAACGGAATTGAACTGACTGTACCGATGAAACCACTCTACCGACGCCTCCCTCCACTTCAGGCCCTCGCCTTCTTTGAAGCCGCTGCGCGCCACAACAGCTTTACCAAAGCCGCGGAAGAGTTATGCGTCAGTCAGAGTGCAGTCAGCAAACAGATCAAACATCTGGAGGAGTTCTTAAACACCGAGCTGTTCCTCCGTGGCCCGCAAGGCCTGGAGATCAGCGCAGACGGCAAAGAACTGTATTTGGAAGCCCAGGCCGCGTTGGAAAAACTCTCCGCCGTCAGCTCCCGCATCCAGAACACCAACCGCACCCACGAACTCACCATCGTGGCGACGGTAGCCGTTGCCCACTATTGGTTGTTCCCTCGGGTGGCAATGTTTAAGACCCAGTTCTCCGATATCAATATCAACGTCTACTCCAGTGATCAGATCGACGCAGCGATGTGCCTGCAACACGATCTGGGCATCTTGTATGGCGATGGGGACTGGGATGCACCACTGACCTCACACCATCTGTTCGATGAAAAGATCTATGCGGTCTGCGGTCCGGCTTATCCATTTGAGACCTGCCAGAAACCGGAACAACTGCTCGACCAGGAACTTATCCATATGGAACCCTCTAAGTGGCGCTGGACCTGCTGGTCGGATTGGTTCGCTGGCTTTGGGATCGACTACGAGATTACGAGCGGTTCAATGTTGTTCAACAACCTGCCTCTGGTGTTGCAGGCGGCGGGCAACAATATGGGTATTGCGCTGGGTTGGGAGTTTTCAGTGCAGAACCAACTTGCCAACGGCACTCTACGCCTGGCCTGCGAAACACCTTTGGAACCGAATCATGCGGACTATCTGGTCTACAACAACCAACGCCCACTGAACCCGGCGGCGGAATGTTTCCGAGACTGGTTACTCGCAGAAGCCGCCGGCGAGATCAAATTGGCGATTTCCTGATTTGAGTGGCGGACAGGAAAATTCACTGCCGCCTTGAGGCAATTACGAATCTCACCCCCGCGATACGATAAATATTCGCTTACACAAGCAAGAAGGTATACCTGATGGACTCAGCAACTCTCGGCATTCTCGGCGTTGGCCACCTCGCCAGCTACACCGTCAAAGGACTTCGCCACAGTAGTGACAACCGCAACATTATCCTGTCGCCACGCGGCGCAAAGATCGCCAAAGAGCTTGCTAATAGTTGTAACTGTGAGATTGCGCCGGATAACCAGGCGGTGATCGACCGGAGTGACCTGATCCTGTTAGCAGTACGCCCGGATGCTTTGCCGGATCTGATAGATGGCCTGAAATTCAAACCGAACCAAACGGTGATCTCCGCACTCGCCGGTGTCACCATGGATCAACTGAAAAGCTATCCGGAACTGCAGCAATGTGAATTGGTTCGCGTTATGCCGTCCACCAGCGCGGAGGTGTGTTCCGGCCCAATTCCCCTTTATCCGGCAAACCCGGTTGTAGAAGCACTGTTTGGCCAACTCGGCACAGCAGTCCAACTCGAGTCGGAAGAGCTGTTCGACGTTGCCCTGAGTCACGCCTGCCTGCACGGCTGGAGTTACTTCCTGATCCAGCAACTGATCGACTGGAGCTGCGCACAGGGCATGGATGAAACCACCGCTCGCAAGATGGTCGCCCACTCCATCAGCAGCGCAGTGGATTTTGCCGAAGCCAATCCGGAACAGAGCTATGGCGAGATCGGGCGCTCGATTGCCACTGAAGGTACGTTTACACTGCAAGGGGTCGAAGCGATTCGAACGACCGGCGGCCTGGATAGTTGGCAAGCGGCAATGGAGTTGATTGCGCAAAAAGCTAAAGGCTAATAGGCACCGTTAGGAGGGCTTCGCCGGGAACATCTCGATCAGTTGCTGAATCCCCTCTTCCAGCGGGTTGTCTTTCCGGTAGATCATGGAGACGTGCACATACTCTTCGCCATGTGAGACCTTCTCCATCAGCAGATCTTTCTCGTAGCGGCTACCGATCACCATATTCTCGCTGATAACGGTGTAACCCAAACCACCCGCGATGCAGCCCAGCACACCATCGGCGCTGCTCATCACCAGCTTCTGATCATCACTGCGCCCCGCCTGCTGCTGCCAGGCCTCCGCACATTTGCGGTAGGCACAGCCCGCTTCACGCACACAGAGTACCTGCTCGTATTCCCCATCCAGTGGCGTCACAACCATCAGCGGTTCATCCACGATGGGCACGGATCGGATCGATTCGTGCGGCGTAACATTGCCCACTACCGCACAATCCACTTTGTTGTTTTGCACGGCGATCACCAGCTCAGCACTGGTGGCGGTATGGATCTTGGGGCGGATCTGCGGATGGGCCTGTTTTAACGCTTTCAGAGCACGTGGCAGATGCACCGCGGCAAAGGTTTCGGGCGTGCCTACCCGAAGGTCATAGCTGCCTTTGCTGAAACGAATCGCCGATGCAGCCTGCTGCTCCAGCTGCAGGATCTCCTGCGCATAGCTATACAGAAGTTGCCCTGTCGGCGTGAGTTCCAGCTTGCGGCCGGAGATACCAAAAAGCTTGGCATCCAGCTCCTCTTCCAGCTTCTGGATGCGGCTGGTGATATTGGATTGCACCGTATGCAGCTTCTCGGAAGCGCCTTTGATACCGCCTTCATCAACAACCGCTTTGAAGGTTTTCAGTCCGACTATTTCCATACCGTTCGCTTTTTATGAACTATATTCCGTGAAAGATTCATAATTCACGGTAACAAAACCATCAGCCAGAAGCGATCAGCTCAACGTCTAAGGCCAGTTTCCCCGCTGTACCCCGCAAAATTAACCGGCCTGTATCTGTTTTGGTCTTATGATCGATACTAATCTGAGCTGGTCTTATCTGCCGTACAGCACTGGTGGCAGACATTAATTCACAACCCTGTCACCGTCATTGATAAATGGACTGACTTACAGCTAACCGGAAGGAGAACACCGTTGGACAACACCCGAGGCAGCCTCTTTATGATCCTCGCCATGGCTGCGTTTGCCGTGGAGGACATGTTTATCAAAGCCGCCTCGGTGAATATGCCAACCGGTCTTGTACTTGCGCTGTTTGGTCTGGGTGGAACATTGCTGTTTATGCTGCTCACCAAACAACGGGGTGAGCAGATCATCCATCCTGCGCTACTTTCCAAGCCCATCCTGCTGCGCGCTCTGTCTGAAATAACAGGTCGTTTGTTCTACACCCTCGCGATCACACTCACGCCGCTATCCAGCGCTTCGGCCATTCTGCAGGCGACTCCGCTGGTTGTGGTGATGGGCGCCGCACTGTTGTTTGGAGAGAAAGTGGGCTTTAAGCGCTGGCTGGCGATTCTGGTGGGTTTCGTAGGCGTGTTGATGATTATCCGGCCTGGCCTGGAAGGTTTTACACCGGCATCCATCTTTGCGGTGATCGGCACGCTGGGTTTTGCAGGGCGTGATCTGGCGACCCGCGCGGCACCGCCTGTGTTATCCAATATGCAGCTGGGCGTGTACGGTTTCTTTGTGTTGATCCCTACCGGTTTTGCCTTGCTGATCTATTCCGGAGAAGCGATCTCATTTGATCCGGGTGCATCGGTGCAGATACTTGGCTCGATCGTGTTTGGTGTGATCGCCTACAACGCACTGACCATCGCCATGCGCACCGGCGATGTGTCGGTGGTCACGCCGTTCCGCTACACCCGTCTGATCTTTGCATTAATTCTGGGTATCTTTGTCTTTGGCGAACGTCCGGACCTGATGACACTGATGGGTGGCGTGCTTATTGTAGTCAGTGGCGGTTACACCTTGCTGAGAAATCGACGCATTATCCGATCCGCTGCACAGGCAAAAAAGGCGCATTGAGGTCCCCAATGCGCCTTTTGATGTTTATCTGTCCTGGATACAGCCCCTAATCACCACCCCATGTGGTAATACGCCCAGATACGTTCAATGTTCATTGGCAACCAGATGTCGTAGTTACGCCAGTGTTTGTATTTCGGCAGTTTGACCATTTCGCGTAGCTTGTCTGGACTATGCACGCCTTCATCCATCGCCTTCTTCACCGCTGCCATCAGGTCTTCCAGGTACTCACGCTGCTCGCGTACCACAGATGCTGTATCAATCGCAGGCTCGGTTTGAGGACCGTGTGCAGTGATCACGTAATCCGCATCCAACTGCTCAATCTCTTTCAAAGAGCGAATCCATTCATCCGGCCAGAAATCCGGCATGATGCGGAATGCAACGCGGCGTGGCGTAACGATATCGACCACAAACAGGATCTTCTCTTTCGGCAACCGCATCACAATCAGGCTGTCACCGTGGTTCGGACCAAAATACTGCAGCTCCAGTGTACGACCGCCAAGTTCCAGCGTGTAAGAATCATCAAAGGTGATATCCGGCAGCGGAATAACCGGGCTTGGGTGGTCCTTCATCTCCTTCACAAAGTTGGTGTGACTGATAAATTGCGCCCCTTCCTCCTTGAAGATATTGCCGCCCGAGATATGGTCATGGTGGTTGTGACTGTAGACCACATACTTCACCGGCTTGTCGGTCACCTTGCGGATCTCGTCGCGCAGCAGCTTCGCCGCTTTCGGATTAAGCGGATCGGTCACGATCACACCCTCGTCGGTAACGATGAAGATATTGCGGTATACCCACCAACGGAACACATAAAGACCTTCGCTGATCTGCTTCACACTGTGGCCAAACGCCTGACCACCCATCGGTTCGCTTACCGGATAATTGGAAGACGCAAATGTAAGCGTCGATATCATCAGGCCCACAACCATCAGGGCCCGCGTAAATAGAGTTTTCATCGATCTGTCTCCTGCCTCTTATTTGGAATTATTTATCCCACCACTGGTTCTGAACCTGAGCCTGGGTATAGCTTCGACGTTTTTGCATCCGCAGGTAGTAATCACCAATCGCCGGATATACCGAGCCATCAATCCAGTCGGTATAACCAAGCAGATCAAGCCGTGAGAGCACCACCGTCCAGATTACGTCTGCCAGCGAATAACGCTCACCCAGCAGATACTCACCCTGGTGCAACCGCTCCTCGGCAATATCCAGCGCTTCCTGTGCTTCGCGCTCCATACGCGCCACATGAAACGCATCCACCCGGAACTGCTTACTCTTTTCCGAGCGCTCAGCGCAGCTCAGATAGTTGACCTTCAGCTCAGGATGTTCTTCCGCAAGCCGAAGTGATTTCTGAATTCGTCGATCCAGAATGCGGCCTGACTTCTCCATCGATGGATGCCGCGCATAACTCAGGATCTGAAGGTCGATGGTGTCCGCCAGATCAACCAACTGCTCCATCTGGATTTGCTCTTGCACCGCCTGCGGCAACAATGGATTCCCCTCTGGTAAGGTGGCGATGAAACGGATGATCCGTGCCGAATCGGTGATCACCTCTTCGCTGCCGTTATCAAACTCCAGAGTAGGTATCACCCCGTTTGGATTGAGCTTCAGATACCAGGGATCCAACTGCTCCTGGGCACGCATGATGTCGATCTCACGCCCGGCCCACACCAATCCTTTCTCTTCCAGCGCCAGCCGCACTTTCATCGAACATACTGACAATGGGTGGTGATGAAGCTTTATCGAATACACGTTGTTACTCCTCTCTTGCGTCTCTCTCAGTCCGAATCACACCCGTGGTTTCAGGGAGGTCATGCGTGGCAACACATCCGCCTTTGGGTCATCCAGGTAACGGTGTTTCAAGGCACCCGCCACGTGCAGAACAATCGCACCCATCAATGCGTACACCATTGCCACGTGTGCCTGTTTTGCCAGACCGGCCATCTCAGGGTTCTTGGTGAATACCATCGGGAACTCGACCAAACCGAACAGGCTGACCGGGAAACCGGAGAAGTTCGACATCGCCATCCCGCTAAACGGAACTGCCAGCATCAGGATGTACAGCAGTGCTGTGATTGCGCGAGACAGTCGCTTCTCCCAACCGGACAACACCTCGGGCAACTGCGGTCTTGCACTGATGCGGCTCCAGATCACGCGGAACACCGCCAACTGCATAAAGATCGCACCGAAGGATTTGTGCATCCCCATCAGCTGCAGACGACTCGGATCGGTTTTATCGAGACCTGTCATATAGCTGCCAACAACCACCAGCGTCAGCAGCATCAATGCCATCCCCCAATGGAGAACCTTGGTTACTGCGCCGTACTTAAACTCTGCATCGCGAATACCCGTCATAACTCACCTCTCTTATCTAAACTGGCTGCGCATAGGTCATGTTTGAGACCCGATAAGACAAGCTTATTGTTTTCTTAAAGATCGATATACGCGCTACAATTCAACATATTGTTAACTCAGAATGATCAATATGAACTTCTTAACACTGATGGAAACATTCGCGGTGGTCGTAGAAACCGGCAGTTTCACCGCCGCTGCCGAACAGCTTGGACTGTCAAAAGCGTTTGTGAGTAAACAGGTCTCTGCGCTGGAAAAGGAGCTGGGTACACGGCTTTTGTACCGCACAACCCGGAAACTCAGTCTGTCGGAGGAAGGCACACGGCTGTACAACCACTGCCAGCTCATCATGCGTGAAGCACAGAATGCACGCGCCGAGATCATCGAGAGCCAGAGTACCCCGCGTGGCCGGATCAATATCACTATCCCACAGAGCCTGATCATCTCGGGTGTCGGTTCACTGCTTCTGGACTTTCAGGCGCAATATCCAGACATCAAACTGAACGTGATCGCCAGCGGGCGCGTGGAAGACCTGGTAGAAAAAGGGATTGATATCGCATTGCGCGTCGGCCAACTGGAAGACTCCACGCTGATCTCCCGTAAGCTTGCTGACTGTACTTTTCAGGTGGTTGCTGCTCACTCCTACCTGGAACGCAATGGTGAGCCCACTGAGCCCGCCGACCTAACCCACCATAACTGCCTGATCTATGGCGAATCCAGATCAAACCGTAACTGGCCATTTCAGCTCCCGGATGGGGAATTCATCACCATCAAGGTCAAAGGCAACCTCACCTGTAACGACGGTACGCTGATCTACAACGCCGTATTGAACGGTCAGGGCATCGGCTACGGACCGGGCTTTTTGTATGCAAAACCGGTAGCGGACGGCAAACTGAAGTCACTTCTGACTGAATTCAGCCAGCCCACCACCGCGATCTCAGCGCTCTACCCCCAAAACAGAAACCTGTCTCGACGGGTACGTATCCTGCTCGATTACCTGGCGGAACGCCTGAATAGCTGACATGCAGCTCGCGATACGCTCCAATTTCTGGGGGCTCAAAATCCCCGCTGTTGCTGCAGTCAGCGTAATTGTTTCTACCTAAGCAATTTCATGTACAAAAGAGGCATGTTCAGTCTGGTTATTGACTGTTTACTCGAATAGACTTACAGGTTCACATCCGATGACGTAGTAACCAAGATGTCCGGAAATAACCTCTCCCAACTCCCCGCTCTGGAAGCCCTGTTCGATAACCTGGCAGACGCCGTGTACCTTATCGACCCGGAAACCTCCAATATTGTCTGGAGTAATACCCAAGCGTGGAAAAGCCTGGGGATGAGCAAAGACGACATCCTGAACCACAGTGTGCTCAGCCTGCAAAAAGACGTGCACGGCCTGCCACACTGGTCCGACATCGCCGCAGAGATCAGTAAATCCGACCGCTTCCGTTTTCTGGGCCGCCACGCACACAAGGATGGGCATGAGATTGAAGTTGAGGTGAATACCACCCACTTCCAATGGGAAGGTAACCCCTACTTTCTGTCCGTCGCGCGCGATATCACCAACCGCGTTCTGCAGCAACGGGAAGCCAGTTCCGACGTTGAAAAAGAACTCTTTGCTCTGCGTGAAGCCAGCGACGGCGTTTGGGATTGGAACATTCAGGCAGGCACTGTCACGTTCAGTCCACAGATGAAGCGTCTGCTGGGTTATGGCCCGGACGAAATGCCCGGCGTGCTTGATACCTGGAAAGATAACCTGCACCCGGAGGACGCACCGCTGGTGATGTCCAGCCTGCATGCCCATCTGAATGGTCAGCGCGCCCGTTACGACGCCACCTACCGGTTAAAAAACCGCAACGGCCATTACATCTGGGTGCAGGATCGCGGCCGCATTTGTGAATATGATGAAAACGGCGCCCCGATCCGAGCCGTCGGTATGGTCAATAACATCACCGACCAGAAGCACACCGAGCAGAACCTGCAGAAACTGGCCTCCTACGATCCGCTGACCAACCTAATGAACCGTCGCGAAGGCATGATCCAACTCCAGGCTCAGATGAACCTTTCACAACGCCAAAACACTCCGCTGGGCATAGCGTTTCTGGACGTGGATCACTTCAAAAAGATCAACGACATCCACGGTCACCAGACCGGAGATGAAACCCTCAAGAAGCTCGGCAAGGTACTCAAGAAAACGATCCGCACCTCCGACTTTATCTGTCGCTGGGGAGGCGAAGAGTTTTTGCTGTTTGCCAGCAACAGCGCCATGAACGACATGATCGCCCTGGGCGAGAAGATCCGTACCGAAATCCAGAAAGCGTTTTTCAACGATATATGCCCGATCACCATCAGCGTCGGAATCACGGTTACCAACGGCCGTGAGAACATCTCTGATGCCTTGGTGCGTGCCGACCTGGCCATGTATCGCGCCAAAGAGAATGGGCGTAACCGTGTGGAATTTACCCGCCACGATGTTCAGCCCAACACCATCGAGCTCAATTGCAGCGCGTCTCAGGAATAACAGCTAAATTCCTATTCTCCTCTTTTCTTTCAATGCGTTACGCGTTACAAACACGCGGGTCTACACTTAGTACTAACTCCCATTGATAGAGACCCTCCTATGGAAAACTTCCTAAACGCTATGCCCAAGGCCGAACTCCACCTGCATCTGGAAGGTACGCTTGAGCCCGAGCTGATGTTTAAGCTGGCAGAGCGTAACGGGATTGAACTGCCCTACGACTCCGTAGAGCAACTGAAAGCCGCCTATGATTTTGGCAACCTGCAGGACTTCCTCGACCTCTACTACCAGGGCGCCAACGTACTGCAGACCGAGCAGGACTTCTACGACCTGACCTGGGCCTACATCGAACACTGCCGTATCCAGCATGTAATCCATATCGAGCCGTTCTTCGATCCGCAGACCCACACGGATCGAGGCATCCCGTTCGCCACCGTGATCAACGGCATCACCCGCGCACTGGACGACGCCAAGACCCAGTTTGGTATCAGCTACGGCCTGATCATGTGTTTCCTGCGCCACCTCAGCGAAGAAGCCGCTTTCGAGACCCTCAAACAAGCAGAGCCACATCTGGACAAGATTATCGGTATCGGCCTCGACAGCTCCGAAAAAGGCCACCCACCCGCTAAGTTCGAGCGTGTGTATGCCAAGGCCAAAGAGTGGGGGCTGTTGCTGGTCGCCCACGCCGGTGAAGAAGGTCCGGCCCAGAACGTGATCGACTCCCTGGACCTGCTGCATATCAACCGTATCGACCACGGTGTGCGTGCATCCGACGACCCGGAGCTGATCAAACGGCTGATTGAAGACAAGATCGCTCTCACCGTCTGTCCGCTGTCTAATACCCGCCTGAAGGTGTTCAGCGATATGAGCGAGCACAACATCCTCGATATGCTGGATGCGGGTGTGAAAGTGACCGTGAACTCCGATGACCCGGCCTACTTTGGCGGTTACATGACGGAGAACTTCATGGCCCTCTACCGCTCACTCAACATGAGCAAAGAACAGGCACTGGAACTGGCCCACAACAGCTTCGAGTACAGTTTTGCGAGCCGTGAACGTAAGGATGAGATGTTAGCCCTGTTATCGCAGTATCAGAGTTAATACTATTTACGGGGCCAATCTAATAAGGATTGGCTCCGATTTATCCTGCCTTAATCATTATCCCATCAGATTATTATCCCGCCGACCTTAAACGCCTCAAACCACCGCAGTTCATTTTAATAAACACCTCTTTCTCCAATACATAACCACAATTTCTGATTCACTAAATAACACTATCCAAGCAACACCGATCGCTCACGCTCATCTCATCCTTAGCCCTCACCTAACCTTCTTAACTTTCACTACACACTGCCACAAGCCCCGTAAATAAAGGGACCAGACGTATCCAACATGCCCAGACACCACCGGTTAGTTTTTTAGACCAGTGGTTTAAATTTAATCAATTTACAGAATTCCCCGCTCGCCGCACCATATGAACACAGGCTCATAACGCCAATTCGCTCTTTACTCCACGCTTTATTAAACCAAAGCAAACAAGCAGCACATTTAAATAAAAACAACCCAAAACAACCTCGTTGAATTTATTTAAACCCTAACAAGAAGAATAAAACCATGAATAAATCAGTGATGATTGAACGGCACAATCACGTGCTGGAAATAACACTAAACCGCCCGCCGGTTAACGCCATCGATCTCAAAACCAGCTACGCGCTGTATGACGCATTCAAAGTACTGCAAGACGATCCCGATCTTCGGGTTGGCATCATCACCGCCACCGGTGAGCACGTGTTTTCTGCGGGCTGGGATCTGAAAGAGTTTGCCGATACCGGTGACGACATCGTTGAAAGCGGCGAGTACGACCTGGGTCCAGGCGGCTTGGGTGGCTTACCCGAGTTCTGGGATCTGAAAAAGCCGGTGATCGCTGCAGTAAACGGCAAAGCGATCGGCGGTGGCTTTGAAATGCTGTTGGCCGCCGACCTGATCCTCGCCGCCGAACACACGCAGTTTTTCCTGCCGGAGATCAAGCTGGGCTTCCTTCCCGACGGCGGCGGAATCCAGCGCCTGTGTAAACGCCTACCTTACAACCTGGCCGCAGAGCTGATGCTCACCGGACGTGCGCTGACCGCACAGGAAGCCAAGCACTTTGGACTGGTGTGCGATGTAGTCAATCCGGAAGCCCTTCTCCCTCGAGCCCGTGAACTGGCCCAACAGATTGCCGAAGGTGCCCCGCTCGCCCTGCAAGCCATGAAAGAGGTGATGAGCGCCATCGCGTCGCTCAGCGATGAAGACTCGTTTGCCCTCACCCGCAAAGCCTGGAAAGGCGACAGCGGACTACCCATCTTCGAAAAAATGCTGCGCTCCGAAGACTACCTGGAAGGCTCCCGCGCATTTTCAGAAAAACGCCAACCCGTTTACAAAGGCCGCTGATCAATGAACCACGCAACCAACATCGTATCCAACACCCACCGCCTTGATCGTCTGCTGAAGCCCAAGAGCATCGCATTGGTAGGGGTATCGCCACGCCCGGGCACCGTAGGCAACGACATGCTCGAAGTCCTGCACAACGGTGGTTACCAGGGTAAAGTTTTCCTGGTGAACCCTCGCTACGAAGAGATCGAGGGCATCCCGTGTTTCCCTTCCATGAGCGATATTCCTGAGCCGATCGATATGGCGGTGCTCAGCGTGGCCGGACCACGTATGGAAGCACTGCTGGACGAAGCGATCGCCCTCAACGTAGGCGGTGTGACCATCTACGACTACTGCAAAATCGAAGGCGAAGATCCAAACGCCACCACCCTGCTGGAACGCCTGAAAACCAAAGCCTCCGCCGCCGGTATGCCAATCTGTGGTGGCAACTGCATGGGTTATTACAACTTCGAAGCCAACACCCATGTGAGCTTCCAGTCACCGGGCCAGCGTAAAGCCGGTCACATCTCGCTGATCGCCCACTCCGGCTCTATCTTCGTGTTGCCCACCAGCAACGACGAACGCTTCCGCTTTAACCTGGTGGTGTCCGCTGGACAGGAGATCTCCACCTCGCTGGATGAGTACATGGACTTCGCGCTGGAACAGGAATCCACCCGTGTGCTGGCCGTATTTATGGAAGCGGTGCGCAACCCGGACGGATTCGTCGACGTGCTGAAAAAGGCGCGGGCAAAACGCATTCCTGTGGTTGTCACCAAGGTGGGCCGCACCGAGCAAAGCGCCAAACTCGCGGCCACTCACTCTGGCGCGATCGCCGGTGACAATACTGCGTACGAAGCGCTGTTCAAGAAATACGGTGTGATCTGCACGGATACACTGGACGACCTGATGAACACCACCCTGCTGCTGTCGCAAGAAGCCGAATTGGGTCAGGGTGATCTGGGTTATATCTCCGATTCCGGTGGGCTGCGTGAGCTGTTTGTCGACACCAGCGAGCAGTACCAACTGCCGTTCGCCAAAATCAACGAGCAAACAGTTGCCAAGCTGGCCGCACGGCTGCCCCATGGGCTTGATCCGGTAAACCCGCTGGATGCCGCGGGCTCCTTCACCCCGGACTACGCCAACGTATTCCGCGACTGCGTCCACTACATCATGGAAGATCCGCAGGTTGCCGTGGGGGTGTTCGAATTCGAAGCCCGCGATGAGTTTATCTACATGCCGGACCTGATCGAGGTCGCTAAAGAGGTCAGCCGTGACTGCAACAAACCGTTCGCAGTGATCAACTCCTTCGCGGCCGCACTCAACGGCGGTATCGCCAATGACCTGATGGATGCCAACGTACCGTTGATCAACGGTGTAGAAAACGCCATCAAAGCCGTCAGCAACCTACTGCAGTATCGGGATTCGCTGTTCGCATATGAAGCAGAGAGCAACACATCGGTAGCAGTCCCGCCTGGATCAGCCACCGCTGAGCGGATTAGCGCATGGAAGGAACGTATCGCCAGCGGCACCGCCCTTAACGAAACTGAGAGCCTGACCTTGCTGTCAGACTTCGGCATTCCGGTGGCCACACCCACCCAGACAGACAATCTGGCCGACACCCTGGAAGCGGCCGCTACAGCGGGTTATCCGGTGGTCCTGAAAACCGCCGAACCGGGCATCCACCACAAATCCGATGTGGGCGGCGTAAAGCTGGATCTGAACGAAGCCAGCGATGTGGCCATGGCCTACCAGGATCTCAGCGAGCGTCTGGGGCCGTGCGTCACCGTTGAACCGATGGTATCGGCCGGTGTGGAGATGGCCTTTGGCATGATTAACGATCCGCAGTTTGGCCCGATGGTGATGGTAGGCAGTGGCGGTATCTACATCGAAGTGCTGAAGGACCGCTGCTTCTCACTGGCGCCGTTCGATCAGGCTGAAGCCAACCGTATGCTCAACAGCCTAAAGATACTGCCGCTACTGCAAGGCGTGCGTGGCCGTCCTGCCTGTGATCTGAAGAAACTCAGCCACACCCTGGCACGTTTCTCTATCCTGGCGGATGCGCTGCAAGACGTGATCACCGAGATCGACATCAACCCACTGATCGTTGATGCCAATGGTTGTATCGCCGTGGACGCCCTCGTTATCGGCAAAACACCGGAACTTTCAACCGCGCCTGAATCCCTCGACCACGAAAGCGAGGAATCCCCGGCAGAGGTTGAGCAAAGCGCCGCGCTCATGAGCTAAGCGCACCCTACGCAAAACCCTTTATTCCTGGATACCGCGACTTGTCACACCACGGTGTGAGGGGGCTGTTCGTGCCAAAGAAGGCTCGGCACGAGCGCGCGGCGTCCTTGGAATAAAGCATCGTGCATAAGAGCACACAACAACAGATTACCTAATAGCAATAAAAACAGGGTATCAATATGACTACAGAAACAACGCAAGACCTCCGGATAGAAACCGCCGACAGCGGCTTCTACAAAGGCTTTAACCAGTTCGTGACGATCGGTTCAAAAGTGCTGATCCTCTCCCTCGCACTCTGGGCAATGGTGTTGCCCGAGCAGGCCGGCAAAGTCCTCTCCTCCATTCAGGGTGTCGCGCTGGGCAGCTTTGGCGCTTACTACATCTACGCAATGGCGCTGTTTGCCTTTGTCTGTTTTGCCTTTGCGCTGATCCCCAGCGTGGGCAAGATCAAGCTGGGAAGCGATGACGCCGAACCTGAATTCTCCCGCTTCTCCTGGTTCTCGATGATGTTTGGTGCCGGTATCGGTATCGGCATGCTGACCTACGCCACCGGCGAGCCGATCTACCACTTCGCCAGCAACCCCGACATCATCGCGGGTGTGGTCGAAGCCAAATCTGAGGAAGCGCTGGACTCTGTATACCGGTACTCCTTCTTGCACTGGGGCCTGTCCGCCTGGAGTGTATATGCGCTGGTTGGCCTGTCACTGGCCTACTTCGGCTTTAACCGTAAGCTGCCACTGACCATCCGCTCCGGCCTGTCGCCGCTGTTCGGTAGCGCGCTTAACGGCAAGTTCGGCCATATCGTCGACATCTCCGCCGTACTAGCGACCATTCTGGGTATCGCCGTGACCATCGGTTTTGGTATCAGCCAGTTCGCGTCCGGTATCTACAACATCTCCGGCGCCGAGTGGATGATGGATGCAGGTAAACCCACCACTGCCGCAATGCTTTCCGCGCTGGTGGTTGTCATGGGTTTGTCGACCCTGTCTGCGGTCAGTGGCGTGGGCAAAGGCATCAAGTGGCTCAGCAACCTCAACATGTCCCTGTCCTTTATCCTGCTCGCCTTCTTCCTGCTGTTCGGTTCCACTTGGATGGCGCTGGAGCTGCTGGGTAAAGGCATCGTCGACTACCTGATCACCTTTATCCCGCTGGCGCTGAACGTTGAAGACAAAGGCACCCCACTGGGTGACTGGCAGAGTGGCTGGACCATCTTCTACTGGGCGTGGTGGATCGCGTTCGCACCGTTTGTTGGTATGTTCTTCGCCCGTATTTCCAAGGGCCGCACAGTACGCGAGTTCATTCTGGGTTCCATCATGATCCCAACACTGGTGTGCTTTATCTGGTTCACCTTTGTCGGTGGCACTGCACTGGATCTGGAACTAAGCGGCCAGGCCAACGGCCAGATTCTTGGCGCTGATATCTCTGCACAGATCTACGAAGTGCTAAACCTGATGCTCTCTCCGGCCGCGGCAAAACTGATGTCGGTGATGATTGTGGTATTGCTGCTGACCTTCCTGGTGACCTCGGCTGACTCTGCGGTTCTGGTCGTAAACACGATTAATGCCGGTGGCAGCACCGCACAGACCGATAAAACCCACATCATTATCTGGGGTAGCTTCCTTACTGCAGTGATCGCCGCCCTACTGGTGGCGGGTGGCCTGGGCGCGTTGAAAACCGCAATGATCATCGGTGCCCTGCCGTTCTCATTCATCATGATCCTGATGACGGTGTCGCTGGTGAAAGCGATGCACAGCCACACGCAGACCGAAACCGAAGAGCAAACTGCGATCGAGCAATCATAAGTAAAAGACTGATCTAAAGAACTAATACGCCTGGGACGTAATGCCCGTTTGGCTCAAAGGCTCTCGCAGCCTTTGGGCCTTTTTTTGTTTCTAAGAGAGGTACGGTGAATAACCACTTTTAGTCTTCGGAGGGAATCTGCAGCAGGTTAGAATCTTGCTCGATCTGTTCCATCAACCACTGCTTAAACAGCTCGATCTCACGTGATGCGCTGGTCTCTTTTGGGTGCACCATGTACCAGGTACCCGGCTCCCGCACGGTCACATCAAACGGCTTCACCAAGCGACCACCTTTCAGATCCCGCGCAATAAACGGTGCACGCGCCATTACTAAGGCTTCACCGTCGTACACCTGCTCCATCGCCTGCAGATAGTTATCCAATACCGGTCCATCCTTGGCGATATCAGGATCAACACCCGCCGCCTTCAACCAGAGTGGCCAGTCATCCAATGCCAGATCGATATTGATCAATGGAAAGTTACGCAGATCATCCGGTGTTTTCAGGCGACCGGACTCTAGCAGCTTGGGCGAACACACCGGGAAGATATCCAGATTAAACAGGTATTCGTAGTTCCAGTGCGACCAACTGCGCTCCCCCATAATGATGCCGATATCTGCATCATCCCGGTCAAAATCCACATCCACAAAGGAGATCGTATTTCGCACCTGGATATCCGGATAACGTTTCTGGAAGTCGCCAAGGCGCGGAATGAACCAGGTCGAACCGAAGGTCACATAGGTCTGAATCGTCAACGACCGAGGTTGCTTTGAAGAGCGCAGATACTTACAAGCCCGTTCCAGATTATCGAAGTTATCCCGCACCACCGGATACAGATACGCACCGTCCGCCGTTAACGAGATCGTCCGCCCCGTGCGGTTAAACAGGGTGACATCCAACTCATCCTCAAGCTGCTTGATCTGATGGCTGACCGCCGAGTGCGTTACACACAATTCATCCGCCGCACGCCGAAAGCTCTGATTTCGCGCAACGGATTCGAAAACACGGAGGGACTTTAGGGATGGGAGTTTTCGGTTCATGTTGCGCCTAAGATGGTTTTGAGATCCGGTGTGGAGGCCTGATTATAGCGTGCATTAATAGAGGGTATGGATTAGTTAATTAAAATTTTCATATACATACTAGATAGACAGCTCGGGGAGGAGCGATACCGGAACGATTTCTGCGGGTAGCTTTCGCAATGAAGAGCTACCCGGAAATTCAACTCCGATTCAAAAAACGACAGGACGTGGTAACGTCCGGCAGCTGTAGCAATCTCATTTGACTACATCGCTGTGTGGCTATTGGTTGAATTAATACCGTAGCGCAATCAAGTTTACTCCGCAGCCAACCTATCTAGAACACTTTTATAGATAGGATTTTTATCCTGCTTGTATTTCTTCTCAAATACATCCTTATATATATCATAGGCCGAATGGACATCTCTAGAAGAGTCATACTTATTATATCTACCATTAGAGCTACTCGCTCTTTTATAGTCATTTATTTGCGCTGTGGTTACCCTATGATATTTATCTGCACCTGCATCCAGCAAGAGCTTAAGAATTTTCGGATCACTATTTCTTAAAGCCTGTGCTATCAGCGGAGAAACACCATATTTATTTATATGATTCACATTAGCACCCGCCTCGATTAAAGCGGCCACTCTTTTACGTTTAAATACTAGTGAAAAAATTGGCGTATTGCCTAAGTCATCAACTATTTCAAGATTTGCACCTTTCTCTACCAGAGTGGGAATGGTATTGAATGCAGCCACAAACAGAGGGGTTTCACCATTTTCACCTCGAATATTGACATCGGCGCCCACTGAAATAAGGTAGCTAGTCAAATACTCATTATTGCGGGAAGCACAATGCAAGGGTGACCAACCATTCTCGTAAACAGTGTTTATTTTTGACCCACTCCTTATTAGTATTTCAGCTGTTTTAATAAGCTTTTTTTTGTAGCCAGAAAAGCAAAGAATGCTGTCTGCGTTCACATTAGCACCCTTTGATATTAGAAATGATAATGAATCCAGGCTATTTGTAGCTTTTGCATAAGTAAGAGAACTTGACCCGCGCTCACCCCGGTCATTTATCACAGCTCCACTTTCCACAAGCAGCTTGGTTATTTTTATATTTCTCACAGCAAATTTTAGCGGAGGATTTCCATACTTGTCTTTTATGTTTGGGTCAGCACCTTTCTCAAGCAAATACGCGACTACATCATACTGACGTTTATCAGCAGCAATATGAAGAGCAGTTCGTCCTGCAATTCCAGGCCTCTCGCTTTGGAAATTAACATCAACCCCCATAAATGTGATCATCCCCCTCATTTTCATTATGTTCCCGGTTTGAGCGGCTTTGAAGAAGGAATCATTTTCATAAGAGTATGAAAGGCCAGACAACGGCAGTAGAATTAGTAAAACGGTGATTTTCCCTATCATTTAAATTCCTTAGACCTTGGAAGGCAATAAATAAAATCTGGTTGAATTACATATTACACTCAGTTCGATGGCGCTGAGAGTTAACATCCAATTGTTCGAAAATGGCGAGACCATTCGTAATTGAACGCTTTATTGGTAGACCCAGTTCCTTAGACAAGAGAAAGTCTTCAACCATACGAGGCTCCTCGTCACTACCACTCGACTCCGCAACAGCATAGATGAAGCTCTTACCTGATTCCGTGACTTAAAACTCAGCTTCGCATCTCCACACACCTGTAACCACGCGGCCTGCGGCGGTAATATGGACGCCATTCTCGATTCACCCAGACAGTGATATCTGACTATGCGTACCTTCAAGCTGGAACAGT
>NZ_CAXRBQ010000030.1:0-30135 GCF_964228735.1 Pontibacterium sp. | reverse complement strand
AATGGGGGTAAGGGGGAGTTGCGCCTTGAGTCTGAAAAATCGCGTTGCATGCCCCTGAATCCGGGTACTTCAGCTCCTCGTTGGACAACATTCCGAGAAAACAGGCATCGAGGAGTATTCATGAAAAATCCGGGCTAAACGACGGTGGTTTTGTTGTGACATGGACCTCCGAGGGGCAAGACGGTAGCCGGGATACAATCATTGGGCAGCGTTTTAATGCGCAAGGCGCAAAAGTAGGTGATGAGTTCCAGATCAACACCTTCACGGACGCAAGCCAGAGCAGCTCCGTCGTGTCCGGGCTGGCTGATGGTGGCTTTGTAGTTAGCTGGGTATCTGATGGTCAGGATGGTGGAAGCAAAGGCGTCTTCGGACAACGTTTTGATTCGCACGGTGACACACTGGGCGATGAGTTCCAGATCAACAGTTACAGCAAGCGTGATCAGTTTGATCCTGAAGTAACCTCCCTAAGTAACGGCGGCTACGTCATGGCTTGGACCTCCTACGCTCAGGATGGTCATGGTTACGGCGTTTATGCACAGCAGTTTGATGCGTTTGGGGCACGAGTCGGTGACGAGTTTCTGGTGAATAGCCACACCCGTGGTAGCCAGGCGCAACCCAAAATGACGGCGTTGGAGGATGGCGGATTTGTTGCCGTGTGGCAATCCGACCGACAGGACAGCTCACGCGAAGGGATTTTTGGTCAACGTTTTGATGATCAAGGCAACCGAGTGGGTGATGAGTTCAGTGTGAACAGCACAACCCAGGGCGCTCAGATCTCTCCCGCCATTGCGAGTTTTGCCTCAGGCGCATTTGTTGTGACTTGGGCTTCTGCAGGGCAGGATGGCTCAGGCTTGGGTATTTTTGCCCAACGTTTCGACGCAGATGGTGCCCAACTGGGCGGTGAGTTCCTTGTTAATACCACTACGAACTACAGCCAGAGCGCTCCACAAGTAAGCGTACTGGAAGATGGTAGTTTTGTTATCAGCTGGACCTCTGACCGCCAGGATGGCTCCGGTAAAGGTGTCTTTGGTCAGCGCTTTGATGCAGATGGCAACATTGTGGGCGACGAGTTTCAGATCAACGACCATAATCGTTTTGATCAAACCGATGTGGCAATCACCGCCCTGCGACGGGACAGCGATGAACCGCTAAACCACGCCCCAACCGTTGAAGATATTGCACTGACCCTAGGGGAAGATGACGCAGCCGCCTCGATTGACTTCAGTGGTACAGATGCTGAAGGTAGTGATCTGACGTTTACTCTCACCAGCGATCCTGTTCTGGGTAGCGTTACTAACAATGAAGATGGCAGTTTCACCTTCGATCCTGAAGATGACTTCCAGTTGCTGAACGATGGTGAAAGTAGCGAGGTTAGCTTCACCTATACCGCCACCGATGAACTGGGAAAAACCAGTGCTGAAGGCACCGTCACTGTGAACGTAACCGGTCAGGATGATATTGATCCAACCAACCTGTTCAAAATCACCAGCACTAATTTTGCTGAAACAGATGATCTGCTGGCTGCTGTTCAAGCAGAGTTCGGGGCAGATTATGTATTGGCTGATTGGCAAGACATAGTCCGCGCATATAACGAATTTGGTGAGGCCTACTTCGAAGATCTAATGAGCGGCCAGGAAGTAATGATCACTAAAGACGGGGAGAACTTCCTTGAAGAGCATGCGGGTCGGCAGTATCTGGTGGCTGATCATGATGGCTCTGTACCAACCAACTGGGGGGTACACGACCATATCAATGGCAACGACCTCTCCCTGGGATCATGGTACGGTCTCAACCTGCCAGTTATGGCGGTGCATGAAGATTACGCTCCGCTGAACTACACAAGTACGACACCGGAAGTTGCTGATATCAACATTATTGCCAGTGAAGGCTATGCAGTAGAAGCGAATTTTGCTGGTAGTGATGCAAACCTGGACAACCTTACGTTTGAGCTCACCTCACTGCCTGACCAAGGTACGGTAATAAACAACAACGACGGCAGTTTTAGTTTTCAGCTAGAAGATGCATCTGACTTGAACAGTGGTGAGAGTGCACAAACCAGTTTTACCTACAAAGCCTGTGATGGTGAAAACAGCAGTGATAACGCCAATGTTTCTATCACTTTGACCGGACAGGATCAGTTGTTGGAAGGTGGCTTTGTGGTGGCCTGGAGTTCGTTCAGACAGGATGGTGGTGATTGGGGGATCTATGGGCAGCGTTATGATGCAGACGGAAATACGTTTGGTGATGAGTTCCTGATCAATTCCATCACCACCAACTGCCAAACCGAGCCTGCTATTACTTCTTTGTCTGATGGCGGTTTCGTCGTGAGCTGGACTTCGATGAATGAAGACGGATCCGGCTCCGGTGTCTTTGCCCAACGTTATGGAGTTGACGGAAATACCGATGGGGCGGTGATACAGGTAAACAGTTACACCGAAGGTGTACAGGGTAACAGTGCGCTGGCCGCTACAAGTGATGGTGGCTTTGTAGCAGTATGGAATTCCACCCATCAGGACGGTAGTAATAAGGGCGTATTCGGACAACGTTTTAATGTAGAGGGTGAAGCCACTGGTGATGAGTTCCAGATCAATACCTTCTCCCGCTGGGACCAGCATGATCCTGCTATCACCATGCTTGCAAACGATGGCTTTGTGGTGAGCTGGACCAGCTTGGCACAGGACGGGCGTGGCTGGGGTATTTTCGGCCAGCAGTTTGATTCGGACGGAAATGCTCAGGGTACTGAGTTCCAGATCAATACCTATACCCGAAATAACCAAACAGAGTCTTCGATTACTGCACTGTCTGATGGTGGTTTTGTAGTGACTTGGGAATCCGATAGGCAAGATGGTTCTGGTCGCGGTATCTACGGACAACGTTTTGATGCCAATGGAGACAGCCAGGGCGGTGAATTCCTGATCAATACAGAAACATCCGGTAACCAAACTGCGCCAGTCGTAACTGACCTAGATGATGGCGGATTTATCGTTGTGTGGAGCTCCTCAAATCAGGATGGCTCTGGCAACGGTATCTACGGTCAGCGATTTGACAGCGACGCACAAGCATTGGGCGAAGAGTTCCAAATCAATACCGAAACCTCCCGATCACAGGATGATGCATCTGTTGCAGCACTAGATGAAGGTGGCTTTGTGGTGACTTGGCATTCAGACAGCCAGGACGGCTCTGGTGGAGGTGTCTTTGGTCAGCGCTTCGACACAGACGGCAACACCATTGGTGGAGAATTCCAGGTCAACAGCTATACACATATGCATCAGGCCGATGCTGTCGTGACAGGCTTGAATTCGGACGACTTGATCAGTGAACCAACCAGCTTTATGTTCACATCCACCATCTACTCCAATGGTAATCAGATTGACGTACTAGATAGCGACGATAGTTTCCAGTTGTCGCAGCTGGCTGAAGAGATAACCGGTATCGATACGGTAGACCTATCAGGAACTGAAACAAACAGCGTACAAATCTCCGAAGCAGCATTGTTGGCTCGCACAGATGACGATGACACTCTGTTTGTTACCGGTGACTTCGGTGACAGCGTAAACCTTACCGGGGATGGTTGGGCTCAGATCAACCCAGTTGAAACATACAGTGTTGCAACCGATTGGTTTACTAACGGTGATGCTATCGTTGTGGTAGATCAGGCACTGGACATACAGTCTGAGTATGACCTGCTAGATCTGACAGTTTAGATCCAAGATCTGTAGAGTGGTGAGAATAAAAACCTTGGGTTCATGCCCGAGGTTTTTTACATCTGAATAAGCTAAACAAATTTCTGAGCGTGGGATCATCTACTCGGCTGCTTGGTTAGTCAGATCAAAAATAGCTTCTCGCTGTATAGGATAAATTTATCCTGGTTGATATATGCTAAGTTTTTAATTATATCTTGTGGATAAAACAGAAAGCGGGTGCTGTGTATGCGATTTACTCTGAAGCAATTGCGTTATTTCGTGACCGCAGGGGAGTTTGGCAGCGTTACCAAAGCGGCCGAAACCCTGCATGTTTCGCAACCTTCGATCTCCTCGGCAGTACTTCACCTGGAAGAAGTTACCGGTCTGCAGCTGTTTGTGCGTCACCATGCACAGGGGTTGTCACTCACCCCGGCGGGACGTCAGTTTATTCTGCGGGCCAAGCAGCTGCTGGCAGATGCTGAAGGTTTGGGACACTACGCCAATACCCTCGGCGAAGAGGTGGCGGGATCGCTGCGTATAGTTGGCTTTCCAACGTTCACCCCGATGTTGCTACCGTCATTGATGCGTCGTTTTGTGGATACCTATCCGGAAGTGAACATTCAGTGTGACGAAAGCCACCAGAAAGATATCATCCAAAGCCTGATGGACGGCCGTTATGAGCTGGCAGTGACCTACGATCTGCAGATCCCTGCGGATATCGAATTTGAACCGATCATGCAGTTCCCGCCCTATGCGTTGCTGTCGGTCAATCATCCCCTGGCCGATCGCAGCGAGCTGTCTCTGAATGATCTGGTGGAGTACCCGATGGTGCTGCTGGACTGGCCGATGACCCGGGATTACTTCTTCTCCCTATTCTTAAGTCAGGACCTGGAACCGGACTTCGCCTACAAGGCTCAGTCGTTGGGTATGGTGCGTGGTCTGGTGAGTAACGGCTTTGGTTATACCCTGGCGAATGCGCCACTGGTAAACAACAAGGCGTTGGACGGGACAGAGCTGAAGGCGATCCCGTTGACGGGTAACCTACGCCCGCTGCACCTGGGCGTGGCTAAGATTGCCCAATTCAGGCTGACGCCTGTAGCGGTGGCATTTATCAAAATGCTGAAGGAGCGCTCGGCGGAACTGTCCGAAGTGATCTTCACCGATAAGCGGTTCTACCGAAACCTGTAGGTTGTCCCTCCGTTTTTGATTAAGCCCGGCCTTTGTGCCGGGTTTTTTATTGTCCGTAACCCGCGTTGCTGCCGCGGCGTTCGTTGCAGGTTGGTCTTCGCTACGCGAAGCCCAACAGTTACTGAGTAATGTTGAGTGGACTTGTTGGGCATCGCTTCGCGATGGCCAACCTACGCTATTGTTGGAGCCCGCAGCCGGCTAGCCTGTGCTGCATAAGAAAAAATAATGCAGAGGAGAAAATAATAATATTTTACAGATGTAGTGGTGATTCTTAGGCTGGATATCTGAATCCCCCGAACATCTCGTTCGAAATGTTCGAACCAACCAGGCTGAACAGCCGCCGAGCATTCGGATAAAAAATGAATACAAATAATAAAAAGCTACTCAAAACAGTTCTGCAGTGTGAAGGCCTTGAAGCTCAGGAGCTGAGCGCACTGGTCAAAATCAGCGCAATCACCACCGTTACCAAGGGTGAGTCCACCCTGCTGGATGACGGAGCGAAGCTGGTGGTTGTTCTCTCCGGCATCCTGCAACAGACCGGCCCTGGCTATCAGGTCGAGCTGGCAGGCCCGATACTTGCCAACGACCTTACGCTGGGTGAGGCGTGCAAGGATCACTTTCAGGCCGTCACCGATGTCACCCTGTTGCAGATCGACCGCAGCGGGCTGCAGCGCTGGCTGAACAGCTCTGCCAAGTGTGGAGCGCTGGCAGCGGTTTTAATGCGATTGGACACGCTACGCCGTGAAGTGACTCTGCAAGCCCAGACCCACGAAGTGGTGCGCCGGGAGAAAGACTTGTTGGGGATACGGGATGTTCCACAGGCGGCGCTCTACGGCGTACAAACCCTGCGCGCGCAGGAAAACTTCGAGATTACCGGCATCAAGCTGATGCACTTCCCACAACTGGTGAACGCGCTGGCGATGGTAAAGAAGGCCGCAGCGCGTGCCAACAACAAGTTGGGCCTGCTGGACGATGCCAAGACAGCTGCTATCAGCCAGGCCTGTGACGAGATCGTTGCCGGTCAGTGGCACGACCACTTCGTGGTCGACGTAATCCAGGGCGGTGCTGGCACCTCCACCAACATGAACGCTAACGAGGTGATTGCCAACCGGGGTCTGGAGATCCTGGGTCACGCCCGTGGCGACTACCAGCACCTGCACCCGAACAACCACGTCAACCTGTCCCAGTCGACCAACGATGCTTACCCAACGGCGATCCGCCTCGGCATTCTGCTCAGCCACCAGGAGTATGTAAATGCGCTGTCTGGGCTCTGCTACCAGCTGAAGCAGAAGGCGGTGGAGTTCTCTGATGTGGTGAAGATGGGCCGTACCCAGTTGCAGGACGCGGTGCCGATCACCTTGGGACAGGAATTTGATGCCTGGTACTCCACGGTGAAAGAGGACATCGAGGAAGCCAAGGATGTGGTGGAGTTCTTCCGCGAGATCAACATGGGCGCAACCGCAATTGGTACCGGTATCAACACAGATCCCGAGTACTCCAGCCTGGTGATTGAGGAGCTGTGCCATATCTCCGGGAAGGAGATGAAGCGGGCACACAACCTGATCGAAGCGACTTCTGATATGGGCGCGTTTGTTACCTTCAGCAGCGTGCTGAAACGCAACGCGGTCAAATTATCTAAGATGTGTAATGACCTGCGTCTGCTGTCCAGCGGTCCACGTGCCGGCCTGCAGGAGATCAACCTGCCGGCGATGCAGCCGGGCAGTTCGATCATGCCAAGTAAGGTGAATCCGGTGATTCCGGAGATGGTGAACCAGGTGGCGTTCCAGGTGATCGGCAACGACATTGCTGTGACCATGGCGGCCGAAGCCGGCCAATTGCAGCTGAACGTGATGGAGCCGGTACTGGCTTTCAACGTGATGCAGTCACTGCGCCTGCAGATCCGTGCGGTGAACACACTGGCTGAGAAATGCATCAAAGGCATCACCGCCAACCGGGAGCACTGCCTCAACGTGGTGAACAACAGTATCGGCATTATCACGGCACTGAACCCGTATATCGGCTACGAGAACGCGACCCGTATCGCCAAGAACGCGATTGAGAACAACCACAGCGTGCGCGACCTGATCCTGACCGAAGGCCTGCTCTCTATCGAGGAGCTGGACGACATTCTCAGCGTCGAAAATATGACCGCGCCACGCCGTATGCGTAAGAACGCAGTGAACAGTAATGCTGTCTGAACAGCTGTAAGGAGTATAAAGATGACCACTCAGAATAAAGAATACTGGCTGAACAAACAGCAGAACATGCGCCTGCCTGCGCAGGCATTTATTAACGGCGAATTTACCGACGCCAGTGACGGTGGCACCTACGACACCATTAACCCAGCCACTGGTGAACTGCTGGTGGCGACCGCTGCTTGTACCACGCAGGATGTGGATCGTGCCGTAGCCGCAGCTCGCGCCAGCTTTGAGTCCGGTGTCTGGGCCGACAAGGCCCCGGCTGAGCGTAAGGCAGTGATGAAAAAGCTGGCCGCGCTGATCATGGAAAACCATGAAGAACTGGCGCTGATGGAAAGCCTAAACGTGGGCAAACCGGTGCAGGATGCGATGAACATCGATATCCCCGGCTCTGCCGGTTGCTTCGAGTGGTACGCCGAGGCTGTGGATAAACTCTACGGCGAAGTGGCGCCAACCGATGGCAATCACGTGGCGACCATCACCCGCGAACCGATCGGTGTGGTTGCGGCGGTGGTACCGTGGAACTTCCCGCTGGATATTGCGGCCTGGAAACTGGGCCCGGCACTGATCAGCGGTAACTCCGTGGTGCTGAAACCGGCTGAACAGTCCCCACTGACCGCGCTGAAACTGGCTGAGCTCGCAAAAGAGGCAGGTATCCCGGACGGCGTCCTGAACGTAGTGACCGGTCACGGTCACATCGTGGGGAAGGCACTGGGCCTGCATATGGATGTTGACTGTCTGGCATTCACCGGCTCCACCCAGGTGGGCAAACTGTTTATGGGTTACTCGGCCGAATCCAACCTGAAACCGGTATGGCCGGAAACCGGCGGTAAGAGCCCGAACCTGATCTTCGCCGATTGTGACCTGGATGCCGCAGTGGAGCACGCGGCGATGGGTATCTTCTTCAACCAGGGTGAGGTCTGCTCGGCCAACTCCCGTATCCTGATCGAAGCCAGCATCAAGGATCAGTTTGTCGAGAAGTTCCTGGCCAAAGCCAAGTCCATGGCGGTGGGTGATCCACTGGATGCTGATACCCAGGTGGGTGCGCTGATCGATACCAGCCATGCCTGCAACGTGCGTAAGTTCATCGCTCAGGCCAACGAAGAGGGTGCGACCATGCTGACCGGCGGTGCCGGTGATGAATCCACTGCCGTGGTGGCACCAACCATCTTCGACAACGTATCACCGGAGATGAGCATCGCCCGTGATGAAGTCTTTGGTCCGGTTGCTGCGCTGATCACGTTTGAGGATGAAGCGGAAGCGATCAAGATCGCCAACGACTCGATCTACGGCCTGGCGGCTTCCCTGTGGACCACTAACCTGAACCGTGCACACCGCGTAGCGAAGAAGCTGCGTGCCGGTACCGTATCGGTGAACACCATGGATGCGCTGGATTTCAGCACCCCGTTTGGCGGTTACAAACAGTCCGGTTTTGGCCGTGACCTGTCCCTGCACGCCATCGACAAGTTTACCCAGCTGAAAACCACCTGGATCAAACTGGCCTGATCTGAGAGCTCCGGCAGTGCAGTGCTGCCGGAGTTTTTTTGTGCCTGATATCGGGTCCGCTGTTTTGCTTTCCCTGTTCATGATCCCTACAAGGTTTCACCCTGTTCTAACGTTCCCTTAACGGGAGGATGCCGGAGCAACCCGATCTGCCCGCTGAATCCGTGGCAACACGTTATTGGCAACCAGCGCCGTAATCACCAGCGCCATGCCGTAGATCTCCATCGGATCGATCGCTTTACCTTGCAGCGCCGCGATCGCAAAAGCTGCTACCGGGATCATGTTCATAAACAGCAGGGAGTTCAGGGCCCCCATGCGTGCTACGCCGTTGGACCAGCAGGACACGGCCAACACACCGGCCGCAAGAATCAGGTAACCGATCTCGAACAGTACCGGGGTGATCCTTTCAAGCGTCGGCAGGACAGACACACCGATAAAGCTGGCCACCGTATTGGCGCACAGGATGGTGATCAGACCGGCTGAGCAGGACAGGGCGGTATAGCGGCTGGAACTCCAGTCCGGCAGCTGGCTGATGCCCATGGAGAAGATCACCCAGCAGGTGACGCCAATGATGATCATCAGGTCGCCCTTGATTGTCTGCAGTTGCAGCAGGTTGGCGATATCGCCGCGGGAGATCACCAGAATCACGCCGGCAATCGCCACCAGGGTGCAGAGCAGGGTGGCACCGTTGGGCCGCTTGCCCTGGGTGATCCAGCTGATCAGGGCGCTGATCAGGGGCATCAGAGAGGCGATCACCGCGCCGTGTTCGGCCGGGGCATGCCTGAGGCCATGGAACAGCAGAATGCTGAATCCACAGAAGCCGCAGGAGCCGTACAGCCACAGGCGCAGAAACTGGCCGTCGTAGCGGAATGCGGATCGTCCCTCCTTCAGCCACAGCATCAGGCAGAAGATCAGGGCGCCACAGCCGTAGCGGATGCTGGTCATCGAATACGGATCGAGATACTGCAGGGCAGTTTGCGATACGCCATACATACCACCCCAGGCGATGGCTGCAATCAGCAGGTTGCTGCTACCGATCAGGGAATTGCTGTTGGAGGTATCAATACTGTTCATGGCAGTCGCTCGACGAGGGATTAAACAAAACAGCATAAATTTTAGGCAGCCGCGCCGGGCTAGATAACCGGACAGCCTGCAATAACTTGTTCGGATTTTTGCAATATGTCGCTGAAAGCAGAGTACCTTCGCGCACTTATAGCCACCGACCGTAATGGCAGCCTGTCCGCTGCCGCAGGGGAGTTGGGGATAACCGTATCCAGTGTCAGCTATGCCATCCGCCAGCTGGAAGACAACCTGGGCGAATGCCTGCTCAACCGGGATAACTACCGGGTCAGCCTGACCGAGGCGGGGCGGGTAGCGGTGGAACATGGGGCGGAGATCCTGCGCCTGCAATCCAGCCTGGAGGCGGAAGTGCACCACATCGCCAGCGGTTGGGAGCGGGAGCTGACCATCGCGTTCACCAACATGCTGCGCAGCGACGCGCTCTACGACTGGCTGGCGCAGTTCTATCAGCTGAACAGTGGCACCCGCGTGCGCATCATCCGCGAAGTGTACAGCGGTACCTGGGACGCCCTGTACGACAAGCGGGCGGATTTGGTGATCGGTGCCGTCGGGCGGCCACCCCATGAAGTGGATGTGAGTTATGTACCGGTGGGACGCCGTCAGCTCTACCTCGCCATGCACGTAGAACATCCGTTGGCGGAATTGCCGGAACCGCTGAGTATGGAACAGGTGGCTACCCATCGGCTGGTGGATGCTGGGGACAGCAGCCGTCTGATGAGCGGAGTATCCAATGCCGCTGTATTCAGCAGTCACGATCAACTGACCGTTCCCGACCTGTTTGCCCAGAAGGAGGCGATCCTGAGCGGCATCGCCGTGGGTTTTATGCCGCTGCACCTGATCGAGGATGAGATCAACCAGGGCCGGATGCTGGTGCGTGAGGTGGAGAACCGGGAATGCAGCGTCGAACTGTATGCCTGTTGGCGACGCTCCAGCCGGGGGCGGGCACTGACCTGGTTTACCGAACGTCTGCAGCAAAACGGCAATCGTCAGCAATTTATCTGAAGAATCAAAAACACTACGGAATTTTAGACATGAACAAAAACGTGAGCTTTTGGGAGCTGGACACGCTCTCTCCCGCGCAACAGGAGCAGCTGTTGCAGCGCACCGAGGCCGACCTGAGTAGCTATATCGAGCAGGTGACGCCCATCATCGAACAGGTGCGGTTGGGCGGGGATAACGCCCTGGCCGAATTTACCAACCGCTTTGACGGCTCTGATCTGACGCCAGGGCAACTGCGTGTGACCGAAGCCGAGTTCGACGTGGCTGCGACACTGGTGGATGAGAAGACTCTGACTGCAATCCGTTTTGCGGCAGACAATATCCGTCGTTACCACGAAGCGCAAAAGCCGGGTGAGATGACCATGCAGGAGGTGCGCACGGGCAGTTTTGTCGGTGAGCGCTTCCTGCCGATCCCTTCTGTGGCCTGTTACGTACCGCGTGGAAAGGGCTCCTTCCCGTCTGTGTTGTTGATGAATGCGATTCCGGCATTGGTGGCCGGGGTGAAGCGTACCATCGTACTGACCCCGCCGGGTGCCGACGGCAGTGTGGATGCAGCAACGCTGGTGGCATGCCGCGAGATCGGTATCAGCGCAGTGTACAAGTGTGGCGGTGCCCAGGCAGTGGCCGCTGTGGCCTACGGCACCGAAAGCCTGCCCCGCTGCAGCAAGATTGTGGGGCCGGGCAGCCCGTGGATGGTGGCCGCGAAACAGCTTCTGGCTGCACGCATCGATCCGGGTATCCCAGCCGGGCCGTCCGAGTCCATCGTCTTTGCCGACAGCAGTGTGGACGGCGCGCTGGCCGCGCTGGATCTGCTGATCGAAGCGGAACACGGGCCGGACTCCTCCGCCTATCTGGTGACGACCTCCCGTGAGGTGGCCGAGCAGGCGATTGCAGCCTTGCCGGAACACTGGGCCAATATGAGTGAGCTGCGTGTGGAGTACTCGGCCACTGTCTTGTGCGGTCCTATGGGAGGTGTGGTTCTGGCGTCTGATATGGATCAGGCGTTCGACTTTATCAATGCGTACGCACCGGAGCACCTGCAGATTCTCTCCCGCGATCCGTGGCAGTACCTGGGCCGTATCGAAAACGCCGGTGAGGTACTGCTGGGCCAACACTCGCCAAGCACCCTGGGCAACTTTGTACTGGGTTGTAACGCTGTACTGCCAACCTCTGGCGCAGCGGCAACTGTATCACCGCTGGGTGTGATGGATTTTATGAAGTTTATGTCCGTGGCCTATGTGACCGAATCCGGTTATCCGGAGATGGCGGAGCAGGCGCAGGTACTGGCAACCTACGAGGGGTTTGACGGCCATGCCAATGCGGTATCGGATATACGCCAGAAATACCTGAAGTGATCCGCTGATCACGTAGCTGATTGCATAAGAGTCCTAAGCTATTAAAAAGCCGGTCCTCCATTCACATAGAGGACCGGCTTTTTACTTTGGCCATAACGCCCCGAAGGGGAGGGGCGGGATGATCAGAAGGTGCGGGAGACGCTGAACACGACGGTGTTGTCGTCCAGATCGTCGGTCTTGCTGCCTTTGACGTCGTTGAACAGGTACGCCACGGACAGGTCCAGGACAGCCGTGCTGCCAGAGATGCCTACGGAGTAGTCAGCGTATTCGGCATCCAGATCTTCGTAATACTCACCGAAGGTGTAACCGGCGTGCAGGTCCAGGTTTACCGCCTCGGTGATGCTCGTGGAGTAATCCAGCGCTAGGTAGTGGTAATCCTGATCGCTGTTGATGTAGTCCGGCGCGTAGGCGTACAACGCGGTGAAATCCTTGTAGGACAGGCGGAAGTCCAGCTCAAAAAAGTCGATGTCGGTGCCGTCGGTGTAACCGTGGTACTGGAAATAGTAGATATTCGCGTCGTAGCCCAACTCGTCGGTGATCTCACCGTATTTGCCCACGTAGTAGTCCACTTCCAGGTTGGCGTTGTCGCTGTCGCCGAAGTTGACATTACTGCCCCAGATACCGGCGTACACGCCGTTGTCAAAGCCAACATCGATGCTGGCCTGCACAGCAGGATCACCTGAGGTCTGGGATACACCGCGGAAGCGGTAGTCGTTGGTCATGGTCACGCTGCTGGAGACTTCAGCAGCCTGGGCAGATACGGATGCGACAAGCACTGCAGCTGGAGCTAACCAGGATAGTTTCATCTTCTGTTCCTTATTATTTTTGTGTTTCTTCACCGAAATGAAGGATTAATTGAGGACAGGGCATTCTGCTGAAATTGCCCCGTTCAGCGGAGAACTGAAGAGTGAATATATAGGCGCGAAAGAGGTGGTTAAAATATTTAATAGTGATGGTTTGGATATAAAAATTTAATGCATTTGAAATAAATTTGTATTTTATATTTTGCCTTTGTTTAGAATTATTTTAGATAACAAAAATATATTCTGGGTATTAATAAAAGGTATTCGGGTTTTCTTTTTTTATATAGTTTCATGCTCTATAAAAACAGGTGGTAATTAAGTCGACCGCTTCAGTTCCGTCAAAGGGCTGATTCCGGACGTCGTGCGCATATACCCAAAGCAAGGTATTGAGCCGCGATTCCCGTCGTCGCCATACTGCAGCACTACCTCAACCAACCATGAAGTCTTTTAGCTTCCCTGCACGGAAGCGTTAAAAAGTGGGTTAATCATGCTATCTGTTCGTACCCGAACTATCCGTTTCAAGCTACTTTCCACCATCATCATCGCCTTTATCTTCCTGTTCTCCATGCTCAGCGGCAGCCTGTATATGGGACTGAATGGGATGAAATCCGATCTGGTTGCTCAGACTCAGGAGGGGATCGAAACTGAGATACTGGGCCGTTTGGATGCCGAAGCCGGGAAGCTGAGCAACCGTATCGCCGGTTATATCAACAGCGCATTCCAGGTGCCGATGACCCTGTCACGTCAACTGGCGGATTCTGCTGTGGATAAGCAGGCGCCGTTAAACCGGCAGCAGGTCAATGCGCTGGTGGCGTCCACCCTGAACAGCCAGCCTGGGATTAGCGCGCTCTATACCCAGTTTGAGCCCAACGGTTATGACCAGCAGGATGCACAACACCGTGGCAGCGATGCGATCTATACGGTGAAAGAGACTGGCTCGCTGGAGATCTACTGGGTACGTAACTCTCCCACCGAGATTGAGCAAAGCCCGATCACTGACAGCAATGAGAAGTACGCCGCAGGCCTGGACGAGTTCGACAACCGGGAAGCGGAGTGGTACCTCTGCTCCAAAGACAGTCGCCGCCCCTGCGTACTGGACCCGTACCTGTACGAGATCAGCCCTGGCAATGCCGAGCTGATGACCAGCCTGACTGCACCGGTGCTGGTGGGTGGGCAGTTTGCCGGGCTGGTGGGCGTGGATGTGAACCTGCCGCTCTTCCAGCAACTGACCGAGCAGGTCAGCGAGGACCTTTACGACGGTGAAAGTAAGGTCACCCTGCTGAGCCAGAAGGGCTTGATTGTGGCATCGAGTCACTACAAGAATAAGCTGGCGCGCCCCTTCCGTGAGGCACATGAGGATCTACCCGCCAGTATCCTTTCGCTGCACGACCGCGTTGATTCCATCCAGCTGCATAATGGTACCTACTACGTAGGTTACAAGGTGAAGATAGATGTTGTGGATAGTGAGTGGTCACTTCTGGTTGAGTTGCCGCAGACTGTGGTGCAGGCCAGCGCCAACCAGGTAGTGGCTACAATCGACCAGCGGGTCGTGGAGATCCTCAGCTCTCAGATTATCCAGATCCTGATTATCTCGGTGGTGGTGATCATCTGGCTGCTGATCCTGTCCGCCTCCGTGGTGAAACCGATCAAGGAACTGGATGGCAGGGTGCATAACCTGGCCAGCGCCGAAGGTGACCTGACCCAGACATTGGAGATCAATACTCATGCAGAACTGATCTCTCTGAGTGGCGGCTTCAACCACTTTATCCACAAGCTGCGCAACATGGTCACCCAGCTGAAACAGGTGGGTGAAGGTGCCAAGGAATGCGCCCTCAAAGGGCGGGAGATCAACGACCTCTCGCTGCAGGCCACCCAGGATCAGCAAAAAGAGATCGCCAGTGTGGTGGTGGCGACAAACGAGATGTCGGCCACCGCTTCGGAGGTGTCCAAACTGGCGGTGGATGTAGCGGATAATGCACAACGGGCCAGCAGCTCGGTGCAACACGCCCAGCAAACCCTGCACAGCTCGGTGAGCGAAGTGGAACAGCTGTCGGCGGAGATGGATTCCGCCAACCGTTCTATCCAAGAGGTGGAGAACCGTACCGAGGATATCTATCGCATCCTCGAGGTGATCAAGGCGATTGCCGAGCAGACCAACCTGTTGGCACTGAACGCCGCAATTGAAGCGGCCCGTGCGGGCGATAAAGGGCGTGGTTTTGCCGTGGTGGCCGATGAGGTGCGTAGTCTCGCCTCTAAGACCCAGGACAGTACCGAAGAGATCAACCAGATGATCCAGGCGTTGAAGAATGGTGTGACGGCAGCAGTGTCGGTGATCGATAAGAGTTCGCAACGCGCACAGGGGACGCGGGAAAACACGCTGAAAAGCTATGACCTGCTGTCGGCCGTGCGCAATGAAGTGAGCTCGATTGCCGAGCATATCACCCAGGTGGCGGCTGCGTCTGAGGAGCAGTGTGCGGTGAGTGAGGAGATCAGCAAGAACCTGACGCTTATTGGTGATGCCACCGAGTCACTGGCGGAGCTGGTGAGTCAGAGTAATGAAGCGAGTGGGTTATTGGAGGGGGAGATTTTGCAACTGGATGAGCAGTTGAGTTCGTTGAAGACCTGATAGGTCGTTTCCAAATAATCGCCCTTAAAAGGGCGATCCACTGTAGGGCAGCGTTTACGCTGCCGGTAGGCTAAAGCCTACCCTACAGGTTATGGTGTTCGCGCCGTCTCGATCAATTGCTTCAACTGGGTAGGTTGGGTCGAGCCGTAGGCGACACCCAACGAATAAACATGTGGAGTAACGTCTTGTTGGGTGTCGCTGCGCTCGACCCAACCTGCGAGATCGGTGGAATCACCCAACCCGCGACCCAATCTTAACCGTCGCCTCATACCTCACCACTTCACCATTCTCTTTAAAATCCCGGGAATCCACCACCTCATACCAGTTAATCGCATCCAGGGTCACATTCGCCCGCGTCATCGCATGACGAACCGCATCGCGACTGCTGATAATGGATGAGCCAATAATGATCGTCTCTTTAAATGCCGAATCAGACATGGTTAATCTCCAGAAAATATTTAAGCGGTGAAGTTATTACCGTCCGTAGAAAAGAAAGTAGGTTTAATAAAAAGGAAGGAATGAAAAAATAATAAAAAACGAGGAGGGTGATTGGTCCCTCCTCAAAGGCACAGTAAATATACGGACTGAATAGGGGTGACCTTTATTCAGAAACACTGTGGGGTTGACTTATTAACCTGCAAATAAGCCATCAACGGAAAAGGACCACCGGCGATTGCCGGTGGTGGAGTAGTGCTACGAGCAAATAGTGCTTACAGGAAACCGTCGCGTTTCAGATCTTCCATGGTGGCTTCGATACTTTCACGCAGCGTCGCAACCAGGAAGTCGATGTTTTCCTTGCTCAGAGTCAGCGGTGGAGACAGTACGTTCATGTGTGCCAGCGGACGTACGATCAGACCGCGTGCCTGACAGTGATCGGCGATGCGGTTACCTACCTTCGCATCCGGATCGATCAGCTCTTTGGTCTCTTTGTTGGCCACGTTTTCGATACACATCATGTACTTACGGCCGCGCACGTCACCCACGATCGGCAGGTCGATCAGGGTCTTTACCTGCTCTTCGAAGTAGGCACCCAGGTCTTTCACCAGACCACAGATGTTTTCACGCTCCATGATCTCGATATTGGTCACACCGGCAGCACAGCTAACCGGGTGGCCGGAGTAGGTGAAGCCGTGGGTGAAGATTGCGCCGTCTGCCTGAGGTTTGCTGATCACCTCATAGATGTCGTCGGACAGGATGGTCGCACCCAGCGGCAGGTAACCGGAAGTCAGGCCTTTGGCACAGGTGATGATGTCCGGCACGATGCCGAATTCGTCTTCGGATGCGAACATGTGACCGAGACGGCCGAAGGCGGTTACTACTTCGTCGGATACATACAGCACACCGTACTTGCGACATACATCCAGGGTTTTCTTGTGGTAACCCTCAGGTGGCACGATCACACCACCAGCACCCATGATTGGCTCGGCGAAGAAGGCGGCCACGTTGTCTGGGCCCAGCTCCAGGATCTTGTCTTCAAGCTCCTGAACCTTCTCGTTACAGAAATCTTCCAGGCTCTGCTCTTCCGGACGACGGTATGGGTTCGGGCAGGAGATGTGGTGTACCAGCTGCTCGTCGATATCAAAGCCGATGTGGTCAAACTTCACACCGGTGATGGACATCGCCATGTAGGTACTGCCGTGGTAACCGTCGATACGGGAGATGATCTTCTTCTTGCTCTTCTTACCCAGCTGGTTGAAGTAGAAGTGGATGATACGTACCGCAGTATCGTTGGCTACTGAACCGCCGCAACCGTAGAACACGTGGTTCAGGTTGCCCGGTGCCAGCTCGGCCAGTTTTGCTGCCAGCTGCGCAGCTGGAACTGTGGTGTGGTGACCGAAGCAGGAGTAATAAGGGATCTGTCGAATTTGATCAGCGATCGCCTGGGCCATCTCTTCGCGGGCGTAACCGATGTTTACACACCAGAGGCCACCAATGCCGTCCAGGTATTTGCGTCCTTCACCATCTTGAACATGAACATTGTCGCTGTCGGCCAATACCATAGAGCCGGTTTCTTTGAAGGTAGAGAAGTCGGTCCAAGGGTGGATGTAGTGGTCTTTGTCCTGCTGCCACACTTGTTTCATATCGATGTTTTTATTGTCGGACATTTTCGAGATTGCTCCTCATTTGTGATTCTTTATATGCCGAGTCGCCTAAGTTTTTAGGTTAGGATTTTGCTTAGCATTGATAAAATATTAATTTTTGTTTCTCTGTATCAGAAAAAGCTATCCAGTGCCCGTGGCATTAAAAAATCCTTAGCAGCTGTCCCTAAGTATAGAAACGGGCTCACTGCTGTGGCTGCCAATACCTGCAACTGTGCAGTACGGTAATAAGAAAGAGAAAGGGCCGGCAGCGTGCGCTACCAGCCCGGAGACCGGCCCGCGTGCCAGGGGAGCGGCACACGAACAGGTAAGGGAACGGACAGACGTTATTCCGCGTCCAGGGCCTTTTCGATTGGCTCTGGGGTGAAGAGGTTTTTCTTCATCACGAATTTCACCCAGATAACACCAATCACGGACACGATACCCAGTACCACACCGGCGGCACCGAAGATCTGGTTGCTCAGCTCTGGCGCAGGTGATGCGTAGATCACCGCGTAGATCATGCCTGCAATACCCAGGATCTGTGGCAGCGGGTAAAAAGGTGTCTTGTACGGACGTTTAATGTCCGGGTAACGCTTACGCAGGGCGATCACGTTCACGTGAGTGATGATGTACGCCAGCAGCCACGCAATCGCTGCGGAGATCAGCAGCAGGCCGATCGCATCCGGGTTGTCACCCATGATCACCATTGGCAGACCGGTGATAGCCGCGGTAAACAGCACGGCAACCCATGGGGTTTTGGTGGTTTTGGTCAGCTGTTTCAGCTGCGGGAACGCCTGACCGTTCTGCGCCATGCCGTAGAGCATACGCGGGATAGCCGCCAGGGAGGTGTTTACGGTGGAGCAGGTCGCAGTTACGGCTGCGATCGCCAGGAAGGTCAGACCCACATCACCAAACACTGCTTTGGCAAAGTCGTAGTGTGGCAGGGCAGAGCCGGCCAGGTCATCCGCCGGGATGTACAGCAGTGCACCCAGGCAGTAGATCGCGATAGTCACGAAGATCACGGTCACACCGATGATCATGGAGCGTGGAATGTTGCGTTCCGGGTTCTTGGACTCTTCCACCAGTGGGCAGACAAATTCTGCACCCACGTAACCCCAGATGGCCAGCGCGACCAAGGTGATCACCTCAGCACCCAATGGGTTCCAGGTGGAGGTCAGGTCGATACCTTCCGGATGTGGATTGGCCACTCCACCCACAGCACTCAGGCCGAGGATCAGCAGAACAACAACCATGATGAATGCCAGTGCCGACTGCAGCTTGGCGAAGACGTCGATACCCATCAGGTTAAGACCGGTAAAGAGTGCCAGCAGACCAAAGCCCACACTGTATTTCGGGAAGGCACCCGGATAGATTTTGTCGATGATGAAGTCGACCAGCAGCAGCTCTGCGGACAGTGCAAACATAGCAACGACTACATAACCTGAGAATACTGCCAGGATGGCCGGGAAGTGACCGATGGCGACCTCGGTGTAGCTACTCAGACTACCCGCACGCGGGATCATCAGGGAGAGCTCGGAAAAGGAGTACACATAGGTCAGGGCCAGCAGATAACCGATGGCGAGTGGGATGATAAAGCCCAAGCCAGCGATGCCGGCACCCTGCAGCATTAGAACCATTACGCCCTGGGATACCACCAGGCCAACAGCCACCGCCAGCAGAGAACCCAGACCCAGCACACGGCTGAAGCCTGTTTTCTGGCTGGTCTGGCTGCCGGCCATATCGGCGCTGGGGGCGAGAGTTGTGTTGTCAGACATTTTCTTCTCCTGAATTCAATTTTTATATTTTTTGCTATCAGGTTGGTTTAAGTATGAGTCACGGGTGATAACTCGGGGGGATTTCTATTAGTTCTCCTCCTCTGGCGATCAGGCGCTGAGTTCGTCGATCAGGCGCCCGATAAAGGATTCGCACAGTGCTAATTGTTGTTCGTGGATAAACTCGTCCGGCTTGTGACCCTGGTCCATGCTGCCGGGGCCGCACACAACGGTCGGAATACCAAGTACTTTGCTGAACAGACCACCCTCGGTACCGAAGTTAACGGTGGTGGTTGTTTCGGCCTCTGCCAGTTTTTGCACAAAGGCCACGACCTCAGCGTCGTCAGCGGTTCTGAGGCCGGGGTATTCGGTGGTGATCTCCACGCTGATATCGCAGTCAGTGCTGGTGATATGCATCTCGCGGATCAGCTTGTCGATGTACACCTGAAACTGCGCCAGCAGATCGCGTGGATCTTCGGCGGCGATATTGCGGATCTCGAACAGGAATTCGCAGTGGTTCGGCACGATGTTGAGCGCGGTTCCGCCATTAACCGTGCCGGTGTGCACGGTGCTGTAAGGGATCTCGTAACCCTCTTCGAACGGGCCGTATTGACGTTTTTCCTGGGCCAGATTCTCCAGCCAGGCGATCAGGCGGGCGGCGTAGTTCACTGCGTTCACACCCTGGGGTGCGAGACCGGAGTGACACTCCTTACCTTTCACCGTTACGCGTGCCGCCAGCTTGCCTTTGTGGGCGGTTACCACGTTCATTGAAGTCGGTTCACCGATAATGCAGATCGCCGGTTTCAGCGGGTGGCCCTTGAGGGTGTCGATCAGGCGACGCACGCCCACACAACCGATCTCTTCGTCGTAGGAAAAGGCCAGATGGATTGGGGTATGCAGTGGCTGCTTCACCATCTCGGGCACTGCGGCCAGCACAGCCGCGATAAAACCTTTCATATCGGTGGTGCCACGGCCGTAGAGGCGGTCGTCTTCGCGGGTCAGCAGGTAGGGTTCTTTGGTCCAGTTCTGGCCGGTCACCGGTACGGTGTCGGTATGGCCGGACAGCATCACACCAGACTTGTTCTGAGGACCGATGGTGGCGTAGAGGTTGGCCTTGCTGTCCTGCTCGTCATACACCAGGGTGCTGTTTACGCCGTGCACCTCCAAGTATTGCTGAACATACGCCATCAGCTCCAGGTTGGAGTTGCAGCTGGTGGTATCAAAACTGATCAGCTTTTCGAGGATTTCAATTGTCAGCGACTGGGCCATATCTACTCCTGCGTATTATTCGTTTGATCCTTGTAGCAAGGCGCCCTCCGTGGCCGTGCTTGTTGATCCTGTACAGATGTCTGAGATGAGAGCCTGACCGGTTGAGCCGTGAACAACTTCGATCAGTTGGGGGGTACAGAAATTGATCAAAATCAATTGTTCATCTGTTCCCTGAGGATAGGCGGAGCGGGAGTATCATTAAAATATTATTAATTTTTGAAGAAGATAAGAAAAAGCTATCCAGTGCGGTTAGGCATAAAAAAGCCCGCATTGGGAAGCGGGCTTTTTGGGTGTTAGTTATTCGTCGCCCGGTACACCAAAAGACTCGGCGTTAGACGGATCTTTCGCACGGGTGATATAGGCCTGCATCTGTGGTTCGTAGTTTTGCCACACCATACGCAGTTCGTGAATTGGTTCGATATGCCAATCCACGCGCAGGTCCACCACCGGCCACTGCGGTTGAGCGGCGACCAATAAACCAGCAGAGTGTACCGGCCCCAGCTCACCACCGGCGGCAAGACCCGCTTCCAGTGCACTGAGCAGGCGTTCCGCCAGGTGGCCGCTGCTGTTCTCGAAACTGTCGATCATTGCCTGGGGTACGCCGGTGTTTTCCAGCAGGTTGCCCATGGCGATGCAGTTCTGGCCTTGGGCAGTGGAGAAGATCCCCAACGCCTGTTCACCACTGAAGGTGGTGCCTTCACCGGTTGAATTCAGCACGCCCAACTGACGCCATTGTACATCGCTGTCGGCTTCGGCGAGGGCAGCCAACACCTGCTGTGGGGATTGGCCCTCCTGCAGCAGATCCAGTGCCAGTGGGCCCAGGTCCGGGTTGGTGATGTTTTGGGTCAGCGCGACGCCGGTGCCACTGCGCACGAAGGCACAACGGCTGGCGACACAGATGCTGGAGGAGGTGATGGCACAACCGACCATGCCGGTATCCGGGCAGATGCCCGCAACGGAGAAGGTCATGGCTTAGGCCTCTTCGTCTGGAATCACGGCGATCACGTCGATCTCCATCAGCCATTCCGGCTGGGCCAGCGCCTGTACAACCAGGCCAGTGGAGATCGGGAACACACCTTTCATCCACTTGCCGGTTTCACTGTATACCGCTTCACGGAAACGGGGATCGGTGATGTAGGTGGTGGTTTTAACGATGTGACTCATGTCGGAACCGGCTTCTTCCAGCAACTGCTTAACGTTTTTCATCGCCTGTTCGGTCTGTGCGCGTGGATCGCCCAGGCCAACCAGGTTGCCGTCAAAATCGGTACCCACCTGGCCACGAACATAAACGGTGTTACCGGCGCGTACCGCCTGGCAGAGATCGTTATCCAGAGTCTGGTTTGGATAGGTCTCTTTGGTGTTAAACATGCGGATGCGAGTATGCGTAGGCATTAACTTACTCCCAAAATGCTGACGTATGCGTCTTTCTGAAAAAGGAGATAGGCCCGCAGGCCTATCTTGATGCTGATTTATTGCTGCGTCTCGGATTTACAGCTGAGACGGGTCGCGGTACTCCAGGTACTTACGCTGGGTCGCGATGTGGTCAGCAATGTGTTTTGCGTCGTGCCATACACCCCAGATGAAGGTGGAGCCGCGACGGGACAGCCAAGGCAGGCCAACGAAGTACACGCCCGGTTCGGTGGATACACCACGCTGGTGGGCGGGTTTGCCGTCTGCGCCGAAGGCGTCCACGTTCAGCCAGCTGTAATCCACCTTGAAGCCGGTTGCCCACACGATGGAGGTGATACCGGCTTCAGCCAGGTCCAACTCCAGGATCGGGTTCGTCATGCATTCCGGGTCCGCCAGCATGTTACGGGCTTCCGGCTCTTCCGGCAGGTCCAGACCGTTGCGTTCGATGTAGGCATCTGCTGCATCCAGCAGGTCCAGGTAGTTCTTGTCACCGCGCGCCACGTTCTCAACCAGGTCGGACTTGAAGGACACTTTGCCGTCGGCGAAGGCTTCGGTCAGACCGACCAGGGTGATGCCCTGATGCGCCAGAGCGCGGAAATCAACGGTGCCGTTACCTCCGTGTGCGCCGGTTACGGCGATGGTCACGTGTTCGGTGCCCGGTTTCATCGCGGCAGCATCCCATTCACCCAGTACACCCAACCACCACACGAAGTCGCGGTTACGGTAGGAGCGTGGTGGACGGTCGTGTGCACCGACGGACAGGTATACGTTCTTGCCCGCACGCTGCAGTTCATCGGCGATCTGTACACCGGAGGAACCGGCACCGACTACCAGTACACCACCTTCCGGCAGCTGCTCCGGGTTACGGTATTCTGCAGAGTGGATCTGGGTGATGCGCTCGTCCTGCGGTGCGATTGGCGGGATGACCGGCTTCTGGAATGGACCGGTTGCCGCAACCACGCGGTTGGCTTCGATCACGCCTTCAGAGGTTTCGATGGTGAAACCCGGGCGGTCGGTGTTGCGCTCTACTTTCTTCACGGCCACGCCGGTACGGATTGGCATGTTGAATTTTTCGGCATACGCAACGAAGTAGTCCGCAACTTTCTCTTTAGGCACAAACTCGTCAGCGCCGAATTCTTCGAACTCCAGACCTGGGAAGCGGTCGTGCCAGGCTGGACCGTTGGCAACCAGTGAGTCCCAACGTTCTGAACGCCAGCGTTCAGCGATACGGTTGCGCTCCAGAACCAGGTGAGGCACACCCAGTTTGCTCAGGTGTTCACTCATGGCCACACCCGCCTGACCGGCGCCAACAATAAGCGTATCAATTTCGATTTTTTCAACTGTCATGTCTGAGTCCTACTTTTTTGTTATTCAGTCGTTCAACGGGGTGATGGTTCAGAGGTGTCAGGCGCGTTGCTGGGCGTCCTGTAAGTGATGCACTAAACCCATCTGCGAAGGATCAACTAACCAGGACTCCAGAGGCTCAGGCCTTCTAGTGGGAGTCACGACAGCGGTCATAACAGTCTCCTCCGATGCCCATTCAGGTTATGAGGAAATGCTGTATCGTTAAAATATTATTAAACTTACAAATGGATCAGAAAAAATTATGTAGGGCTGCAGGCTTCATGAAACGTGCGCTTCAGGATGATGAATGGAAAAGTAGCACGCTGTTTCGGTGGGATTTTCCGATTATTTGGTTGGAATAAAACCGTCCTGATACGGTCTACTGACAGCTGCCCTGTGGCAGGACAAATCAAATGTGATGGTATTGATAGACAAGATGATAAGCGCACTGAAACGACGTCTGCTCTCCCCTGCGTGGTGGTTTTCCCAGCTGAAAACCGTGCTGATCATGGTTGTGATCGTGTCGGCGGTGGCGTTTTATCAACAGCGCAATATGGTTTCGGGTGTTGCTCCGGCGCTGGTGTTGAACACGCTGGAGGGTAAGACCTACAACCTGCAGGATGAACTCGCGAAAGGGCCGCTACTGGTGTACTTCTGGGGCAGTTGGTGTGGTATCTGCAGCCTCACATCCCCTGCGGTGCACGATATTGCAGCGGACAGCAACGTTCTGACGATTGCGTTGGCCTCGGGAAGTGACGCCGAGGTGCAGCAGTATATGGACCAACATGGCTATCAATTTACCACCCTGAACGATGATAACGGGCTGATCAGCCAGCAGTGGGGTGTGACCATTACGCCGAGCCTGTTCTATCTGAACACCGAGGGTGAGATTACGCAGGTAAGTGCCGGGCTGAGCAGCGAGTGGGGAATGCGCTTTAAGCTTTGGCTGGCGCGGTTTATATAACATTTCCGTTATTCACAACCGCCATCTTGAACGTTACTTCTTATTTTGCATGCGCTTACGTAGCGTCAGCCCCAACACCATCAATGCCAGCACCAGTGTCACCATATTAGCAAGCAACATCGGCAGGTCATCCATGATGATGCCGTAGGTTAACCACAAGGCGACACCCAGAGTGAAGATGGTGTACATCTGCAACGAGATACCGTCCACGTTGCCGGTACGCAGGATCTGGATGACCTGGGGTACAAAGGCGCAGGTGGTGCAGAAGGCGGCCATCAGCCCGATCAGGGTGGTGCTATCCATCAATTACATCTCATCTGGGGATTGCCCGGTCGCGGTTAAGATCGCCGACCTGGCTTGGGTAAATATTTGAAAAACGGCGCCAGCCAGACTGGCCAGGCTCAGAAAAGTTGGCGAGTTTATGTTTGCTTTGCCGACGTTACAAGCATTTGGCAGCAACTAAAGCTTTTTTAATGTGAAACTTTTGTGATCTTTGCATCACATAAAGTTTGATAGTGCAAAAGGGGCTTTGAGTGGAGGCAGGATCTTTGGCATGCGTTGCATTTCTGAATGCCGTGGACGTAAAAAATAAAGGGGCTAAAAAGCCCCTTTATTGTGTGAGATGTCGCGGTCTTACTTGGTCAGCTCGTAAGACAGTTCGTCAGTTTTGGCTGTAGCGGCTTTTTCGTTCTCGTTTTCACACTTGTTCGGATCGTCACCGCATACCGGGCAGATGTAGTTTTCTTCGCCCATTGCCTTACCAACACCACCGCAGGAACCTTTGATTGGCTTACGGCCCATCAGTACACCCACGGATGCACCTACGATCACAACCAGCAATACAACAAAGGCAAGAAATACGGTTTCCATTAGCCACCTCCCGTAAGTGGGCAAATCTGCTGAAAGGTACCTTGGGTACTAGAGGCGTTCAGCAGAGAACAATTCGATTATACGCATAGCCGCACCAGGCGGTAATTTGAGCAATTGTACCACTTCTTCGCCTGTGCTGGTCAGTTTGTGCGCGCTAAGTCTACTGACATCACTCTCATATTTAAAGTGTATGTTATATGCACTTTAATGCCTCCGTGAAATAACGGCTGTGGCTGGCTTTATGAAATTTAATCTGTGAACGGCAATGCTGGGTACGGATATTGCTGGAAAACCAGGGCTAAAGGATTTCGGGTGTTTCTGCCGCTGTATTGCCCATCGGTTTGCCGATTGGGCCGATTTATGGCGTAAGCAGAGGAAAGCGCTTGCCGCTTCAACGGTGAATTTTGGCGCAGAACTAACCTGGAAAAGATAACTACGGAATGGGCAGGGACAGCATATGAATATCTCACTATCTACATTGCTGCCGGGCATTACGCCGGGGCAGATTCAGTCACACCTGGCAACTAACCGGGAATTTCAGGAACTGAAGGCGGAGGGGCTGATAGGTGAGAACAGCACCGGCATGAATATGATGTCGGTCGACACAATGGGGCAGTTTCGTGTCACCCAATGGAGTGAAGAGATCAACAGCCTCTGGTGGGGGTTATCCGGTGAAGGCGAACTAGGCCAACAGGCAGCGGGCTATCTGGAACAGATGACCGCAGAGCGCCGCCAGATCGCCTCCAGCTATATGGACGATTTCTTCAGTCTTTCCAACACCCTGGCTGAAAAGCTGCAGGATGATTACCCGGCGTCCACCGATATGGATGAGTTGCTGGACAATGTGTTGGCCGGTCGCAAGCCCAGCGAAAACGCCGACGGCTCGCTAGTACCGAAAGCGGACAAGGTCGAGGCGTTCTGGCAGGAAAACCTTGACCAGATTGAAACGATGCAACAGGCCTACGAAGAGCTGAAAGCGTTCCCCGACAACCTCTCTGACTGGCTCGATGATAAACAGATCGAGCGTCCATTGGCGCTGGACCAACTGGTGGAGAAACACCGCTACAGCGGGCTGAACGGCAAATACGAGGGGGCCCAGGGACTGCTTGAAACTGCATCGTTTGATCTCAATGCTGCGGGTGATGGTGAGCAACTGGAAAAGTTGGCGCCGCGCGGCCTGATGATGGACATGATGGATATGGCGCTGTTGGACCGGTACGACCTGGAGGCGACCCAATCGATGCTGCGTCACAGTATCGACCTGGGCCTGCGTTTGGGCAATGCGGGCACGTTGAAACATGCGGTTGCCAGTGAACTGATGCACGGCGAACGCCGCGCTGCGCTGGTCGACTATCAGAGCAGCTTCCAGTCGATGAGTACGGCATTTTATGACCAGTTGGGGGAGTTGGAACCCCGCTTCAGCCTGCAGGACCTGCTCGACAACATCGCCGACGGCAAGGATGTGGCCATATTGGACGATGGCAGCGAACACCCGCAGGCTGAACAGATCCGTACCTTTGTGGATAACGTTGATAGCCAGCTGACCATGTTGGTTGAGAAACAGCAGCGCATGGACGAATTGCCACGTACCCGTATGGAGTGGGAGGCGATTCCGGAAAACAACCGCCTTGCCCTGCAGGTGGTGTATCAACAGTATGGCCTCGAGCCCTGGGAGACCGGTCGCAACAGCCGCTCGTCCCGACCGGAGCAGTGGATGGGGCCGGATTTCTTGGAAGGCGCTGGACACGCCACCCGGGAACAACTGATGGACGAAGCCCATCAACGGATGCTGCGCTTGCAGGATCTGGTATTGGAAACCCGTGGTTTTAACGGTGATTTGTCGTTTGACCTGGACCAGCTGATCGACAATTTTCGCAGTGGCCAGCCACTAGGTTTGACGGAAGAGGGGCAACTGCACCCTAACAGTCTGGCAATCGAGGAGATGTTCCGCGCCAACGAAGAGGAGTTTGTTGCCTACATCGATACCCTGTGGATGTTGGGTAAACAGGACAACCTCAGCATGGTGGATTACCGCAGCTGGATGACCGAGGACAACCGTGCGGCTTTTGCCGAGGAATTGCTGGATCTGATCATGCAGAGTCGCCAGGCGCTCAACTTCGATGAGCTGACCAACCCGGAAGACAGTCTGCTGGCAAGTAACCCCGATAGCTCAGATCAGACCGGGTAAAGCTTCAAGTCGTTTCAGTTCCTATTCAGCTCCCGCTTCCTAATCTATGCCCATCAAGGTGGGAGAGAAATGGAATGAAACATCTGAATAAGCTGCTGTTAATGGTGGGGGCGCTGTGGCTGACCGGCTGCAGCCTGCATCCGCTGGGTATCGATGATGAAGAGTGGGCCGTGATGACCCGCGAAGAGCAGTTGCGTGCCTACGAGAAGCAGGCCGAACTGGATAAAGTTCGGGCCGAAGCCCAAGCGCGGGAGCGGGCGGCAAAGGCTGAGGCGGAAGCGCGCAAATACGAGGCGATGGCCTATCTGCGCCAGAATGCCCAGTACGGCGATATTGTGCAGTGTGTGCTGGACCCGGTGGATATGCAATTCAGCTCCAAATGGAAACCGGCCAAACCCCAAGCCTTTGATCTGGTACGGGGTGAGCAATTGACGCTACGCATGCAGGACTGGAAAGAGCGCTATAGCAGCGAGGCGAGTGTATCGTTTGCCGAATCGGGCTTGGAAGTGGAGCTGTGCCGCAACAGCAGTTACCGCTATGGGGGTGACTGTACCCGTGTGTTAGGTACAAGCCGTGATTTCCGAAGGGGGATCAGCAAAAGCTTCGAGATCGATCGCTATATGAAGGGGACGTTGCGCTGCGATCTGAAACCGATCAGACGTCACTGATATCCGGTGCTGATATGAGATTTACCCCAACCTTTACCCTGGGGGCAAAGGTTGGGAGTTGGATTTGCATTGGCTAGACCGGATCGGTCAAAGCGTTAGTTACCGGCAGTGCTTGCCACCTTTACCTTCACCGTGGCGGTGACCGCGTTCCTGCCATTTGTCTTTCAGTGCGGCCAGTTCGGTGCGCTGTTCGTCGGTCAGGATCTCGTTGAATGCCTGACGCTGTTCGGAGCGCATCAGCACCATTTTCTCGGTTGCGGTGGCGATATCAGCAGCCAGCTGTTCGGACTTCTGCTTGTAGTCGGCAGCGGTTGGATCCAGCTTGTGCAGTTCGGTGCGCAGATCTTTCATGGCACGTTTGTTTTCGCGCATCTCTTTAAAGCTGCCCGCCATAATGTCTTCAGCCTGGCTTTGTTGCTCGGCAGTCAGGTCCAGTTTCTCGGCCATACGGTCCAGCATACGACCACCCATCATGCCGTCAGGGCCGTGACCAAATTTGCCACTTGCTACCGCGGTACCCAGGCCACCCAGAGTCAGTGCTGCTGCAGTCAAACCAATCATCAGTTGTTTACGCATTGTTCCATCTCCTAAGTCGTTTCGTGTTGTTGGATCTATTGTTGACCTTGTCATCGCTAAGTTGGGTTGCGGTCGTGTAAAGATTGGTAAATCGCGGATGGCGGGCAAAAAAAACCGGCTGTGGACGTTAGCCGTCAGCCGGTGAGAACAGAATGGAGGGGCCCGAAGCACTGAGGGGTTGTTTATCGCATGCCGGGGCATGATATAAACGTTTGGACCTGTCTCCACCCGAGGGGTTTTGGGGAAGGTGTTAACAAGTCAATTGAGGGGAGACTTCTTAATACCTTCCTGCACCACCGCATAAGACCTGTGGGCGGTGGCAAAGGTTCCAGACGTAGGGTTCGTGGACCAGGGTCTATTGTCTATTAGCCCTGAGTTAACTTTAGTGTCGGTTGTGTAAAGTTTGGTAAATGGGGCTGGGCGTGGCCGGACGGCGCATTATTATTGAAGGACTGATAAAAGAGGTAGAGCCCAAATGAGCGAACAGATCCGATTACTGATGGTTGATGATGACACCGAGCTGTGCGAGCTGATCGGCGACTATCTGGAGCACGAAGGATTTGAGATGGAGTTCGCTCATAACGCGGATGAAGCGCAGCATAAGTTGCAGCGCGCCGAGCGTTATCAACTGATGATCCTGGATGTGATGATGCCGGGTCGCAGCGGTATGGACCTGCTGCAGGAGATCCGCCCACGTCTGCAACTGCCGGTGATCATGCTGACCGGGCGCGGTGAGGATATCGACCGCATCCTGGGGCTGGAGATGGGCGCCGATGACTACCTCAGCAAACCCTGCAATCCCCGTGAGCTGGTAGCCCGCATCAAAGCGGTGCTGCGCCGTGCTGGTCCTAAAGAACACCAGACCCTGTTCCCTGATCAGACCATCGTCGAGGCCGGTATCGAGCTGGACCCGGGTGTGCGTGAAGTCACCGTCGGTGGGCAGGCACTGGAACTGACCGGTACCGAGTTCAATGTACTTGCCTACCTGATGAACAACGCGGGCAGTGTGATCAGCAAAGAACAACTCACCGAACTGGTCCTGCACCGCAAACTCACCGCGTATGACCGCGCCATCGACGTCCACGTCAGCCGTGTGCGCCAGAAACTGGGCAAACTGCTGCCAGAGTGTGAAGTGATCAAAACCGTACGTGGCGTGGGTTACCAGTTTATCCGGGGTGCCTGATGCGATGGTATAAGCGCCTGTTTGTTAAGATATTTCTGGCAATCTGGCTTGCCAGCAGCATTGTTTTGCTCGCGACCATCGCCATTGTGGGCGGGGTGTCGGAGCGCAGCAATTTTCGCAACCTGGTGGTTGCAACCGCACAGGGGCACGCGGAGCGGGTAATCGACCGGTATGAAGGGGACGGCGATTGCGATACGCCGCTCCGGCGTCCCCCACCTATTCGGCCCTGGCGTTTCGAACGTCACGGTGACTGGGATCGAGACGACCACGATCGCCGACCACATCGCAAAGAGCTCTTTGACCGCTGGAAGAAGCGTAACCTGATTCGCATTACCTATCTGGACAATGACAATCTGGTGATCGGACCAAAGGATG
>NZ_CAXRBQ010000029.1:0-10534 GCF_964228735.1 Pontibacterium sp. | reverse complement strand
GTTACCAGGCGATTGCAGACGAGTGGGTTGCGATCCGCCCAGGTACCGATGCGGTGCTGGCTCTGTCCATGGTTCACGTGCTGCTGAAAAACCAGCTGGTGGATGAAGAGTTCCTGATCCGTTACACCAACTCTCCGCAGCTGGTTGTAAACACGCCGGGACAGAAGGGCGACGGCCTGTTCTACCGTGCCCCTGCGCCAGAGGGACAAGTAGGTGAGCCTCAGGTATGGGATCTGGTAAAAGAAGAGTTCGTGGACGCGAACCTGCCGGACATCAACCCAGCGCTGTTTGGTGAGTTCACCATGCCAGACGGCACTCCTGTTCGTACTGCGATGAACATCATGCTCGAGAAATACCTCGACGATCAGTACGCACCGGAAAACTCTGCTAAAGAGTGTGGCGTTAAAGCAGAAGATATCGAACGTATGGCGCTGGAGATGGCGCACGTAGCGTTCAAAGAATCCATCACCATCGACGTAGAGTGGACCGACTGGGCGGGTCGCAAGCAGGACAAGTTTATCGGTCGTCCGGTATCCATGCACGCAATGCGTGGTATCTCCGCACACTCCAACGGTTTCCAGACCTGCCGTGCTATCCACCTGCTGCAGGTACTGCTGGGTACTATCGACTGCCCTGGGGGCCACCTGGCGAAGCCACCGTTCCCGAAACACGTGCCACCAGGCATCAAGCCAGCGAAAGATATGGCGCCAAACACGCCGCTGAAATCACCACCACTGGGCTTCCCAACCTGCCCTGAAGATCTGGTGATCAACGAAGACGGCAGTCCGAAACGTATCGATAAGGCGTACAGCTGGGATGCACCGATCTCCTGTCACGGTCTGATGCACATGGTGATCAGCAACGCGGTGAAAGGCGATCCGTACGAGATCGACACCCTGATGCTGTTCATGGCGAATATGGCGTGGAACTCCTCCATGAACACCGCGCAGACCATCGATATGCTGTGCGAGAAGAAGGACAACGGCGAGTACAAGATCCCGTTCATCGTCTGCTCCGATGCGTTCAACTCTGAGATGGTGGCGTTCTCTGATCTGGTTCTGCCAGACACCACCTACCTGGAGCGTTACGACACCATCTCCATGCTGGACCGTCCGATCTCCGAGCCTCATGCGGCTTGTGACTCCGTACGTATCCCAGTGATCCAGCCAGATCGCGATGTAATGAGCTGGCAGGAAGTGATGGTAGAGATGGCCGGTCGTCTGGGCTTCCCGGCGTTCTCCACACCTGAAGGCGAGCGCAAGTACGAAGGCTACAAAGACTTCATCGTTAACTTCGAGAAAGAACCGGGCATCGGCTTCCTGGCGGGTTACCGCGGTAAGGATGGCGAAAAATCTCTGCGCGGTGAGCCAAACCCTCGTCAGTGGGAAGCGTACGCGGAGAACGAAGGTTTCTTCGAGATGCACCTGGACCTGAACCAGCGTTACATGCGTCACGCCAACCTGGATTACCTGACTCTGGCGAAAGAAGCCGCTTGGGTCGGTTCTACCAAGCAGATCGTGATCGAACTGTACTCCGAGAAGCTGCAGACGTTCCGTCTGGCAGGCCAGGGCCTGTACGACGGTCCGATGCCAACCGAAGAGCACCACAAAGAGCGTCTGGTGAAATACTTCGATCCGCTGCCGTTCTACTACATGCCACTGGAAGAACAGCGCATCGATCGCGACGAATACCCGTTCCACGCGGTAAACCAGCGTCCGATGTTCATGTACCACAGCTGGGATAGCCAGAACGCTTGGCTGCGTCAGATCATGTCCCAGAACTACCTGTTCATGAACCGTGTAGCTGGCGAGAAAATGGGTATCGAGGATCTGTCTTGGGTGTGGGTAGAATCCCACAACGGCAAGATCCGTGTTCAGGTGAAACTGATGGAAGGTACCAACGAACAGACCGTTTGGACCTGGAACGCAATCGCGAAACGTGGCGGTGCATGGGGTCTGTCTGACGATGCGAATGAAGCGACTGATGGCTTCCTGATGAACCACCTGATCTCCGAACTGTTGCCTCAAAAGGGCGACAAAGAGGACCGTGTTACCAACTCCGACCCTGTGACCGGACAGGCCGCATGGTACGACCTGCGTGTGAAGATCACACCGGCCGCACCGGGCGAAACCGGCACATGGCCAGCATTCAGCGCGCTGAAACCGCAGCCGAATGCGAAGCCTTCACCGGATATGTTGAGCTACACGTCCCACGAAAACGTCAACCTGAAGCGCCCGATGTCAGACATCCTGACTCGTGGCGAGAAGTAACAGCAGACGGAGAATAAAAAGATGAAATTAGGTCTGGTTGTTGATCTCGACACCTGCGTAGGCTGCCACGGCTGCGCGACAGCATGTAAGCAGTGGAACACCTCTGGCACCATCGGGCCGCTGTCGGATGAGAATCCGTACGGTAAAGATCCGAACGGCGCGTGGTTGAACCGTATCCGTACCTACGAGGTGGATGATCACCCGAACTCGAAGACGGTGAACATGCCGATGTCCTGCATGCACTGCGACAACGCAGCGTGTGTGACCGTATGTCCGACTGGCGCATCTTACAAGCGTGAAGAAGACGGCATCGTACTGGTCGATCAGGACAAGTGCATGGGCTGTAACCTGTGTTCCTGGGCTTGCCCTTACGGCGCACGTGAACTGGATCCACATCAGGGCACGATGAAGAAATGTACCCTGTGTGTGGACCGCATCTACGACGAGCGTCTGCCTGAAGATGAGCGTAAGCCAGCATGTGTTATGACCTGTCCGACCAAGTCCCGTGTATTCGGTGACTTCGACGATCCAAACTCTGAAGTAAGCAAGCTGGTACGTGATCGTGCCGGTAAGCAGCTGATGCCAGAGTTGGGTTACGAGCCGGTAAACACCTACCTGCCACCACGTAACAAGCCTGTTGTTGAGACTTACGAGCCGAAGTCCATCAAGGCAACCGTGAAAGGCTGGGTGAACAAGGTCATCGCCCGATAAGACGCGGAGTGGGGCGCTGTTGCCGCAGCGCTCCAAGAGTTCGCAAAAAACAACAATAAAGTTTTGCCGGTTTTAGTAGCACCGGCATGCCGGGCCTCTCCACTGGCCCGGCAACCTTATTACGGAGACGTTACTATGCATCCGGCTTTTTCAGTACTTGTATTTACTGTGATGTCAGGGGCGGGTTACGGCCTGATCACTCTGATGGTTCTGGGTCACCTGCTGGGCTTGCCTCAGCTGCAGGACAGCACCGTGTTGCTGTCTGGCGGTGTCCTGGGCTTTGTTCTAATCAGCGGTGGTCTGCTGTCTTCCACGCTGCACTTGGCAAACCCAAAAAACGCATGGCGTTCTTTCAGTCGTTTCAAAACTTCATGGCTGTCCCGCGAGGCGGTATTTGCTGTGCTGTTCTACCCATTTGTGCTGGCGTACCTGGCAAACGTGTGGTTCAACGGCGCTGAAGTGAACGGTACTGCAGTAGTTGCCGGTTACGGCGCTGCAGCGCTGGCAATGGTTACTCTGTTCTGCACCAGCATGATCTACGCGAGCCTGAAAACCATCCGTCAGTGGAACACCTCTCTGACGCCGGTTAACTACATTGCTTTGGGTCTGATGTCCGGTTCCCTGCTGCTGGCAGCGGTACAGGCATCTGTAGCGGGCGATCTGTCCTCTGTGCTGCACAACCTGGCGATCGGTCTGGTTGTTCTTGGCGCAGCCGTAAAACTGATCTACCTGTTCTGGATCGGTAAACCTGCGGGCAGCACCATCAACACCGCAACTGGTTTTACCCAGGCAAGTGTTCGTCTGCTGGACCAGGGCCACACCGCGAACGGCTTCCTGAATAACGAATTCGGTTACACCGTTGAAGCAAACCGTCTGATGCGCCTGCGTGTTCTGATGGTTGGCATCGCATTTGTGCTTCCTTTCCTGCTGTTGTTGACCAGCAGCGCCGGACTGCTGGCACTGGCGGCAATTCTGACTATTATTGGTCTTCTGGTTGAACGTTGGTTGTTCTTCGCTGAAGCACGTCACGTGGTACGTTTGTTCCACGGCGATCAGCGTGTCTGATATCTGAAGTAAGACAACACACGAACAAGAGCGCCGGCTTGGGTAAAAACCTAACCCGGCGCTTTTCTGGTATTTGGCCTGCGCGGAAAATCGGTTTCGCAGCAGAGTAGGAAGGAGCTTTATCTTGAACTTTGAAACACGTAATCCTGCTACCGGTGAACTGATCGAACAGTTCGACTTTCTGACCGACAATCAGCTTGAGCAACGTCTTGAGTCTGCTTCTCAGGCTGCTGAAGCTTGGGGTTGCACCTCTTTCGCCGAGCGATCCAAATTGCTGCACACGCTGGGCAACTTGGTAACCGAACGCCGTCAGGAACTGGCGGAAGTTATCTCCCTGGAGATGGGTAAATTGCTGCCCGAAGCACTGGGTGAAGTTGATAAGTGCGCGCTGGCCTGTGGTTTCTACGCGGACAACGCCGAAGGCATGCTGCAGGACGACCTGATCGAAACCCCAGCACGCCGCAGTCTGGTGACTTACGAGCCACTGGGTCTGGTCTTTGCGATCATGCCGTGGAACTTCCCATTGTGGCAGGTATTCCGTTGCATGGTGCCAGCACTGATGGCGGGTAACGGCATCATTCTGAAACACGCGCCAAATGTACCGCGCTGTGCCAAAGCCGTTGAAACCCTGATGCGTGACGCCGGTGCACCAGAAGGCCTGATGACCGAAGTCACCATCTCCGTTGATCAGGCCGCTCGTGTCATTGCCGACCACCGTGTAAACGGCGTTGCCTTTACCGGAAGTGAAGGTGCGGGTCGTAAGATCGCGGCGCTGGCGGGCCAGAATCTGAAGAAAGCGGTACTGGAGCTGGGTGGTTCCGATCCACTGATCGTACTGGATGACGCTGACCTGGAAGCAGCGATGGACGTGGCTATGCGCGCACGTTTCAGCAACGCCGGTCAGATCTGTATCGCCTCCAAGCGTTTCCTGGTTGTACCAAGCCGTATTGGCGAATTCACCGAAATGCTGGTTGAACGTACCAAAGCGCTGAAAACCGGTAACCCACTGGATGCCTCTACTACATTGGCGCCAATGGCCCGTGGTGATCTGCGTGATCAGGTACATGCACAAGTACAGCAGTCTATTTCAGAAGGTGCTCGCGCGCTGACCGGCTGCGAAATCGTAGAAGGTGAAGGTTACTTCTACGCTCCATCCGTATTGGATAACGTGAAGCTGGGCATGACCGCATTCAATGAAGAGATCTTCGGCCCGGTTGCAGCTGTCGTAGCTGTTCGTGACGAAGCCGATGCGATTGCTCAGGCGAATGCAACCCGCTTCGGTCTGGGAGCCAGCGTATGGACCCAGGATCTGGAGAAGGGCGAAGCCTTTCTGCGTCAGCTGGATGTTGGTGCAGGTTTCGTCAACGCACAGGTCGCCAGCGATATCCGTATGCCGTTCGGCGGCACCAAAGCATCCGGCCTCGGCCGCGAGCTGGGTGTGAACGGTATCCGCGAGTTCTGTAACAGCAAATCTGTCTGGATCGCGTAAGAGACACTCACCATGGCTAATGCGTACAAAAATAACAATGACACGCTAATGACCTGGGATATCTTCCAACATCAGGAGCAGCGCATGATGCGCTCACATGCAGGTCATGAGGAACGTGCGGATGAGTACAGAACACAAGGGCTGGCCCAAGTGCAATCCCAAGTGCAGTCCGGTACCCCTCCGAGTGCCAATCGCTGATAGCTGATTTTCGAAGTAGAAAAGGCCACCTGACTGAGGTGGCTTTTTTGTATTCGAGTTACCCGTGTAGGTTTGTCATCGCAAGGCGATGCCTAACATGTTGGGCACCACTTCGCGGTGGCCAACCTACGCGTTCCCAGGCTCTGCTTGGGAATGCATAGATCTCATCTATGCATCTACCCTATGGGCTCCCATGCGGAGCATGGGAGCTAGACATTACTTAAAAAAATTCTTCTTATCTTCAATATACAGAACAACGTGTATTAACATATCAACGTGATTGCTTTCTACGAAGGAGATATGTGAATGGACGCGATTATCAGTGCTGCGGTTCGACCGGTGCTTGCTGAAGTTTCAAGAAGAACGATCAGCAGTGTAATCGACTTTTTTGCTGAGAAAAAAGGACTTTATGATCTCCAGCACTACAAAAATAACTATTTAGATTACTGCGCTGGTGCCCTCCAGGTTAAAACACTTGTATCCGTTGATAAGGTTTTTCATGTTGATGATATATTCGTCTCTTTGGATGTAAGAAAAGCGGGTACGAAAACCCGTATAGCGATCAATGATATTACGACGCTTGATAATCATAGGGTATTACTTATTAAAGGGCTGGCGGGACAAGGAAAGTCTACAATACTCAGGAAAGTCTTATCTAATAACTCAAAGAACCTTCAGCGGTTACCTATATTTTATGAGTTAAAAAACTACAAGGGCGAACCAATTGAAGAAGCTATTTCCAAAGGCCTTAAATCTGCAGGGGTAGATCTCACCGAGTATGCAGTGAAAAAACTATTCTCCAGCAGCAATGTAAAGGTTTATTTAGATGCTTTTGATGAGGTAAAGCCGCAGTACAGGTCGATGCTGTTGGATGACATTCGGCGTCTTGTCAACGCATTTCAGTGCCATGTGGTATGTACTACCCGACCAGACACAGAAATTGATTCTTTATCTGAGTTTGAAACATATATAATGTGCGAACTGTCGGAGAAGCAGATTTTTGGCATTATAGACAAGATGTCAGTCGATGCTGATAAAGCTGATGAACTTCAAAGTGCGCTAAAGCATAGCCCATTTCATAAGTCCAAAGACTCTATCCTAAAATCGCCGATACTGGTTGTGCTGTTTTGTATTAGCTATAATATTGGGGAAGAAATCCCAAGCACGCTTTCTCAATTTTACTCAAATATATTTGACGCTGTATTTCATCGTCATGACAATATAAAGGGAAAGGTGAATAGAATTCGACACTGGAATGATAATCGTCGTATATATCGACTTATCTTTGAGTGTTTGTGTTTTATCTCTCAGCGAGCTGGGGCAGGAAGTTTTGATGAAGATTCTCTTGTTCGGTTCATATCTGAGGCTTTGTTGTACCTGGATGAAGACCCCAAAGCGGCAAGCAAAGCGCGCGAAGAGCTTGTAGCGATTACTAATCTAATAATCGAGGATGGATTTAATGAATACCGTTATGTTCATAAATCTATACAAGAGTTCTTTGCTGCCTCATTTGTTGTTTCTATGCCATATAAAAAGAAGGTTGGATTTTACAGGAAATGCTTTAAGGAATTTGAGTTTTACACGTTATTCATGAACACTTTGTTCTTTTTGGAAGAGCTTGATTACTATGATTATTACGGGCATGGTTTTGTCCCAGCTGTGTCTGAGGTGTTCTCTCTTCCGATGGCGAAAATAACTGAAGATATAGAGTTTTCAGCTGGCATAGTAGGTGACTTCTTACAGAACATGCATGCGAGAGTTAGCTTAACGTCATATAGGTCTAAGGGTAAAGAGACTGTTGAAGTGGATATCAGCAGATTCATGTTAGAAAGTGATAGTACTAGACCGGTTCTCCTGCACTTGATATTTGGCTTCTGTTCCGATCACATTGAGCTAACATTAAATGAGACAGAGTGGGCCGAGCTCTCTTTACTCAAGGGAAAAAAGATAGGCGATGGTGTTTATGATGTGCCTTTAGGGACGTACTTTGAAAGATTGAGAAAGGATCCTTTGCGAGAAACAAATGATCTCCTGATGCTTGGTTTTAATGTCTTGATTAGACGAGATTATGATACGGCGGTCGAAAAATTGGCTAGTCGAGATAAGTCACTTAGTGGAATGGATTACTTCGACTTCTAAATAATTTTTAAGGCGATATAAATATTTTCGGAACGATGGATAGTGATAAGTTGATTGTCCTAGCTTATCACTACTAATCTTCTTAACAAATATATCATGCGTAATATGACTGCATATATAAAAGATATATCGAAATCAGAATTAGAACCGCTCCCATCATTTGATTGAAAACCTGTAGTTTACGTTCTTCACTAATGTATTTACTAATTCGGGACCCCAGCACCGCCCAGCTGCTTACTGACGCATAACAGATCACGAAGTACAGGATCGAGAAAACCATCAGTGCCTCGTAAGACGCGGACAGGTTAAACGCAGACACCCCAGCAAGACAGGCGATCCAGGCCTTCGGATTAAGCAGCTGCAATGCGGCACCCTGAAGGAAAGTGGGGCGGTTCTGGCGTTTTATCTCTACATCGCCATCCGAAGTGGCGATCTTGTAACCCATGTAGCAGATAAAGCCGGAGCCGATATAACCCAGTATTGCCATCAGCTCAGTGTTTTCAGCGGCGACCTGTCCAACACCCAGTCCAATGAACAGCAGCAGGATCGAAAACCCGACGGTGGCACCAGCAACAAAAGGCATCGCACTGCGTACGCCATGATTGACGCCGGTTGAGAGTGTAATCAGGTTTACCGGACCGGGTGAGATAGACATTGAGAGGGAAAACAAACACATCGCTAATATTACGGACATTACTTAATCTCCTTTGAAGAATACGCCCAGTCTATTACGATGGAGGGTGTTTAATTAGATAGGCTAATTGGATTTCATTGTTCGAACAGGTGCTGCAATGATCGATGATCTCAAAGCAATCGCTATATTCGCTGAGATGGCAAAACAGGGCTCTTTCCGTGGAGCCGCTAAAACGTTGGGATTATCGCCATCAGTGGTAAGTTACCATGTTGGGCAGCTGGAGCAACGGGTTGGTACTGCGCTGATCTATCGCTCGACACGCAAGCTGTCGCTGACCCATGAAGGCCAGGTGTTGTATGAACATGCGAAAGCGATGATCGATGCGGCAGAAAGTGGTCTGAGTGAGATCGCAGGTGAGACGGCAGAGCCCCAGGGCAAGCTGACAGTCACGCTACCATCGCTAGTTGCGCGTGGACCTCTGAACACGCGTATAGCAGAATTCTGTAAACGCTACCCAGGCATTATGCTTAACCTGATCTACACCGATACCCGGCAGGATCTGATCGCCAACGGCATCGATCTGGCGATCCGCGCGGGTAATATGCCGGACAGTAGCCTTAAATCACGGCGCATCGGAGGGATCGAGCGAAAACTGGTGTGCTCGGCGGAGTATTATGAATCGCGACAGCCGCCGCGATCGCCAAAAGATTTGGAAACCTGGGACTGGATTAGGCTGTCGATGCTGTCTCTCCGTCGCGTGCTGATTGGTCCTAAGGGGGAACGTGTACCGGTCGAGTTTGAAAGCAGGGTGTTTGTGGATGCGGTGGAGGCGTCAACGCAGTTTGCGATTCTCGGCATTGGCCTGGCAACACCGCCGTCTTTCCTTGTTGAAGAGGAGCTACGTACTGGAGTGCTTGTTGATCCGCTGCCTGAGTGGCAAGTCGAGCCAATTCCGATCTACGCCGTATGGCCCCAGAATGCATCGATGAACAATAACCTTAAGCTGCTTTTAGCAGATCTAACGGATAGCAAGGATGACTAAGGATTTAAGAATCTGCTTCGTGGGTGATTCGTTTGTAAACGGCACCGGCGATGAAACCAAGCTTGGCTGGACCGGGCGGGTATGTGCCGCGCTGGAAGCCAGCGATTCGGATTTGGAGGTTACGTTTTATAACCTGGGCGTTCGACGTGATACGAGCGAAGATATCCGACGCCGGTTTAATCAGGAGATCTCAGCACGTCTTCAAGCCGGTTTCGACACACTGGTGGTTTTTTCCTTTGGGGTGAACGATACAACGATCGAAAATGGTGTTTTGCGCGTCGATTCGGAGCGGAGTATTGATAATACACGGGCGCTATTGCTTGAGGTGGCAGAACAGCATCCGGTACTGATGGTAGGACCGCCACCCATTGCCGATGAAGAACAAAACAACCGCATACAGGCACTGGATACGGAATTTGCGCAGTTATGCTCAGAGCTCAATGTGCCTTATCTGTCGGTATTTGATGGATTGGTCTGCAATCCAGTATGGCGTGAAGAGGTGACATCTAACGACGGTGCACATCCGCATTCAGCAGGATACAGCATACTATCAGAGCGATTGCTCTCATGGGATGTTTGGGAGGCATTGGTTACCTAAGCTCAGGCTTACCTTCGATTACCTTGCAGGTTGTTCCAGGCACTTCAGATACTGGCCCGGCGTCAGGCCAACAACCTGTTTAAATTCGCGATTGAAGTGGGCCTGATCGAAGTAGCCCGCGTTTAGCGCAGCGTCGGTTAACGATATATTGCCCTCCGCTTTGCGCAGAGCGGAACGGGCAAGATTGACGCGTAACAACCGACTGTAATGCTTCGGGCTAATTCCGACCCATTGTTTGAACAGGCGCTCTAGCCCATATTTTTCATGAAGGTATATACGAAAACGGCTGAAAGCCCTATGGTTATTGGTGTCTATACAATTCCCACAAGCCATCAGCCGTTTACAAAATGGTACCACATACTTTTCAATTTTCATCCCTTTCCCGCCG